>WHTV01000006.1 GCA_009377535.1 Kiloniellaceae bacterium
CTGGAACTACCTCAAAGACGCAGGCTATGTTGCAGATTAATCGCCCGGCGCTCTAGTCCCGCTGTTCCTGCTGCTGCCAGAAGGGCAGGTCGTCCTTTTGGCGGGCGGCCGGGCGGTTCTGCGCCGCCGGACGCTGCGTCGCCCCTGACGGCGTCGAGGAGGATGTCAGGCCCTTCAGGATGCGATCGATGAAGCCGCCGATGCTGTCGTCCTGCTGGTTCTGCGCCACCAGCTCGCCGCCGCCCGGCAGGGGACGCTGCGGCAGGCCCTCCAGGCCGCGCTTCATGACACTGCCCCAGAGGCGCGCCGGCAGCGAGCCGCCGGTGACCTTGTCCATCGGCGTGGAGTCGTCGTTGCCGAACCATACGCCGGTCACCAGCTCTGCCGTGAAACCGATGAACCAGGCATCGCGGAAGTCCTGGCTGGTGCCGGTCTTGCCGGCAGCCGCGCGGCCGGGCTGAGCCGCCTTGCCGCTGCCCCAGACCACCGTCGCCGACATCATGTTGACCATCTGCGCCAGGTGCTGCGCCGAGACCACCGGATCGCCCGCTGTGCGGTCGCGTTGGAACAGCAGCCGGCCGGCGGCGTCGCGGACCTCGGTGATGCCGTAGGGCATGACTCGGCGGCCCTGGTTGGCGAAGGCGGCATAGGCGCCGGTGAGGTCGAGCAGCGTCACCTCCGAGGCGCCGAGCGCAATGCCACCAGTCGGCCGCAGATCGCTGGAAATGCCGAGGCGCTGGGCGGTAGCCACCACGGTCTTGGGGCCGACCTTCTGGGTCAGCCGCACCGCCACCGAGTTCAGCGAGCGGGCAAAGGATTCGCGCAGGGTGACGTCGCCGTAGTAGCGGCCGTTGTAGTTGTCCGGCGTCCAGTTGGAGACGCGCACCGGTGCATCCTTCACGATGCTGTCCGGATTGAGGCCCGCCTCCAGACCAGCGAGATAGACGAACGGCTTGAAGGCGGAGCCGGGCTGGCGCAGTGCCTGGGTGACGCGGTTGAACTGGCTGTCGCCGTAGTCGCGACCGCCGACCAGCGCGCGCATCGCGCCGTCGGGCGCCAGGCTCACCAGTGCGGCCTGCCCTGCCTTGCGGTTGGCTCCCTCTGCCGCCAACAGCGCCGTCAACTCCTCGTTGGCGATGCGCTGCAGGCTGGGATCGATGGTGGTGACCACGCGGATGTCGGTGTCGATGCCGCCGAGGTAGTCGCGCACCTGCGCCAGCACCCAGTCGGCCAGGTAGGGCGCGATGTCGTCGCGCGCGTCGCGGGTCGGCGTCTTCTGCTGCAGGGCTTCGCCGGCCTGCGCCGTGGTGACGAAGCCGGCCTCGACCATGGTCTGCAGCACCAGGCCGGCGCGCTGGTCGGCACCGGCGGGATCGCGCGTCGGATTGAGTCGCGAAGGCGCTTTCAGGAGGCCGGCGAGCAGAGCCGCTTCGTAGAGCGTCACCCGCGTCGCCGGCTTGCCGAAGTAGTGGCGCGCTGCAGCATCGACGCCGTAGGTGCCAGCGCCAAGGTAAACCCGGTTGAGGTAAATGGTGAGGATCTGGTCCTTGGTGAAGCGGCGTTCCAGCCAGAAGGCCAGCATGACCTCCTGGATCTTGCGCTTCAGGGTGCGCTCGGAGGTCAGGAAGAGATTCTTGGCGAGCTGCTGGGTGAGAGTCGATCCGCCCTGCGAGATGCGCCCGTCGCGAAGGTTCACGTAGACCGCGCGCAACAGGCCGCGAAGGTCGATGCCACCGTGGTCGTAGAAGCGGCGGTCCTCCACCGCGATCACGGCGTGCGGCAGATGCGGCGGCAGTTCGCGCAGGCCGTAGGTTGCCCCGAAGCGGTCGCCGTAGGAGGCCAGGCGCGTACCGTCGGCGGCCAGCAGGGTGACATTCGGCTGCCGCGTCATCTTCTCGATCGCGCCGACTTCCGGCAGGTCGTAGGCGTACCAGGCCAATCCGCCGGAGACGACGACGACGCACCAGATGGCAGCGACCAGCGCCCAGGTCAACACGCGGCGCAGCACACCGCCCGCGCGCGCCACTTTGGCCCGACGGCCGGGGCGGCCCTTGGCCGGCTGACTGGAGGCGGTGGTCTTACGCTTGCGGCCGTTGCCGCCGGCAGACCCCGCCCGGCTCTTCGAGCCGTTCCGACTCTTCTCGGCCATGATCCTATTGATAGAGAAATCGGCGATGTTTCACTACAGCTTGCTCAACCTTCCCGGTGGCAATCTTGGGGCGCCCACGCGCTGAGCGCCGTTAGACGTCGAGGTTCGCAACCTCCAGCGCATGCTGTTGTATGAACTCGCGCCGCGGTTCGACGACATCGCCCATCAGTGTGGAGAATACGTCTTCCGCCTCGTCGGCGTGGGCCACCCTGACCTGCAGCAGGGCGCGCACGTTGGGATCCAGCGTCGTCTCCCAGAGCTGCTCCGGATTCATCTCGCCGAGACCCTTGTAGCGCGCCACGCTGACGCCCTTGCGGCCGAGTTCGAAGATCGCCGTCACCAGACCGATCGGCCCGGCGATACGGTAGGTCTTTTCCTTCGAGGTGAGCTCACCGTGCTCGGCGTAGCCCTCCCGCAGCTCGGCGGCCATCTCGTCGAGGCGCCGCGCCTCGCTGCTGCGGATCAGCGGCCCGTCGATCAGGCGCTGCTCGGCCACGCCGCGCAGCGTGCGGGTGAAGTTGAGGCCGCCGTCGGGCAGCGAGCCGCCCTGCCAGCCCTTTTCGTGGTCTGGTGCCAAGGCGTCGAGGCGCGTGGCGATGGACTCCGCCGCCTGCGAGGCCCGGACATCGTCGGCGAGAACCTCGCCGCTGAGCGCCCCGGCGATGGCGGCCTGCTCGACCACGTCGGCATTGCCGACCTTGCGGATCAGCGGCTCCATGAAATGACGGGCGCGCACCGAACGCTCCACCAGACGGCGCAGATCTTCGCCGGCGATCTGGCCCTCGGCGTGATGCGTCAGCACCGCGTCGCGCAGGCCGCTGTCGATCAGGTAGCTCTCCATCTCGCGGTCGCCCTTCAGATAGCGCAGCGAATCGCCTCGCTTGGCCCGGTAGAGCGGCGGCTGTGCGATGTAGAGATGTCCGCGCTCCAGCAGCTCCGGCATCTGCCGAAAGAAGAAGGTCAGCAGGAGCGTGCGGATATGGCTACCGTCCACGTCGGCGTCGGTCATGATGATGATCTTGTGGTAGCGCAGCTTCTCGATGTTGAACTCGTCGCGCCCGATGCCGGTGCCGAGCGCCGTGATCAGCGTGCCGATTTCCTGCGACGACAGCATCTTATCGAAGCGCGCGCGCTCCACGTTCAGGATCTTGCCGCGCAGCGGCAGGATGGCTTGGTTCTTGCGGTCGCGACCCTGCTTGGCGGAGCCGCCGGCCGAATCGCCCTCGACGATGAAGAGTTCCGACTTGGCGGGATCGCGTTCCTGACAGTCGGCCAGCTTGCCGGGCAGGGAGGAGATGTCGAGCGCGCCCTTGCGCCGGGTCAGTTCACGCGCCTTGCGCGCTGCCTCGCGCGCCGCCGCCGCCTCGACTACCTTGCCGACGATGCGCCGGGCCTCCTGCGGATGCTCCTCGAAGAACTGGCCGAGGCGTTCGTTGACCACCGATTCGACGATCGGACGCACCTCGGAGGACACCAGCTTGTCCTTGGTCTGGCTGGAGAATTTCGGATCGGGCACCTTCACCGACAGCACGCAGGTCAGCCCTTCGCGGGCGTCGTCGCCGGTCAGCTGCACCTTCTCCTTCTTCAGCAGGCCGGAGGACGTGGCGTAGGTGTTGACCTGGCGCGTCAGCGCCCCACGGAAGCCGGCCAGATGCGTGCCCCCGTCGCGCTGCGGAATGTTGTTGGTGAAGCAGAGCATGGTCTCGTGATAGCTGTCGGTCCACTGCATGGCGACCTCGACGATAAGGCCGTCGCGCTCCGCCGACATGGTGATTGGCGGTTCGATCAGCACGGTCTTGGTGCGGTCGAGGTAGTTCACGAAGGCGACCAGGCCGCCCTCGTAGTAGAGCTCGATGTCCTTCGGTTCGGCGCTGCGCGCGTCGGTCAGCGTCAGGCGTACCCCCGAGTTTAGGAAGGCCAGTTCGCGCAGTCGATGTTCCAGCGTGGCGAAGTCGTATTCGATATTGGTAAAAATCTTCGGCGACGGCTGGAAGGTAATCTGCGTGCCTGACTTGTCGCCGACGTCGCCCTGCTGAACCAGTGGTGACTGAGCATCGCCGCCCATAAAGCGCATGGTATGTTCACGTCCGCCGCGCCAGATGGTCAGTTCCAACCATTCGCTGAGCGCGTTCACCACCGAGACGCCGACGCCGTGCAGGCCACCGGAGACCTTGTAGGAATTCTGGTCGAACTTACCGCCGGCGTGTAGCTGGGTCATGATGACCTCGGCTGCCGAGACGCCTTCTTCGGCATGGATGTCGACGGGAATGCCGCGGCCGTTGTCGGCCACGGTCACAGAGCCGTCACCGTTCAGCGTCACCGAAACGGTGTCGCAGTAGCCGGCCAGCGCCTCATCGATGGCGTTGTCGACCACCTCATAGACCATGTGGTGCAGGCCCGAACCATCATCGGTGTCGCCGATATACATGCCCGGGCGCTTGCGCACCGCCTCCAGGCCACGCAGCACCTTGATGGACTCCGCGCCGTAGTCGGTCGCCGCCGCGCGCTTGCGGCCGGGTTTGACCGGGCTTGATTCGATCGTCTTATCGTCGTCGTTGCTCATTCAGAAACCTGATGTCGCTCACTAGAGATTGGATCGTGGGATCTCCGCCCTAGGCCGGGCCGGTCCCCGCGTGGACGGTCCCGTCATGGACCGCAAAGAACTGCGCCTGGCCCTGCAGGCCGTCGAAATCGGCGGCGTCGGTGCCGGTCAGCCAGGCCTGGGCGCCAAGGCCGAGGATCTCCTCGTAGAGCGCCGCCCGCCGCGCCGCGTCGAGATGGGCCGCCACCTCGTCAAGCAGCAGCAGCGGCGCTGTGCCGCGCTCCAAGGTCAGCAGGCGTGCATGGGCCAGCAGGATGGCGATCAGCAGCGCCTTCTGCTCACCCGTCGAACAGTGCTCAGCCGCCACGCCCTTGGCACGGTGATGGGCCAGCAGATCGCTGCGGTGCGGCCCGAGGCCGGCCCCGCCGCTTTCGGCATCGGCACGGCGGCGCTCGGCGAGGCCGTCGCGCAGGCGGTCCTCGGCGGCCAGCGCCGGGCCCTGGCGTAGCCAGACCTCCACCGCGCCGTCAAGGCCCAGCGCCGCTTTGGGAAAGGGCCCCTCGGCGCTGTCGCAGGCGTGCTGCAGGCGCTCCACCATGTCGAGCCGCGCCGCGGCGATGGCGACGCCGCGCGTCGCCATGGAGTCCTCCAGCGAGGCGAGCCAGGCAACATCGCCGCCGCCGCGCTTCAGCAGGCGCGCGCGCTCCCTGAGGGAGTGCTCATAGGCATTGCAGCGCGCTGGGTGCTCCGGATCGAAGCCGTAGACCAGGCGATCGAGAAAGCGTCGCCGGCCGCCGGCACCTTCGCGGAACAGGCCGTCCATCTGCGGTGTCAGCCAGACCACGGAGAGCACCTCGGCCAGCGCCTGTTGGCCGCGTGCCACAGCGCCGTCGACCTTCACCAGACGCCGCTCACGCCCGGAACTGCCGCTCTGTGCCCCTTCATTCTGTGCCGCCTCGCGCCCGCTGCCGAGTTCGCGCAGGCCGTCCGGGGTCATGACCGTCGCCGCCACCGCCCATGGCTGGCCGCCGAAGGCAGCGGTCTCACCCGGCCGGCGGCGGTCGATCTCGCTGAGCCGCGCGCGGCGCAGTCCGCGGCCGGGCGACAGGAAGGAGACCGCCTCCAGGAGATTGGTCTTGCCGGCGCCGTTCGGCCCTGTCAGCACCACCGGCGCCGGCGCCAGGCGCAGCTCGGCCTGGGCGTAGCAACGGAACTGCGTCACCAGCAGACGGCGCAGCCAGACGCCGGTCTCGATCCTCTGCTGCGACACGGCGCCGGGCTCCGTATCGCCCCAGGCGGCGGCGCTCAACAAGACGACAGACGGGCGTTGTTGCAGCAGGGGCTCATGGTTTCAGAGATCCAGTCCTATACGCGCATCGGCATCAGCACGTAGAGCGCGCTGCTGTCGGTCACTTCGCGCACGATGGTCGGGGAAGCCGGATCGGCCATGGTGAACTGCGCCGCCTCGCCCTCGATCTGCTGTGTGATGTCGAGGAGGTAGCGCGAGTTGAAGCCGATCTCGATGCCGGCGCCGTCGTAGTCGATCTCCAGCTCTTCCACGGCGGTACCGTTCTCCGGGCTGTTGGCCGACAGCGTCAGCGCGCCCTTGTCGACCGCCATCTTCACTGCGCGACTCTTCTCCGAGGAAATGGTGGACACGCGGTCGACGGCCTCTGCGAAGGTCTTGCGGTCGACCTCCAGCACTTTGTCGTTGCCGGCGGGGATCACCCGCTCGTAGTCCGGGAAGGTGCCGTCGATCAGCTTGGAGGTCAGCACGGTGGAGCCGAAGGCGAAACGGATCTTGGTGTCGGACAGCGCGATTTCCACCGGATCGTCGATGCCGTCGACCAGGCGGCGCAGCTCGCCCACCGTCTTGCGGGGCACGATGACGCCCGGCATGTCCTTGGCAGACTCGGGCAGCGGCATCTCGACCCGCGCGAGGCGGTGGCCGTCCGTCGCCACCGCGCGCAATACCGGCAGGCTGTTGCTCTGCGCGGCGTGCAGGTAGATGCCGTTCAGATAGTAGCGCGTCTCCTCGGTGGAGATGGCAAAGCGCGTGCGGTCGATCAGGGTGCGCAGCTCGCTGGCCTGCAGAGTGAAGGCCTGCGGCAGATCGTCGCCGGAGGTCAGCGGGAAGTCCTCGCGCGGCAGCGTCGCCAGAGTGAAGGTGGAACGCCCGGCCTTCAGCTTGAGGCGGGAGTCATCGCCGCCGGCCTCGATCTCGACCTGCGCGCCTTCCGGCAGCTTTCGCACGATATCGTAGAGGGTATGGGCCGGGGCCGTGGTGGCGCCGGACTGGCCCACTGTGGCCGCGATGCGGTCGATCACCGTCAGGTCCATGTCCGTGGCGGTCAGCGAGAGCGTCTGGTCGTCCGCCTCGATCAGCACGTTGGAGAGGATGGGGATGGTGTTGCGCCGTTCCACGACGCTTTGCACGTGCGTGAGGGACTTGAGGAGCGCAGCGCGTTCAATGGTCAGCTTCATGATCGGATGCTTGGCCTTTGGGCAATGGTGTTGATCGTTCTTTGCGTGCCTTGGGGTGCTTTTCAGCCCTTGCTTCAGCTTGGCCGACGGGCCCCGATACGGGGTCCGCGCGACCCCTCCCCGGCTGCGGCGCCCAAACCGCCGGCACCGATCGAAGAGTCCATCGACACCGCGCGCCAAGCCCGCAAATGCGGCTCCGCAGCGCGGCTGGCGAGTATAGCACGGAAGGGGGAAAGCGTAAGCTTTAAGCGCACTTGAGGCGCCTCGGGCCGCCGTCCTGGCGGCAGCCTGTGATGCACCTGCTAAGCGACTCTATTGGCTGGCTTTTCCCGGCCTCTGGCGGCCCCACAACGTCGGGGGGAGGGCCGGAAAAGCCACCTGCCGGCGGGTTTCAGGCCTCCAGCATGCGGCGCAGCAGCTCGACGTCCTCGGCGAAGCTCGCGTCGGTGGCCTTCAGCTCTTCCACCTTGCGCACCGCGTGCATCACCGTCGTGTGGTCGCGACCGCCGAACTTGCGGCCGATTTCCGGCAGCGAACGGGACGTCAGCTGCTTGGAGAGGTACATGGCGACCTGGCGGGGGCGGGCAACGGCACGCGCCCGGCGCGCCGAGTGCATATCGGCGATGCGCACGTTGAAGTGAGCCGAGACCCGCTTCTGGATCTCCTCGATGGTCACCCGGCGGTCGTTGGCGCGCAGCAGGTCGTGCAGCACCTCCTGGGTGGTCTCCAGGGTGATCGGCCGGCCCACCAGGGTGGCATGCGCGAGGATGCGGTTGAGGGCACCTTCCAGCTCGCGCACGTTGGAAGTGATCTTGTGGGCGAGGAACTCCAGCACCTTCACCGGAATGTCGCTGCTCGACTGCTCGGCCTTGGCCTGCAGGATGCCGAGGCGCAGCTCGTAGGTGGTCGGGTGGATGTCGGCGACGAGGCCCCAGCCGAGACGCGAGCGCATGCGCTCCTCGACGCCCTCCAGATCGCTCGGCGACTTGTCCGCCGAGACGATGACCTGGCGGTTCTGGTCGACCAGGGCGTTGAAGGTATGAAAGAACTCCTCCTGTGTCGCCTCGCGCCCGCCGATGAATTGCACGTCGTCGATCATCAGCACGTCGACTGAGCGGAACTGTTCCTTGAAGGCCATGGTGTCTTTCGTGCGCAGCGCGCGCACGAACTGGTACATGAACTTCTCGGCGGAGAGATAGATGATGCTGCGTTCCGGCGTCTGCTTCTTGATGTGCAGACCGATGGCATGCATGAGATGGGTCTTGCCGAGCCCGACGCCGCCGTAAAGGAACAGCGGATTGAAGGGCGTCGTCGGCGCCTCCGCAACGCGGCGCGCCGCGGCGTAGGCCAGTTCATTCGGCTTACCGACGACGAAGTTGTCGAAGGTAAAGCGCGGATCGAGCGGCGCCGAGATGCTGCCGCCGGAACCCTGCCCGCTGCCGTAACTGCCATAAGACGCTGCACCGGCCGGCGCCCTGACGTCGCTTTCCGCGGCACGCGCCGCCGTCATGCCATTGAGCTGAGCACCGGCCATGGTTTCGGCGCACGGCACTTCGGTCACCCCACCGAGCAACGCCACGCCAACACCCGCACCGGGCTTCGGAGTCGGACGCGCCGGCGGCTGCACCACGATCTCGATGCCGCCGACCCCGGGGTCTTCCTCACTCCACAGCGCGAAGAGTCGCGCGGCGTAGTTGCTTGCCACCCAGTCGCGCATGAAGCGCGTCGGCACCGCAAGACGCAGTCTGCCGTTACGCGACCCCGCAAGGATCAGGGGCTTCAACCAGCTGCGATAGGCTGCTTCACCGACTTCAGTGCGCAGACGTCCCCGCACTCGGTTCCATTGCGCGATGACCATCGCCTCACCGTCTCCACCAACCATCTCAGACTACCCCCTCAAGCACCGCATGCATTCCGACCGCGATCACGCGCCGCTTCTGTCAGAGGTAAAACCCCGCGAAGGCACAAGCATCGTACATGATGTGGTCGGCAACCTCGGTCGACTTTAGTTGTTCGAGCGATCGGCTTGGTTGGGCCAAAAGAGCCAGGCGGGTCGAAAAAAACAACGATGTCGTAGAGGTGCATCTACCTCTCGCCGCGGCGGCTACAACCTGAATAATTCGTTTCGGGAATTACTTGGTTGGTGCGACTTATTATTTTGCTTTTTCCTAGAATTTCTTTCTCAGGACCCCCAAGCGCGACAGAGTTAATGTACCCAGATAGACTTCGGGTGACAAGCGGATCGAATAGGGAACGGGTTTTTTTTGGCGGCGCGTGACATCGAATCACCCAGACGCGACGACAAGAAACCTTGACGAAGTCGTCAAGCCTTACGCCGCAAGCACGAAAAACCGCGCCTTCGTCGTCAAAGGCGCGGCATCGTCAGGACTCGGATTTTGTCCGATCCGCAGAGCGGGATTAGGAGATCCCTTTGACGCGGGCCGAGAGGCGCGACATCTTGCGCGCCACGGTATTCTTATGCATCACGCCGCTGCGCACGCCACGCGCCAATTCCGGCTGGACCGCGCGCAGCGCTGCTTGCGCAGCCGCTTTGTCGCCGCCCGAGATTGCCAGCTCGACCGCCTTCACGTAGGTGCGGATGCGACCGACGCGCCCACGGTTGGTTTCCGCCCGACGGGCGTTGCTGCGGATCCGCTTCTTGGCAGATTGATGATTTGCCATTTACCTAAAACATCGTTCTCAGGACACGAGGAAGGGCGGGTTATAGACCCGCCCCCGGGGTACGTCAAGCCGCCTTTCTGGCCGAAATTTCTGGTCCGGAAGCGCCGGGAATCAGCGGTTTTTCCAGACCGGCGCGCGCTTGTCGGTGAAAGCCGCCATGCCTTCCTTCTGGTCTTCGAGGGCAAAGGTGGCATGAAACACCCGGCGCTCGAACCTGATGCCCTCGCTGAGCGTGGTTTCGTAGGCACGGTTCACCGCCTCCTTGGCCATCATCACCACCGGGCGCGACAGGCCGGCGATCTTGCGCGCCGTCTTCTTCGCCTCCTCCAGCAGATCGGCGGCCGGAACGACACGCGCCACCAGCCCCGCGCGCTCGGCCTCCTCGGCATCCATCATGCGGCCGGTCAGGCAGAGCTCCATGGCCTTCGACTTGCCCACGAAGCGGGTCAGCCGCTGGGTGCCGCCGGAGCCGGGAATGGTGCCGATGGTGATTTCCGGCTGGCCGAACTTTGCGGTGTCGGCGGCGAGAATGAAATCGCACATCATGGCGATCTCGCAGCCGCCGCCCAGCGCGTAGCCGGCCACCGCGGCGATCACCGGCTTGCGCGTCTTGGCCAAACGCTCCCAGCCCTCCGTGATGAAGTCCTCGGCATAGGCCTCCTGATAGGTCTTGTCCTTCATCTCCTTGATGTCGGCGCCGGCGGCGAAGGCCTTGTCCGAGCCGGTAAGCAGAATGCAGCCGATGGCATTGTCGCTTTCCAGATCGTCCAGCGCCTCTTCCAGCTCGTCGATCAGCGCCTTGCAGAGCGCGTTCAATGCCTTGGGCCGATTGAGGGTGATGATCCCTACGGCCGCTTCCTTCTCGACGACAATATTCTCGTAGCTCATGCCCGTTTCCTTCTCGCTGATCGTCACGGCGCGGCGCGAGTCGCGTGCCCGCTGCGCCGAATCGAGGACCGTTCCCCTACTGCGGGAAGAGTCTGAAATGAACGGTGATGCCCCGCGCGTCCTGGCTGAGATCGAGCTTCAGGCGCTCGCCCTCGCGCAGATAGGCGCCGGGTGCTTCGCGCTGCCAGCCCAGCTGCGGCAGGGTCTCGTCATAGAAGGCGACGACCGATTGCCGCGTCATGGCGCCTTCGGCAAAGGCCTCGACGATGCGACCGCCCGGCTTGTCGAACACCAGCCCGCTGTCGGGCAGTGCCTTCAAGCCCGGCATCAGCGGCAGATCGGCGATGCCCGCCACGTAACCGTCGCCTGCACCGTCGTCACCCGCAGCCTGCGCCGCGGCAAGACCGGGCAGCGCGGCAAGGCAAAACAAGACGGTGGCGAAGAAGCCGTGCAGCAAAGCGCGAAACATGGCCGTTTCCTACTCCAGAGACCGGATCATTGAAACAGAATCCTCCCTGCCTCAACGTTGACAGGCAGGACAGTAGAAAGTCGAGCGGCCGCTCTGCACCAGCCGTTTGACCGGCGCGCCGCAGGTTCTGCAGGTCTCGTCCTCGCGGCCGTAGACCGACCATTCGTGCTGGAAGTAGCCGAGCTCGCCGTTGGCCTGCACGTAGTCGCGCAGGGAAGAACCGCCGGCCTCGATGGCGCGGGCCAGCACCTGGCGCACCGCGGCGGCCAGCTTCTCGGCGCGATTGCCCTGGACCGTGTAGGCCAGGCGGCGCGGCGAGAGGCCGGCGAAGAACAGCGCCTCGCAGACGTAGATGTTGCCGAGTCCCGCCACCACCTGCTGGTTGAGCAGCGCCGCCTTGATCGGCGTGCGCTTGCCTTTCAGCGCGGCGGCCAGGGTCGGGCCGTTGAAATCGTTGCTCAAGGGCTCCGGCCCCAGGGCGCGCAGCAGGGGATGTGCCTCCAGCGCCTCCGCGGCGATGAGATCCATGATGCCGAAGCGCCTGACGTCGTTGAAACGGATCTCCGTGCCGGCCTCGGTGGTGAAGATCACGTGGTCGTGGCGGTCGAGCGGCAGGCGCGTGCCGCCGCGCCCGCGCTCCACGATCACCATGCGTCCCGACATGCCGAGATGGCAGAGCAGCACCTGGCCGTCGTCGAGATGCAGCAGCATGTACTTGGCGCGCCTGCCGATATGCTCGACCCGGCGGCCGGTGAGGCGCTGCGCAAAGTTCTCCGGAAAGGGAAAGCGCAGGTCGGGACGGCGCTGCTCGACCTGCCGCAGACGCTGCCCCTCCAGCTTCGGGCGCAGGCCGCGTACCACGGTCTCGACTTCGGGCAGCTCCGGCATGGCGGGATGGGTCCTGGGGACGGGATCGGGGCTGCGGCGGAAAAAGCCCCTGGGAAGAAACGCCGCGCAGAGTAGCGCGGCGGCGCGGCGCGCGCTATGGTCCGCGGCAATGACCGCACGTCACCCTTCCGATGCTCCTGGACCCCCCCAAACTCCAGGCCAACCCCCGTCCGAGGACCTGGGCAAGACCCACTTCGGCTATCGCGAGGTCGGGGAAGGGGAAAAGCCGTCGCTGGTGCGCGGCGTCTTCCGGTCTGTCGCCGGCCGCTACGACCTGATGAACGACCTGATGTCGGGCGGCGTCCACCGGCTGTGGAAGAGCGCCATGGTCGACTGGCTGAACCCGCGCCCCGGCCTGAGGCTGCTGGACACCGCTGGTGGCACCGGCGACATCGCCTGTCGCGTGCTCGACCGCCTGCAGCCCGGTCAAGGCCATGTCATCGTCTGCGACTTGACGGCGGAGATGCTGGCGGTGGGGCGTGATCGCGCCATCGACCGCGGCCTGCTGAAAGGTCTGTCCTGGGTCTGCGGCGACGCAGAGCGGCTGCCGCTGCCGGACGGCTCGGTCACCGCCTACACCATCGCTTTCGGTCTCAGGAACGTGACCCATATCGACCGCGCGCTGGCCGAAGCGCGCCGCGTGCTGAGGCCGGGCGGGCGCTTTCTCTGCCTGGAGTTCAGTCGCGTCGTGGTACCGCTCTTCACCGAACTCTACGACCAGTATTCCTTCAAGGTGCTGCCGGCCATGGGCGCCGCGGTCGCCGGCGACCGCGAGTCCTATGTCTATCTTGCCGAGTCGATCCGTCGCTTCCCACCGCAGGAGGTGCTGGCCGGGATGATGACGGCGGCGGGCCTGGGCCAGGTGCGCTACCGCAACCTCTCCGGCGGGATCGCTGCGCTGCACTCCGGCTGGCGCATTTAGTCCGGAACCAGAACACCGATGCTTCGCACCGTCCGGTCCCTGCTGCGCTTCCAGCGCATTGCCCGTACCCTGGCGCGCCACGATGCCCTGGCGCCGCTGGAGGAGATCGGCATGGCGCCGGGCCTGGTATGGCTCGCCCGCCGCTTCTCGCGCCGCGCGGCCGAGGGCCGGCCGGGCCAGAAGCTGGCCCGCGCGCTGACCGAGATGGGCCCCAGCTTCATCAAGCTCGGCCAGATGCTGTCGACCCGCGCCGACCTGCTGGGCGACCAGGTCGCCCTCGACCTCGCCGAACTGCAGGACCACCTGCCGCCCTTCGATGGCGCCCTGGCCCGCCAGATCCTGGAGGAGGAACTGGGCCAGCCGGTAGAGGCGCTCTTCGTCAGCTTCGACGCGGTACCGGTCTCGGCCGCCTCCATCGCCCAGGTCCACAACGCCAGCATTGCCCCGGAGATCGTGGCTGGCCCGGAGGAAAGCCCGCAGGCGCCGCGGCCCGTCGCAGTGAAGATCCTGCGCCCGGGCATCGAAAAGGCCTTCGAGCGCGATCTCGAGTTCTTCTACTGGCTGGCCGAGTGGGTCGAGCGTGCCCAGCCCAAGCTGCGCCGCTTCCGCCCGCTGGAAGCGGTGCGCGTCTTCGAGGACACCGTGCGCCTGGAGATGGACCTGCGCATGGAGGGGGCGGCGGCCTCCGAACTGGCGGAGAACTTCGCCGATGATGAGACCTACAATGTGCCCGTCATCGACTGGCGGCGCAGCTCCCGGCGCGTGCTCACCATGTCACGGGTCGCCGGCATTCCGATGGACGACCGCGCGGCGCTGCTCGCCGCCGGCCACGACCTCGCGGAGGTGCTGACCAAGGCCGCCGGAATCTTCTTCAACCAGGTGTTCCGCGACGGCTTCTTCCACGGCGACCAGCACCCCGGCAACATGTGGGTGGCTGCCGACGGCAACATCGTCGCGGTCGACTTCGGCATCATGGGGCGCCTCGACTGGCCGACCCGCCGGCACCTGGCCGACATGCTGATTGCCACCCTGGGCGGCGACTACCACCGCCTGGCCGCGGTTTACATGGAGGCCGGCTATCTGCCGCAGAGCCGCGCCCTGGACGTCTTCGCCCAGGCGCTGCGCTCGGTCTGCGAGCCGATCGCCGGCCGGCCGCTGAACGAGATCTCCTTTGCGCGGCTCCTGGCCCAGCTTCTTCGACTGACCGAGTCCTTCGAGCTGCCGGTGCAGCCGCAACTGCTGCTGTTGCAAAAGAACATGCTGATGGCCGAAGGCGTCAGCCGGCGGCTCGACCCGGCGCTCAACATCTGGACGCTGGCGCAGCCGCTGATCGATGCCTGGATGCGGCAGAACCGCGGCCCCGAAGCGCGCCTGCGCGAGGGCGTCGAGGACGTGCTGCACGGCCTGCGCCAGCTGCCGACGCTGGCCGACAACCTGGAGCGCGCCACCGCGGAGCTCGCCGACGGGCGCATCCGGCTGCACCCGGAGACCGTCGCGCAATTAAACGCCCGCAGCGGGGGAAATCACGTCCGCTGGGCCCTTCCAGTTGCCCTCGCGGCCCTGGCCATGGCCCTCGCTGCCCTGCTGTAAGCCGCAGAAAAGTGCGTCCGAACAAGGTTAAAAGCACACCGCTTGCCTTCCCAAGAACAAGCCCCTAGGTTATTCACGTCTGTTCACCGTGAAATCTGGGCCGAACCACCGTGTTGACCGGGAAACGGGTCCTCCTGATCATTTCAGGGGGCATCGCCGCCTACAAGTCGCTGGAACTGATCCGCCGCCTCAGGGAAAGGGGTGCCGCGGTGCGTTGCGTGCTGACCCGGGCCGGCGCCCAATTCGTCACGCCGCTGTCGCTCGCCGCGCTGAGCGGCGACAAGGTCTACGGCGAACTCTTCGACCTCACCGACGAGGCGGAGATGGGCCACATCCAGCTGTCGCGCGACGCCGACCTGCTGGTGGTGGCGCCCGCCAGCGCCGACCTGCTCGCGAAGATGGCCCAGGGCCGCGCCGACGACCTCGCCTCCACCGCGCTGCTTGCCACCGACAAGGCCGTGCTCGTCGCTCCGGCGATGAACGTGCGCATGTGGGAACACGCAGCGACCCAGGCGAACCTGGCCGCCCTGAAGGCGCGCGGGGTACTGACGGTCGGGCCCAACGAGGGCGACATGGCCTGCGGCGAATACGGCTTCGGGCGCATGGCCGAGCCGCAGGAGATTCTCGCCGCCATCGAAGCTGCGCTCGGCCTGCCGGGCCGCTTGAGCGGCCTGCGCGCGCTGGTGACCTCCGGGCCGACCCATGAGCCGATCGATCCGGTGCGCTACATCGCCAACCGGTCCTCCGGCAAGCAAGGCCATGCCATCGCCGCAGCGCTGGCCCGCCACGGCGCCGAGACCACCCTGGTCTCCGGCCCCAGCCAACTTCCCGACCCGCCGGGCCTGCGCACTGTTCGTGTGGAGACCGCACAGGAGATGCTGGCCGCCTGCCGCGCCGCCCTGCCGGTCGAGGTCGCGGTCTGCGCCGCCGCGGTGGCCGACTGGCGCGCCGCCCACGCCGCGCAACACAAACTGAAGAAGGACAACGGCGCCCCTGCCGCCCTGGAGCTGGCGCAGAATCCCGACATCCTGTCGGAGCTGTCGCAGGCCGGCGGCCAGCGGCCGAGCCTGGTGATCGGCTTCGCCGCCGAGACCGAGAGGGTAGTCGAACAAGGCCGCGCCAAGCTGGCCCGCAAGGGCTGCGACTGGATCCTCGCCAACGACGTGGCACCCGGCACGGCGACCTTCGGCGGCGAGTCAAACCGCATTCACCTGATCACCGCCGACGGCGTCGACGACTGGCCGCAGATGACAAAGACAGAGGTGGCCGAGCGCCTCTGCCGGCAGATCGCCGCCACCCTCGGCCGCTAGACCAACGAACCGGAACAGGGACCGCGAAGCAGCTCATGACCGTCCTCAGCGTCGCCATTAAACGCCTCGACCACGCCGCCGACCTCAGCCTGCCCGCCTATGCCACCGCCGACTCCGCCGGCCTGGACCTGCTGGCCGCCGTCGACGCGCCGGTCAGCCTGGCGCCGGGCGAACGGCGTTTGATCCCGACCGGCATCGCCATCGCCCTGCCACCGGGCACCGAGGCGCAGGTCCGCCCCCGCTCCGGCCTCGCCCTGAAGCACGGCATCACCGTGCTGAACGCACCGGGCACCATCGACGCCGACTACCGCGGCGAGATCGGGGTCATCCTGATCAACCATGGCGACCAGCCCTTCGTCATCGAGCGCGGCAGCCGCATCGCGCAGATGGTGGTGGCGGCCCACGCGCGGGTCACCTGGACGGCGAGCACCGACCTGGAAGACAGCGCGCGCGGCGCCGGCGGCTTCGGCTCGACCGGCTTCGGCAGTGACAAAGCCCCCGCAGAAAAATCAAGGGCAGCAGGTGCCTAGGTCATGTTGAGGCTTTCCAAGAAACTGCTCTTCGCCATCGAGGCCGTGGTCGACATCGCCTACCACGCCGGCGCCGGCCCGGTACGCTCGACCGACATCTCTCGGCGCCAGGGCATTCCGCGGCGCTACTTGGAGCAGGTTCTGCAGCAGCTCGTCCACCATGAGATCCTCGCCGGACAGCGCGGTCCCAAGGGCGGCTACCGCCTGGCGCGGGAGCGCCGGCGCATCGCGGTGGGCGAAATCATTCGCATCGTGCGCAAGCTGGAGGGCACCGCGGACCCGACGAGCGAGCCCGACGGCTCCGAACTCGGCGTCAAGGTGCTGCGGCCGATCTGGCACGAGATGCAGCAGCAGATGATGGAGCGCTTCGATAACATGACCATCGAAGAACTCTGCGATAAGGCGCGCGAGAAGGGCATCGTCAGCGAAGCCCGGCAGATCACCGACTTCACCATCTAACCAGAATCGCCGTCGGCAACGGGGAAACGGAGAGCGCGCCATGGACGCAAGCACGAGCTGCGAATTCCGCGGCAAGATTTACGGCTCGATCCTCGACACCATCGGCGCGACGCCGCTGATCCGTGTGAACCGCCTGGCCGCCGCGCATGGCGCGAAGGCGGAGATCGTCGGCAAGTGTGAGTTCTTCAATCCGCTGTCCTCCGTGAAGGATCGCATCGGTTTGGCCATGATCGAAGCGCTGGAGCGCGATGGGCGTCTGAAACAGGGTGGCGTGATCGTGGAGCCGACCAGCGGCAACACCGGCATCGCCCTGGCCTTCGTCTGCGCCGCCAAGGGTTACCGCCTGATTCTCACCATGCCGGAGACCATGTCGGTCGAGCGCCGCAAGATGCTGCGCCTGCTGGGCGCCGAACTGGTGCTGACCGAGGGATCGAAGGGCATGAATGGCGCCGTCGCCAAGGCCGAGGAGATTCTGGCCAAAAACCCCGGCGCGGTGATGCCGCAGCAGTTCAACAATCCGGCCAATCCGGAGGTCCACCGGCACACCACGGCGGAGGAGATCTGGCGCGACTCCGGCGGGCGCGTCGACGCGGTGATCTCCGGCGTCGGCACCGGCGGCACGCTGACCGGCGTCGGCAAGGCGCTGAAGGCGCGCAAGAAGGAGGTCAAGATGATCGCCGTGGAGCCGGAGGACAGCCCGGTGCTCTCCGGCGGTCCGCCGGGCCCGCACAAGATCCAGGGCATCGGCCCCGGCTTCATACCCGGCAACCTCGACCCCACGCTGATCGACGAGATCATGCGCATCGGCAACGATACCGCCTTTCGCACCGCACGCGAGGCGGCGGCACTCGACGGCCTGCCGGTCGGCATCTCCTCCGGTGCCGCGCTGGCCGCCGCGCTGGAGGTCGGCGCCCGGGAGGAGATGGCCGGCAAGCTGATCGTCGTCATCCTGCCCTCCTTCGCCGAGCGCTATCTCTCCACCGATCTCTTCGAGGGCATGTAGCGCCCGGAACCCGCCACGATTCCAGCCCCTTGTGCCGGGGCGGCCGGGCGCTAACATATCTCCCATGGATTTCAGCGACGACCAGATCGACCGCTACGCGCGCCACCTGGTGCTGCCGGAGATCGGCGAGGGCGGCCAGGCGAAGCTGCTGAAGGCGCGGGTGCTGGTGATCGGCGCCGGCGGTCTGGGCTCGCCGCTGCTGCTCTACCTCGCTGCTGCCGGCGTCGGCACCCTCGGCATCGTCGACGATGACACGGTCGACCTCTCCAACCTGCAGCGTCAGGTGCTTCACGACACCGCCAACCTCGGCATGGCCAAGGTGGAGTCTGCGCGCCGGCGCATCGCCGAAATCAATCCCGAGGTGACGGTGGAAGCGCACGAGTTGCGCCTCTCCCCCGACAACGCCCTCGATCTCGTCGCGCGCTACGACCTGGTGGCCGACGGCTCCGACAACTTTCCCACGCGCTACCTCGCCAACGACGCCTGTTACCTCGCCGGCAAGATCCTGGTGTCCGCCGCCATCATGCGCTTCGACGGTCAACTCGCGACCTTCAAGGCGCATGAGCACGGCGACAAGCCCTGCTACCGCTGCCTCTTTGGCCCGCAGCCGGGCGATCCCAAGGAGAGTTGCGCCGACGTCGGCGTGCTGGGCGCGCTGGCCGGCACGTTGGGCGCGCTGCAGGCCAACGAGGTGGTGAAGGAATTGCTTGGCATCGGGACGTCGCTTGCCGGCTCACTGGTGCTTTTCGACTCGCTGGAGACCACCTTCCGCAAGGTGAAGGTGCCGCGCGACCCCGACTGCGCGCTCTGCGGCCCGCAGGCAACCATCCGCGACCTCAAGACCATGGACTACCGCAGCGGCGAAGCGCTCTGCTCGGTTTAGAGCCTGTGCCGCGGCCCGGCTCAGCCGGACAGCACGACGAACAGCGACAGCCAGACGAAGGCCAACGGGATCAGCATCCCGGAGAAGGCCGCGAGGATCACCACTCGCACCATGACCCGGGCGGTGCCGTGGCAGAGCGGCAGGAAGCCAGGCGCGACGAAGCACTTCGGTTCTGTCTCAGATGACATCTCGCCGCCGCTCCCGGCGGCGCCGACCCCGGCCACAACGACCAGCATCAGAATGTCGGCGTAGACCGCAGCAAGCCCCGGCGACAGGCGGTCCACCGCAAACGTCCAGAAGAACAGCAGGAGCGGCAGCAGCATCAAGACTCCGAGCCACAAAGCCCGCTGTCCGGGCCTGCCTTGCCGTTTCGCCACGACGATCAGCAGAAGGCTGGCCCCGAGGAACAGAGCGGGCGCGACCAGCGACCCGGCGAGTCCCGGTTGCCTGATCGACAGTCCCGAGAAGACGCTTTCGAAGACCGTGTGGGCAAGGCTCAGCACCACGCTGAGGATCGGCACGAAGCCCAGCAGCATGCCGCCCGCACCGATCCCCAGAAGACGCTTGCGGCGCTGCGCGTTGTTGGTCGCCTGGGACGACCATGCAACGGCAAGAAAGACGATGTAGACGACAAAGCCCAACAGCACGGGCCTGCCGATGCTTTCGAAAGTCAGCCTTTCGCCGACGTCGAATGCCAGCGCAGAGCCGCCAAACAGGAAATGCAGCGCGACCAGGGCCCAGAGACTCCGCGCAATACGGCTGTAGCTCGCCAGGTCGGCGGTGGGCGCGTCGGGAGGCAGGGGACGCAGAATGCCGCTCGCCAAAGGCCGGCCGCAGCCCAGGACATCATAGCCCACGCCGAGCATGACCAGGAAAATGCCGAAGGAAACCGTAATGCCAAGGGGAATGCCGAAGACGCTCTCGGTCGTAAACCAATGCAGGGTGAGCAGCGCCTCAGCCCCACTCAGACGGCGCGGATACGGCAGGTCGAGCGCCAGCGGGATCAAGTGCGCCGCGGCGAGCAAGACTACGAGGACCCATCCGAACCAGCCGAAAACCCGCAGGCAGGCCAGGAGCAACAGCACCATGCCGAGGAAGGCCACGGCCAGCGAGAAGCCGCCCGGGTCGAGGGGATTGTCCGCAATGTGGCCGTAGTTCCACATGACGATGCTGCCGGCGACCGCGCCCAGCGCCGCCAGCGCACGATTGGCGGCCGGCAGCAGCTTTAGGCGGCGCGGTTCGAAAAGCAGGAAGGCGAGGCAGAGCGCGAAGCCGAGCATCAGGCCGCGCTGCTGCATGTCGGTGATGACGACCCAGCGCCCCAGGGCATCGGCGAGCAGGTAGGGTAGCGGCGAGGCGATCCAGAGATGCGCCAGCACCCAGGCGACGGCCAGACCCAGCCCGATACGGTGCTGCAAGTCCTTGTTTTCATGCACCTCTGCCGGTGCAGCCGGAGTTAGAGCCGTCATGGCGCAATGGTTGCACGCGACCCCGGTCTGCTCAACCCATCAAAGGAAGTCTTCCGGCCGCCGGGGATAGGCATTCAACCGAACAGTGCCGGACTTCCGGTGCCATTCGAAATGGCATAGCCTTCGACGGCTTTCCGCCCCTCTCGTGGAGCCGCCGTTGATCGACCGCACGACACTCTTTGCCATCCTGTTCTGCCTTCTCGCCGGCACCGCCGCGGCCAAGCCCGCGGTGATCTACTCCGTCGGCGGCAAGTTCGACGGCTCCTTCAACGAGGCGGCCTACGTCGGCGCCGAGCGCTATCGCGAGGAGACAGGCGCGGACTACGGCGAGTTCGAGATCGCCGCGCCGGCGCAGTCTCTGCAGGCCTTGAAGACCTTCGCGCAACGCGGCTTCTCACCCGTCGTCGCCATCGGCTTCAATCACGCCAGCGCCCTGGCCGAGGTGGCGCCGCTCTTTCCCGGGACGCGCTTTGCCATCGTCG
The DNA here is from genome assembly GCA_009377535.1 of Kiloniellaceae bacterium. Classification (GTDB taxonomy): domain Bacteria; phylum Pseudomonadota; class Alphaproteobacteria; order Kiloniellales; family Kiloniellaceae; genus Pelagibius. The sequence goes on from WHTV01000006.1 coordinate 20,751, forward strand.
ATGCGGTGGTCGAGGCGCCGAACGTGCAGTCCATCGTGTTCCGCGAACAGGAGGGCTCCTACGTCGTGGGCGTGCTGGCGGCCATGGCCTCCAGCTCCGGCGTCATCGGCTTCGTCGGCGGCATGGATATCCCGATCATCCGCAGGTTCGCCTGCGGCTATATCCAGGGCGCGCGCAGTGCCGACAAAGAGATAAAGGTGCTGGTCAACATGACCGGGCCGACGCCGGCGGCCTGGACCGACCCGGGGCGCGGCGCTGAGCTCGCCCGCTCGCAGATCGGGCAGGGCGCCGACGTCATCATCCAGGCGGCCGGCGGCACCGGCATCGGTGTGCTGCAGGCCGCCGCCGACGCCAAGGTGCTCGGCATCGGCACCGACTCCAACCAGAACAGCCTGCATCCCGGCCGGGTCCTCACCTCCATGAGGAAGCGCGTCGACGTGGCGGTCTACGACAACTTCATGGCGGCGCGCGACGGCACTTGGCAGTCCGGCGTGCAGGTGCTGGGCCTCGCCGAAGGCGGTCTCGACTGGGTACTCGACGACGACAACGACGCCCTCATCACCCCGCAGATGGAGGAAGCCGCGCAGGCCGCCGAGGAGGCCATCGTCAGCGGCGAGATAAGGGTGCACGACGCCAGCACCGACGGCCCCTGTCCGGTGAAGTAGCGGTGTGCTGAAGCTCCTCGGCCACGGCCTCGCCGTCCTGCTACTGACCGCGGTGACCCAGGTCGGCGGGATCGCTTGGCTCGCCGCCCTGCTGCTGCGCCGGGCCTTCGCGCCGCGGCCACTCTTCCGCTGGCCGCTGCTCCTGCTGCTCTTCCTGCTGTGCTACGTGGGCGCGTCCTTTACGGCCGAGACCCTGGCCGAGCGCAGAGACCGCATCGCCCTGCCCTGCGGGGCCAGCGAGAGCCGGCACCTAGTCATGGCCTCGCCGCTCTATTGCCTGCTGAACCGGCACTACGTCTCCACCGAGACCTACTACCTTGTCGACGGCCTGGCGCGGGAGATGGACGAGCGCTTCCCCGGCACGCTGACACAAGCGCTCGATGCCGGCTTTCCTCTGCTCGACGACTTCCCGCTGCTACCGCATCTGTCCCATGACGACGGCCGCAAGGTGGATCTCGCCTTCTTCTATCGAGATCCGAGCGGGAGCTACCAGCGCGGCCAGCTGGCCTCGCCATTCGGCTACTGGGCCTTTGCGCCGCCGCAGCCCGGCGAGCCGCTGCCCTGTGCAGGCGATGACGCTTTCCTCACGCTGCGCTGGGACATGGAGTGGTTGCGGCCCTTCCTGCGCACCGGCGCCACGCTGGACGAGGAACGCACCAGGGCTGCACTACAGTGGCTGGTGGCCGAGGGCGACAGCGGCGGCCGGCTGAATCGAATCCTGCTGGAGCCGCACCTTAAAAGCCGGTTCGGCCTCGCCAGCGATCGCATCCGCTTCCAGGGCTGCCGCGCTGCCCGGCACGACGACCACATCCACATCGAAAGCCGCTACTGACCTGCTTCGCTACTTGCCTCGGTAAGATTCTGCCCATCCGAGGAAAATAGTGATGATCTCTTCAAGATTGCCGGCACCGCCGCAGCCCTGGAAACTGCCGTCCTTCACACGACAATCGATCCAATCCTGTGGCGAGGTCTCGCGATTCACGGCCGTGAAGGCGACGTCCCGCAGGGTTGTCTCCGCTAGATCGACTCGCAGCCGCCAACCCGGATTGTCGAGGGTTTCTATGACAATGCCGTAGGTATGCTCCCACTCGCCGTTGCACTCGGCTGCATACCATACCTCGAGGCGACCGATCGCGCTTCCGACCATCCGGATGCCGGCCCTAGAACATCGTCTCCAGGACACGGTCGGGCGGGGTGTGGCCGTCGACGAAGGTCTTGATGGAGATGATGACCTTCTCGCCCATGGCCAGGCGGCCCTCAATGGTGGCCGAGCCCATGTGCGGCAGCAGTACCACGTTGTCGAGGCGCAGGAGCTTGGGGTTCACCGCCGGCTCGTGCTCGAAGACGTCGAGGCCGGCCCCGGCGATCTCGCCCGCCTCCAACGCGCGGGTCAGCGCATTCTCGTCGACCACCTCGCCGCGCGAGGTGTTTACGATGTAGGCCTCTTCGCGCAGCAGCTTGAGGCGCCGCGCGGAGAGTAGGTGAAAGGTGGCCGGTGTGTGCGGGCAGTTGATGGAGATGATGTCCATGCGTGAGAGCATCTGGTCGAGGCTCTCCCAATAGGTCGCCTCCAACTCCTCCTCCAGCGAGGGGTGCACACGCCGGCGGTTGTGATAGTGGATCGACATGTTGAAGCCGCGGGCCCGGCGCGCCACGGCGCTGCCGATGCGGCCCATGCCGATAATGCCCAGCCTTTTTCCGTTCACCCGGTGGCCGAGCATGCCGGTGGGCGCCCACCCCTGCCATTCCCCGGCACGCACCAGGCGCTCGCCCTCGGCGAGGCGACGCGGCACAGAGAGGATGAGCGCCATGGTCATGTCGGCGGTGTCCTCGGTCAGCACACCGGGCGTGTTGGTCACGGTGATGCCGCGCTGACGCGCAGTCTTCAGGTCGATGTGGTCGACGCCGGTGCCGAAGGAGGCGATCAGCTTCAACTGCGAGCCGGCCTGGGAGAGCACCGCCGCATCGATGCGGTCCGTTACCGTCGGCACCAGCACCTCGCCCTCCTTCACCGCCTCGATCAGCTGGGCCTGGCTCATCGGCTTGTCCTCGAGGTTGAGGCGGCAGTCGAAGAGCTCCATCATCCGCGTCTCGATGGCATCGGGCAGGCGACGGGTGACGATCACGCGGACCTTTTTCTGGGGCATTGCTTCCTTACTCGAGATGCGGGCCAGGCCGGCCGGGACCCAAAATCAAGCGGGGCACGAAAGGCGGCGGAACTTGCGCCTTGCCATAGCAGGCGGGGCGCCGGCTTGTCCAGGGGACAGGCCGTTTCCCAGACCCTCCGGGCCTGGCGGGGCGCCGACGCCGGGCGCCGCCTTGACCCGGCGCGAGGCGCGCGGTTAGGAAATGATATGCCGAGATTTCTCCCGCTCTTTGCCCTGCTGCTGGCCGCCGCGATGCTCGCGGGCGGGGGGCTGGCCGCGGCCGCACCGGCTCTCGCCCAGGAGGAGGAGGCGGCGGAGGCGGAGCCCGCCGGCGAGAGCGATGCCGAGCGGCCGACCCCGGCGGGGCGCACCGGGCTGCCGCTGCCGCGCTTCGTCACCCTGCGCGCCGACGAGGTGAACCTGCGCACCGGGCCGGGCACCCGCTATCCCATCGACTGGGTCTATCGGCGCCGCGGACTGCCCGTGGAGATCGTCGACGAGTTCGACACCTGGCGGCGCATCCGCGACTGGCAGGGCACGGAGGGCTGGGTGCACCAGTCCATGGTGCAGGGCCAGCGCGGCCTGCTGGTGACCGGCAAGCGCCAGACCCTGCGCCGCCGCCCGGAGCCCGAGGCTCCGGCCGTCGCCCTACTGGATGCCGGCGTGGTCGGCGTGCTGGAACGCTGTCAGGCGGCCTGGTGCGAGGTGACCGCCGGCGGCTTCAGCGGCTGGCTGCCGCGCGAAGCTTTCTACGGCCTCTATGTCGACGAGAGCCTGGAGTAGGAACGGAGATAGGCTCGCGCACGCGCTCGCCGGAGCCGGGTGAGGGGCTACCAGCGCCGCCTTACGCGAAGTCCTGGGCCAGGGCGCCGCGCACGTCTTCCGGCAGGATCGTCATGTGACTGTACTCCGGGTGAGTGAAGCCCAGCACCACGCGGGTGCCCGGCTGCCTGAACTTGGCCACCTGGGCGTCGGTGAAGGGGAAGTGGACGAACTGCACCGAGGAGGCCTTGCCGGCGGCAGTCGTGCGGTCGACGTCCTCCTCCGGTTTGCCGAGAATGCGCTCGCCCTCGACCTCGAAGAATGCCGTCTCCTCGACGCCGCCCAGCTTGGACAGGAAGGTCTTGCGGCGCCGTTCGTCGTCGATCTCGAACATCACCGTGGCGATCAGCTCGCGGCCCTGCGGGATGAGCGGGTTGTAGGCCCTCAGCTCGTCTTCGATCTGCACTTCGCCGCCCTTTTCGATGTAGAGCATCTCGTGGACCTGGGCCCACATGGTGTCGTAGCTCTCGAAGTAGAACGTGCAGACGGGTCCGACGTCCTGACGGCGGAACTTCTTCTTGGCCACCAGGTCGCGGCGCAGTTCCCGGCGCTCGCTCTCGTAGGCCGCCATGGGAAGGATATCTTCGCGGGTGATTTCTCGTTTCATCGCAAGTCCGGTGCTCATGTCGTTGCGCTCCTCACTGCATTTGGGCTGCCCACGCCTTTGCGCCAGCCCTTTGGCGCCCTCGCCTAGTCGGCAAGGCCGTAGGCCTTCGCGAAGAGCTCGATGGGGTGGTAGCTGCGGGCAACCTGCGGTTTGCCCTCCATCTGCAGGCGATCGATGCCCTGCAACAGGTGCTGTCCGGCCAGCGGGCATTCCGAGGCGATGTAGGCCTTGCCGGCTTGCGCGGCCTGGCGCGCCGCGGGGCGGCCAACCTTGATGGCCGTCTCGAAGTGCTGCTTCAGGACACCCCAGGAGCCGCCGTGGCCGGAGCAGCGCTCGATGACCTTCACGTCGGCCTCGGGCAGCAGGCGCAGCATCTCCGCCGCCTTGGCGCCGACGTTCTGGGCGCGGGCATGGCAGGCCATGTGCAGGGCGACGCCGCCCTCCAGGGCGCCGAGTCCTTCGGCCAGGCCCTCTTTCTTGGCGATGTCGACCACGTATTCGGTGATGTCGAAGCTGTGCTCCGACAGCTTCTGCACCGTCGCGTCGCCGGGCAGGATGAGCGGCCACTCGAACTTCAGCATCAAGGCGCAGGAAGGGGTCAGCGCGACAATGTCGTAACCCTGGTCGATCCAGCTGCAGAGCTCGGCGGAAACGCGCTTTGCCGAGTCGGCCACCTTCGCGATGTCGCCGTTCTCCAGCTGCGGCATGCCGCAGCAGGCGGGATAGACGACTGCGGTTTCGACGCCGTTCCTGGCCAGCACGGCCTGTGCGGCCTCGCCGATCTTCGGGTTGTTGTAGTTCACGAAGCAGGTCGCGTAGAGCGCCACCTTGCGGCCCCGGGCCGGTGCCGTGGCGTCGACCTCCGGCGGGTGCTGCTTGGCGCGCAGGGCGAAGGTCTTGCCATGGAACTGCGGCAGCTCGGCCTCGCGGTGCACGCCGGCGACGCTCTCCATGACCGGGCGCGTCAGCTTGTTCCTGGTGCCGCCGGCCCAGTTCACCAGACCCGGCACGAGACCGGCCAGCTTGCCGTTGCGGTCGGTCTTGGTGAGCTGCTCGACGCGGAAGTCGGTCTGTCCGGATTTCCGCTCGGCCGCGCGGTAGCGCAGCATAAGGTGCGCGAAGTCGATGTTGAACTCATGGGGCGGCACGTAGGGACAGCTCACCATGAAGCACATATCGCAGAGCGTGCAGGCGTCGACGACCTGCTTGTAGTCGGCCTTGTCGACGCTGTCGAGTTCGCCAGTCGCCGACTCGTCGATGAGATCGAAGAGGCGCGGAAAGGAATCGCAGAGATTGAAGCAGCGACGGCAGCCATGGCAGATGTCGAAGATGCGCTCGACTTCCGCGTTCAGCTTGTCCCAGTCGTAGAAGTCCGGATCGTTCCAATCGATCGGATGGCGCACCGGCGCGTTCAAGCCACCTTCGCTCATGCTCTTTCCCTTGTGCCCTCTCCCGGCGTCACGGGTTTCGGCCTGACGCGGGTGTCGGGGGAGCCGTTGCCGGCGGGCCGGCTTGGCCGTTCGCGCAGATCGTCGCGCTTGCCGCAAGCCGCAGGTGCTGAAGCGTCCGCCGCCGCTGCGGCCGTCAGGCGCTTCAGTCCTGCACTTGCATGAGACGGGATTCCGGAATGGGGCGCGACGGCGCCGGACGGCCCCGCACCGGCATCAGGCCATAGTGTCGAGAGCCTTCTGGAAGCGGCCAGCGTGGCTCTTTTCGGCCTTCGCCAGGGTCTCGAACCAATCGGCGATCTCGTCAAAGCCCTCTTCGCGCGCAGTGCGGGCCATGCCGGGATACATGTCGGTGTACTCGTGGGTCTCGCCGGCGATGGCGGACCTCAGGTTCAGCGTGGTGTCGCCGATCGGCTCGCCGGTCGCCGGATCCCCCACCTCCTCAAGGTACTGCAGATGGCCGTGAGCGTGGCCGGTCTCGCCTTCCGCGGTGGAACGGAAGACGGCGGCAACGTCGTTGTAGCCCTCGATGTCGGCCTTCTGGGCGAAGTAGAGGTAGCGGCGATTAGCCTGGCTCTCGCCGGCGAAAGCGTCCTTCAGGTTGGCTTCGGTCTTCGAGTTCTTCAGCGACATGGCGCTCTCCTGTGGATGAGATTTCGTTTTGGCCGTGAGGGCTTGCTTGCCGTCCGCCAGCCGGTCCGGGAAGACCGACGGGACCGCCCCCTGAGGGAGACTAAATAGCCCCGGTGCCGGAGCCTGTCAATAGATTAGAATGATTCTAAGGAAGTTTGGGAGAGCCGCGAGAAGCGAAGATCACTCGGCGTCTTGCAACCGAATGATGACGTCGATGCGCGCCACCCTGGTGTCGTCCGGCGGTGTCGGCAGCCTGTCGAGTTGGACCAGTTCACCCGGGATGTCCTGCAGGCGGCCGCTGTTCTCGAAGTAGAAGTGATGATGCTCCGACACGTTGGTGTCGAAGTAGGAGCGCCCGGATTCCACCACCACCTCGCGCAGCAGGCCAGCCGTAGTGAACTGGTGCAGGCTGTTGTAGATGGTGGCCAGCGAGACGCGCACGCTGTCGCCAACGGCTTCGGCATGCAGTTGCTCGGCCGTGATGTGGCGGTCGCAGCCGCCCGGGGCCTCGAACAGCAACTTGGCGAGCGCCAAGCGCTGGCGGGTCGGCCGCAGTCCAGCCCCCTTTAGGCGCTGCACGAGCGCGCTGTATGGACGATCTTTGCTCATGGCTTCCCGCTATATGGTTCCCAACTCGACGAATTAAAGTGGCAAAAACAGACTCATGTCAATTTCTTTGGAACCGCTATAAAGCAATTCCGCAGCCGCTTCGTCCGACGGCGGGCGCTAACCGGGTGTTAACCCGGGTCGGCCAGCCTAACCAGGCCGGAAGCCGGGAAGCGAAGCTGTTTGACAGCGGTTTTCCTATGCTATAGTCCGCCAAGCGTTGGCCGGATGCTTCCTTGAGCGCTCTGGGAAGTGCTTGCGGCAACGCTTTTTGTCGTGGCGGAAGCGCCGAGGGAAGCCTATGTAGGTGTGAGGCTTTTCGGACGTTTCGCGGCCGCGGATGATTGGTGTGGCGGCGTGTAAGGCCGCTGAAAGAAAAGGTGCCGGACCGGGTGGATCTATTGACCGAAAGAAAGAACAGCTTCCGTTACGAAGATCTGCTGAAGTGTGCGCACGGGAAGCTCTTTGGCCCGGGCAATGCGCAACTCCCTCTCCCGCCGATGCTGATGTTCGACCGCATCACCGAAATCACCGACGACGGCGGCCAACACGGCAAGGGCCATGTCGTCGCCGAGATGGACATCAAGCCGGACCTCTGGTTCTTCGGCTGTCACTTCGAGGGCGACCCGGTGATGCCGGGCTGCCTTGGCCTCGACTCCCTTTGGCAGCTGGTCGGGTTCTTCCTCGGCTGGCTCGGCGCGCCGGGTCGCGGCCGCGCCCTGGGGGTCGGCGAGGTGAAATTCACCGACATGGTGACCCCGGCGGTCAAGATGGTGAGCTATCACCTCGAACTGAAGCGCGTGCGCATGGGCAAGCTGGTGCTGGGCGTCGCCGACGGCGTCATGAAGGCCGACGGCACGCCGATCTATGCGGCCAAAGACCTGAAGGTCGGCCTTTTTCAGCGCGAGCCGCAGTCGGCCTGAGCCGGCAGACAGCGCCCTGGTCGCCGACGCCCGGCGCCGGGGGCGAAGCGAGTATCAGAGACCACAGCCGCAGGACGAACGGAATTTCTATGCGCCGAGTTGTCGTCACCGGATTGGGCATCGTCTCCAGCATCGGCAACAACAGGGCCGAGGTGGTCGACGCCCTGAAAGCCGGCCGTTCGGGTATCGAGTTTTGCGATACCTACGCGGAAATGGGCTTTCGCAGCCACGTGCACGGATCGCTAAAGGTCGACCTGGACGCCCACGTCGACCGCAAGCTGCGCCGTTTCATGGGCGACGGGGCGGCCTACAACTATGTCGCCATGCAGGAAGCCATCGCCGACGCCGGCCTCACCGAGGCGGAGGTCTCGCACGAGCGCAGCGGCATCGTCATGGGCTCCGGCGGCCCTTCGACCTCCAATCAGGTCGAGGCCGCCGACTTGGCGCGCAGCAAGGGCCCCAGGCGGGTCGGCCCCTACATGGTGCCGCGCTGCATGTCGTCGACCAACTCGGCAAACATCGCCACCGCCTTCAAGATCAAAGGTCTCAGCTACTCGATCTCCTCGGCCTGTTCGACCTCCGCCCACTGCATCGGCAACGGCAGCGAGCTGATCCAGATGGGCAAGCAGGATGTCGTCTTTGCCGGCGGCGGCGAGGAGTTGCACTGGACCCTGAGCGTGCTGTTCGACGCCATGGGCGCCCTTTCCAGCGGCTACAACGACGCCCCGGCGCGCGCCAGCCGCGCCTACGACCGCGACCGCGACGGCTTCGTGATCTCCGGCGGCGGCGGCGTGGTGGTGCTGGAGGAGCTGGAACACGCCAAAGCACGCGGCGCCAAGATCTATGGCGAGGTCGCAGGCTACGCGGCGACCTCCGACGGCGCCGACATGGTGGCGCCCTCCGGCGAGGGCGCGGCGCGCTGCATGCGCCTGGCCATGCAGAGTCTCGGCAACACGCCGGTCGACTACATCAATGCCCACGGCACCTCGACACCGGTCGGCGACATCATCGAGTTGAAGGCGATCCGCGAGGCCTTCGGCGCCGACATGCCGCGGGTTTCCTCCACCAAGTCGCTGACGGGCCATTCCCAGGGCGCAACGGGCGTGCACGAGGCGATCTATTCCCTGCTGATGATGGACAACGCCTTCGTCGCCGCCTCCGCGAATATCGAGAATCTCGATCCCGAAGCCGACGGCATGCCGATCGTCCGCGCGCTGGAAGAGAACGTCCAATTGAATTGCGTCATGTCCAACAGCTTCGGCTTCGGTGGCACCAACGCCAGCCTCGCCTTCAAGCGTTTCGACGGATAACGGGGCAGGCAAGGGGGAAAATGGCAGGGTTGATGGCCGGTAAGCGCGGCCTGATCATGGGGGTGGCCAACGACCACTCCATCGCTTGGGGCATGGCGCAGGCTCTGCATCGTCAGGGCGCTGAACTGGCCTTTACCTATCAGGGCGCGGCTTTCGAGCGGCGCGTGCGGCCGCTCGCCGAATCCGCGGGCTCCAATCTGGTGCTGCCTTGCGACGTCGAGGACGAATCCGAGGTCGCCAGCGTTTTCGCCAGGCTGGGGGAGGTCTGGGGCTCGCTCGACTTCGTGGTCCACGCCATCGCCTACTCCGACAAGGAGGAGCTGAAAGGGCGCTACCTCAACACCAGCCGCGCCAACTTCCGGCGCACCCTGGCGATCTCCTGCTACTCCTTCACGTCGGTAGCGCGCGAGGCGGCCCCGCTGATGCCGAACGGCGGCAGCCTGATCACGCTGTCCTACCTGGGCGCCGAGCGGGTCACCCCGAACTACAACGTCATGGGCGTCGCCAAGGCCGCGCTGGAAGCCAGCGTGCGCTACCTCGCCGTCGATCTAGGCGCGCAGGGCATCCGCGTCAACGCCATCTCGGCCGGACCGATGCGCACCCTGGCCGGTTCGGCCATCGGCGACGCGCGCTTCGTGTTCGGCTGGAACCGTGACCACGCGCCGCTGAAGCGCAACGTGCTGCTGGAGGAGGTCGGCTCGTCTGGCCTCTACCTCGCCTCCGACCTGTCGCAGGGCGTAACCGGCGAGGTACATCATGTCGACGGCGGCTACAACATCGTCGGCATTCCTTCGCCCGGCCGCATGACCCGGCCCAGCGAATAGAGCGCTTCAGCCGTCCAAGCCCGCGAGCAGCAGGTCCGGACGGTCCGTAATGAGGCAGTCGACGCCCTTGTCGAGCAGCCGACGGCCGGCGCGCACGCCATTGACCGTATAGACCGCAAAGGCATAGCCCGCCGCCTTCACCGCCGCGACATCGGCGCGGCGGGTGCGCTGCCAGTCGAGATGCAACGAGGCGCACTCCAGCGCGGCCATGGCCTGGCGCCAGTCCCTGGGGAATCCCCCGGCAAGGAGCCCGCGCGGCCAGTGCGGTGCGACGCGCTGGGCGACCGCCAGCGACGCGCGCTCGAAGCTGCTGATCAGCGGCGGCAGGCGATCCTGCGGCCAGAGCGCCAGCATCCGGGTCAGCGCGAGCTCGGCCGTCTCTGCGGCGAGGCCGGCGGTCGGCTTGATCTCCACATTGGGGGTGAGGCCGAGTTCCAAGAGGCAGGCGACGGTATCCTCCAGGGAGGGCACCCGGCAGTCGGCCCGTCCAACGAAGCGCCGACCGTCCCTCAGCCCGTACCTGCGTGCGAAGCCGAGCGAGGCGTCGAGGCCGCGCACCTTGGCGAAGGGCGTCTTCGCCATCGCGCCCTTCACGCCGGTGGTACGCTGCAGGGTGTCGTCATGGAACAGCACCGGCTCGCCGTCGGCGGTCAGCATGACGTCGAATTCGACCCAGCGGGCGCCGGCGGCGGCGGCCGCCTTCATGGAGGAAAGAGTGTTCTCCGGCGCCAGGGCCTTGGCACCGCGGTGGCCCATGATCCTGGGCAGCCGCAAGGGCGGCAAAGAAAAAGCCGGCGGAGAGGTCATGTCGCCATCACCCCGCCGCCGGCTCCGTCGTTCGGCTTTGCGAAAGGACCTTAGCTGGCCTTGGCCTCGAGGTCCTCGCCGGTGTCCTGATTCACGCGCTTCATGGACAGCTTCACCTTGCCGCGGTCCATGCCGATGCACTTCACCTTCACGGCGTCGCCTTCCTTCACCACGTCGGCGACGGTGTTGACGCGCTCGGACGCCAGCTCGCTGATGTGGACCAGACCGTCACGCGGCCCGAGGAAGTTCACAAAGGCGCCGAAGTCGACCACCTTCACGACCTTGCCGCTGTAGATCTCGCCGATCTCCGGCTCCGCCACGATCGACCTGATCCAGTCGAGCGCCGCCTCCGCCTTATCCTGATCGACCGCCGACACCTTCACGGTGCCATCGTCCTCGATGTCGATTTTGGCGCCGGTTTCTTCGCAGATCTCGCGGATCACCTTGCCGCCAGTGCCAATCACGTCGCGGATCTTGTCCTTGGGAATGTTGATCACGGTGATGCGCGGCGCGTTCTCCGACACGCCTTCGCGGGCCGAGGTGAGCGCCTTGTTCATCTCGCCGAGGATGTGCATGCGGCCGTCACGCGCCTGGTTGAGCGCGACTTCCATGATCTCCTTGGTGATCGAGGTGATCTTGATGTCCATCTGCAGCGAGGTGATGCCGGTCGCCGTGCCGGCCACCTTGAAGTCCATGTCGCCGAGATGATCCTCGTCGCCGAGGATGTCCGACAGCACGGCGAAGTCGTCGCCCTCTTTGATCAGGCCCATGGCGATACCGGCTACCGGCCGGGCCAGCGGCACGCCGGCGTCCATCAGCGACAGTGAGGCGCCGCAGACCGTCGCCATCGAGGACGAGCCGTTGGACTCGGTGATCTCGGAGACCACGCGGATGGTGTAGGGGAAGTCCTCCTTGGCCGGCAGCAGCGGGCGCACGGCGCGCCAGGCCAGCTTGCCGTGGCCGATCTCGCGGCGGCCCGGAGCCAGGCGGAAGCTGCACTCACCCACCGAGTAGGGCGGGAAGTTGTAGTGCAGCATGAAGTGTTCGCGGTAGCTGCCTTCCAGGGAGTCGACGAGCTGCTCGTCCTGGCCAGTACCCAGCGTGGTGGTGACCAGCGCCTGGGTCTCGCCACGGGTGAACAGGGCCGAGCCGTGGGTCAGCGGCAACACGCCGACCTGGGACACGATCGGCCGGATGTCCTTGGTGGTGCGGCCGTCGATGCGCTTGCCGGTCTTCAGGATGCCGCCGCGTACGACCTCGCTTTCGAGCGCCTTGAACAGACCGGAAGCGTGCTCCTTTTCCGCATCGGTGAGGGGCTCGCCGGCAGCCTCGCGCACGGCGGCCACCTTGGCCTGGCGGGCCAGCTTGTTGACTTCGGTGTAGGCCTCGGCCAGCTGCTCGATGACGCCACCGGCGACCAACTTGTCTCTGACCTGTGCGATCTCGGGCGCCGGCGGCGGCACGTCGCGCGGCTCCTTCGCGCAACGTTCGGCCAGCGCGATGATGCAGTCGATGACCGGGCCCATCTGCTCGTGGCCGAAATTCACGGCCCCCAGCATGATGTCCTCGGGGAGCTCCTGAGCCTCCGATTCCACCATCAGTACGCCGTCGCGGGTGCCGGCGAGAATGAGATCCAGCGAGGAATCCCCCATCTCGTCCATCAGCGGATTGAGGATGTACTGGCCGTCCTTGTAGCCGACGCGGGCGGCGCCGATCGGGCCGAGGAACGGCAGACCGGAAATGGTCAGCGCGGCAGAGGCACCGACCATGGCGACGATATCCGGGTCGTTCTCCAGGTCGTGGCTCAGAACGGTGCAGATCACCTGCGTCTCGTTCTTGTAGCCCTTGGCGAAGAGCGGACGGATCGGGCGGTCGATGAGGCGAGAGACCAGGGTCTCCTTCTCGGAGGGACGACCCTCGCGCTTGAAAAAACCGCCCGGAATCTTGCCGGCGGCGAAGGTCTTTTCCTGGTAGTTCACGGTGAGCGGGAAGAAATCCATGCCCGGCCGGGGCGAGGATTCGCCGACCGCGGTGCAGAGCACCACGGTGTCGCCGTAGGTTGCCAGCACGGCGCCATTTGCCTGGCGCGCAATGCGGCCGGTTTCCAGGGTCAGCTTGCGACCGCCCCACTCGATTTCCTGCTTATGAATATCAAACATGCTTATTAGGTCCTTCCAACCTGTCGCTTGCCTAACCGACGCACCCAGATGGCGGCGTCAGCGCGTGCCGTAATGCAAAGCGCCGGACCCGCGCAAAGGGCGTCCTGACCGGGGAAAGTTCCCCCGGACGCCCCTTACGTCGGCCCGGCCCTCAAAAGACCATCGTGCCGGCACATCCACGATGTCGCTTACCTTCATGCCATCCAATCGTCCCACCCGCGCGGTATCCTTGCCGGCGCTGGGGCCGGCGGGGTACCGCGACAAGGGGATCTTCCATGGATCCCCGCCTTAGCGGCGCAGACCTAAGCGCTGGATCAAGGCGTCGTAGCGCGCCTTTTCCTTGCCCTTCACATAGTCCAGCAGGCGCCGGCGCTGGCCGACCATGACCAAGAGGCCGCGGCGCGAGTGGAAATCCTTGCTGTGCGTCTTGAGGTGCTCGGTGAGGTTCGAGATCCGCTCCGAGAGGATTGCGACCTGAACTTCCGGCGAGCCGGTGTCACCCTCGTGGGTGCCATACTCTTGAACCAGCGCAGTCTTGCGCTCGGCAGTGATCGACATCGCGATGTCTCCAATAACTAAAGGTTCAGAACCCGAACCGGATGAAGTTCGCCTGCTTCATAACGGACCAGCGCCACCGGCTTGCCGCCGGCTGTGGTAAAGACGATGGATCCGTTGCTGAGCTCGCTGATGCGATCGCGGTTGGCGCGCGCCACCATGGACACGGCCTGCCCGCAACGCAGGCGGTTCGCCTCGGTTTCGGAAAGAGCCAGCGCCGGGATGTCGTCCAGCGCAGTCTCCACCGGGAGCACCTGCTCCAAGGCGGCGGGACTATGCCCCATCGATTCCAGGGAATCCAGCAAAATCGCGTCGGCTTCCGTGAACGGCCCTACGGTTAATCGCCGCAACTCTACGATGTGGGCGACGGTTCCGGTCGCCCGCCCCAGATCGCGCGCCAGGGAGCGCATATAGGTTCCCTTGCCGCAGTGCACCTCGAAGACAGCGTGATCGCGGTCCGGCATCGCCTCCAGGGTGATGGCATGCACCATCACCTTGCGCGCCTGCAATGCGAAGTCGGTCTGGGCGCGGGCCAGGTCGTAGGCCCGTCGGCCGCCCACCTTGATGGCGGAGTAGATCGGCGGGATCTGGTCGATCTCCCCAGTGAAGCCGGCCAGCACGGCGGCGATCTCGGCCGCGTCGGGGCGGTGCGGATGGGTCTCGATGACCTTGCCTTCGGCGTCGTCGGTCTCCGTCGCCTCGCCCCAGCGCAGGGTGAAACGGTAGCTCTTCCGCCCGTCCATCACGTAGGAGACGGTCTTGGTCGCCTCGCCGAGGGCGATGGGCAGCAGGCCGCTGGCCAGCGGGTCGAGGGTACCACCGTGGCCAACCTTGCGCGGCCGCAGGATGCGGCGCACGCGGCCGACCACTTGCGTCGAGGTGAGGCCGAGCGGCTTGTCGATGACGATCCAGCCGTTGACCGGCGGCAGCTTATCGGAGGCGGCGGCCTTATTGGGCATCGGGCCCGCCCTCGGGCGCGCCGTCGTCCGCATCGTCCGCCTCCGCCTCGACGTCCTGGACCACCCTGGGGTGGTGCAGCAGGGCGTTAATGCGGGCCGCCTCGTCGAAGGAGTGGTCGGCCTGAAACGACAGCCGCGGGGTATAGCGCAGTTGCACTTCCTGGGAGAGCTGGCTGCGCAGGAAGCCCGCGGCGTGGTTCAGCGCTTCGATCACCTTCGCGAGATCACCGCCGCCGAGCGGCACCACGAAGGCGGTGGCGCTCTTGAGGTCAGGGCTGATGCGCACCTCGGTCACCGTCAGGTTGGTCGCGGCGAGCTGTGGATCGCGCAGATCGCCGCGCGTCAGCAGGCGCGCCAGCGCATGGCGCAGCTCCTCGCCGACCCGCAGCTGACGCTGGCTTTTGCTTTGGCTGGATCCCTGTGAGGACGCCTTGGCGCGCCCCTTGGCGCTTCGCGAATGAGCCATATCACATTTCCGGCCCGAGGATCAGACCCCGGTTCGGGCTGTGGACCGGCAACGCCACCGGCGCCGGGCCCGCAAGCCGAACCTAGAGTTCGCGGGCGATTTCCTCGATCTCGTAGCACTCGATCTGGTCGCCGACCTGGATGTCGGTGTAGTTCTCGAAGGCCATGCCGCACTCGTAGCCGTCTCTCACTTCCCGCACCTCGTCCTTGAAGCGCCGCAGCGTCTTCAGGGTGCCGGCGTGAACAACCACGTTGTCGCGCAGCAGGCGCACCTTGGCGCCGCGCTTGACGACACCCTCGGTCACCATGCAGCCGGCCACCTTGCCGACCTTGGAGTTCGTGAACACTTGGCGGATTTCCGCGTAGCCCAGGAAGTTCTCCTGTTGCTTGGGCGCCAGCAGGCCGCTCATGGCCGCCTTCACGTCGTCGACCACGTTGTAGATGATCGAGTAATAGCGGATGTCGACGCCGTCGCGCCGCGCCATCTGGCGCGCCTGCGGATTGGCGCGCACGTTGAAGGCGATGATCATGGCCCCGGTGGCATTCGCCAGAGTGACGTCCGACTCGTTGATGCCGCCGACACCGCTGTGCAGCACGCGCACCTTGACCTCGTCGGTGCCCAGCTTCTCGAAGGAACTGACGATGGCTTCCATCGAGCCGTGCACGTCCGACTTGACGACGACGGGCAACTCGGAGGCTACACCCTCCTTGATACGGCTCATCATCTGCTCCAGCGTGCCGCGGCCGGTGGAGGCGATCTCCTTCTCGCGCCGGCTGCGCTGGCGGTACTCGGCGATCTCGCGGGCGCGGCCCTCGTTCTCCATCACCGTGAAGTCGTCGCCCGCCAGCGGCGTGCCGTTGAGGCCGAGCACCTCGACCGGCGTGGCCGGACCGGCTTCCAGAATCTGCTCGTCGCGCTCGTTCACCAGGGCACGCACGCGGCCCCACTCGCCGCCGGCGACGAAGATGTCGCCGACCTTCAAGGTGCCGCGCTGGACCAGCACGGTGGCGACCGAGCCGCGGCCGCGCTCAAGCTTGGCCTCGATGATGACGCCTTCGGCGGGACGCTTGGGATTGGCCGTCAGCTCCAGCACTTCCGACTGCAGCAGGATGGCCTCCTCGAGCTTGTCGAGGTTGGTCTTCTTCAGCGCCGAAACTTCGATGGCGAGGAGATCGCCGCCGAGATCCTCGGTGATCAGCTCGTGCTGCAGCAGCTCCTGCTTCACCCGGGCGACGTCGGCGCCCGGCTTGTCGATCTTGTTGATCGCCACGATGATCGGCACCTGGGCGGCTTTGGCGTGGTTGATCGCCTCCACCGTCTGCTCCTTGATGCCGTCGTCGGCGGCCACCACCAGCACCACGATATCGGTCACCGTGGCACCGCGCAGGCGCATTTCGGTGAAGGCGGCGTGGCCCGGGGTGTCGATGAAAGTGATGCGGTCGCCCGAAGCGAGGCGCACCTGGTAGGCGCCGATGTGTTGGGTAATGCCGCCAGCCTCGCCGGAGACCACGTCGGTGGCGCGCAGGGCATCGAGCAGCGAGGTCTTACCGTGGTCGACGTGGCCCATGATGGTGACCACCGGCGGCCGCGGCATCAGCTCCTCGGCACGGTCGTCGGCGCCACGCATGCCAATTTCCACGTCGGCGGCGGACACGCGCTTTGCCTTGTGGCCGAATTCCTCGACCACCAGCTCTGCCGTATCGGCGTCGATCGGCTGGTTGATGGTTGCCATGACCCCCATTTTCATCAAGGATTTTACGACTTCGGCGCCGCGCGCGGCCATACGGTTGGCCAGATCCTGCACGGTCATCACCTCGGGGATCACCACCTCGCGCACCACCTTCAGGGGCGGCTGATGCGGCTGTTGGCCGGCGGCGCGCATTTGCTTCTCGCGCTGGCGCTTCATCGCCGCCAATGAGCGCTGACGGCCTTCCTGGCCGTCGAGGGCCTGGTTGATGGTCAGCTTGCCGGCGCGGCGGCGCGGTTCCCCGCGGGTGCGCGCAGGCGCCTTCGGCGGAACCACGGGACCGCCCTTACGCGCCTTGGCGCGGGCCAGCGAGTCGTCATCCTCAGCCGATTCTCCCGCCTTGGCGGCAGGACCAGGACGCGCCCGGTCCCTGCCGGCGCCGGGCGCACTGCCCGGCACGCCCGCCGTGTCCACCTCGACAGCGGGCGCTCCTGCGGCGGCCGTGCCCGGCTCGGGTGCGGACTCGGCTGCCAGCTTGCGGGCCTCGGCTTCCTCGGCCTCGCGAAGCGCGCGCTCTGCGGCATCACGCTTGGCTTGCGCGGCGCGGACCACGGCCTCCTCGGCCTCGCGCACCTTGCGTGCGGCCTCTTCCTCGCGGGCAATCTCGAGGGCTCGCGCGCGGCTCGCGCGCTCCTCTGCGGAGAGCCGTCGGGCAGGTTTGTCCTCGACCTCGGGCAGGGGGGCCGGCGTCGGCGCCTCGGACAGCGCCGCTTCGGCCTCGGCCGCCGCTTCGGTCACTTCCTTCATGCTTCCCGTGGAGCCGCGCTCGAAAGTGCGGCTACGCTTCACCTCGACCGTGACCGCTTTGGAGCGGCCATGGCTGAAGCTCTGGCGCACCTGGCCGGTTTCGACCGTCTTCTTCAGTTGCAGCTTCCCCGGTTGGCTCAGCTTCAACGGCCGCTTGGCTTCTGGTTCCTTGCTCGTCGTCATATCCTCTAGCGCTCACCTTCGGTTGGGCGCCCAACCTCGTTTGTTTGCATCGCCACGCCCCGCAACCCTGCGAGACGCTGCACTTCTCTTAACAGGCCTTCGGCGAAGCGACCCGGCGCAACGCCGACATGCACCGCCGCCTCGCGACCGACCGCCGCGCCCAGTTCCGCCGCGCCGCAGAACTGCAGGACCGCCATCTGAGGACCCACCGCGTGGGCAAGGGCCTGAATCTTATGTCTTCCGTCCTCGGCGGCGTCCGCCGCCTGGATCAGCAGGCCGACCTCGCCGGCACGCAATGCGGCCTTCACCTTCTCAAATCCTGCCGCCACAGCCCCGGCGCGGCGCGCCAGGCCCAGCAAATCGAGGCAGCGCCTGAGCGCCAAACTCTCCACCTGCCGCGCCAGATCGTCGGGCACACGCACTTGCCTCTTGGCCGCCTTGGCAAAGAGGTTCTTGGCGCAGGCTTTGGCCATCATATCCTGACGCGCCTGCAACCACAAACCCCGCCCTGGCAACCGTTCTGCCAGATCCGGTACCAGAGTGCCGTCCGGGCCGACCACGAAGCGCAGCAGCTGCGCCTTCGGCAGCACCAAACCGCTGGCCAGGCAGCGGCGCTGCGGCTCGGCGGGCATCGGCCCACTGCCGCGGCGGTGCTTGCCACCTGCCTGCCTGCCGGCCCCCTGCTCTCGGGCCGGGGGCGTGTCGCCGTCGGGACGGGCCGCTGTGCTTGCCATTCCGGTCAGTCTTGTGCCTCCGGCTGAACTTCCGCCTCGGGCGAGACTGCTGCGTCCGCGCCGTCCGCCGGCGCCGGCTCGTCGTCGAACCAGTGGGCGCGCGCCGCCATGATGATGGCGTTGGCATCGTCCTGGCTCATCGCGCTGCCCTGCAGAATGCGATCGACCTCGCTGTTGGGCAGGGAGGCCATGGCGTCCAGGCCGTGCTCGCCGCGCTGGCTGCTGCAGGCGAAACGCAGCTCGTCGCCGGCCAAGTCGGCCAAGTCGTCGAGTGTCTTCACCCCCTGCTCACCCAGCGCCACCAGCAGGGCCGGCGTCAGGCCTTCCACCTCGGTCAACTCGTCGGCGACGCCCAGTTCGCGGCGGCGTTCCTCGTTGTGACGATCGAGCTCTTCCAGGTGGGTGCGGGCACGGGCACGGAGTTCTTCGGCGACTTCCTCGTCGAAACCTTCGATCTGCGCCAACTCCCCGACGGGCACGAAGGCGACCTGCTCCAACGCCGTGAAACCTTCCGTCACCAGCAGATGGGCGA
Source organism: Kiloniellaceae bacterium (assembly GCA_009377535.1). Lineage (GTDB taxonomy): Bacteria > Pseudomonadota > Alphaproteobacteria > Kiloniellales > Kiloniellaceae > Pelagibius. The sequence continues at coordinate 39,625 of WHTV01000006.1, forward strand.
TGACGTCGTCGACATCAAGGGCATCGATGAACATCTGTGAGCGGGCGCGGAATTCCTCCTGACGGCGGCGGGACTCCGTCTCCTCGGTCATGATGTCGATGTCCCAGCCGGTGAGGATCGAGGCCAAGCGCACGTTCTGGCCACGCCGGCCGATGGCCAGCGAGAGCTGGTCGTCGGGCACCACCACCTCGATGCGATGGGCGTCCTCGTCGAGCACCACCTTGGTCACCTCCGCCGGCGCCAAGGCGTTGACCACGAAGGTCGCGGTGTCTTCCGACCACGGAATAATGTCGATCTTCTCGCCTTGCAGCTCGCTGACCACGGCTTGCACGCGGCTGCCGCGCATGCCCACGCAGGCGCCGACCGGATCGATCGAGCTGTCGTAGGATACCACGGCAATCTTGGCGCGACTGCCCGGGTCGCGCGCCACCGACTTCAGCTCGATGATGCTGTCGTAGATCTCCGGCACTTCCTGGGCGAAGAGCTTGGCCATGAACTGCGGATGGGTGCGCGATAGGAAGATTTGCGGGCCGCGCTGCTCCTCGCGCACATCATAGATGTAGGCGCGCACACGATCGCCGGTGCGGAAGGATTCCCGCGGCAGGGATTCGTCGCGGCGCATCAGGGCCTCGGCGCGGCCGAGGTCGACGGTCACATTGCCGAACTCGTTGCGCTTGACGATGCCGTTCACCACCTCGCCGACACGGTTCTTGTACTCGTCGAACTGGCGCTTGCGCTCGGCATCGCGCACCTTCTGTACGATGACCTGCTTGGCGGTCTGCGCGGCGATGCGGCCGAGGTCGATTGGCGGCAGGTCCTCGATGATGAAGTCGCCCGGCTGGATGTCGTCCTTGCGCGCCTGGGCATCCTTGGTGAGGATCTGAGTGAACTCGTTCTCGACTTCGTCGGCCACCTCGCGATAGCGGCGCAAGCGCACCTCGCCCGTCTTGCGGTCGATCTCCGCGCGGATGTCGTGCTCGTGGCCGTATTTGGCGCGGCCGGCCTTGGAAATGGCCTGCTCCATCGCCTCTAGAACTTCGTCACGCTCGATCGACTTCTCGCGGGCCACCGCATCGGCGACCTGGAGCAGTTCTGTTCGTGCAAGAGCGCTGGTATCCATAGCTCGTTTCGTTCCCAAGAAGTCTCGTCGTTAGTCCTGCCCGGGGTCGGGCTCGTCGGCCTTCCGGCTGGCGGCGACCAGATCGTCGGTCAGCACCAGCTTGGCCTTCTGCATGTCGGCGAAGGGCAGGGTGACCTCACCGTCTTCGCAAACCATCACAATGTGCTCGCCCTGCGTCCCCAACAGGCGTCCGCGGAAGCGGCGGCGGCCGTCGACCGGCGGCGCCATTTCCAGCCGCGCCTCGAAGCCGGCGAAGCGATCGAAGTCGGCCAGGCGGGTCAGCGGCCGGTCGATGCCCGGCGAACTGACCTCCAGCGTGTAGGCGCTGTCGATCGGGTCCTCGACATCGAGGATCGCCGCCACGGCGCGGCTGACCTGGGCGCAGTCGTCAACGTTCATGCTGCCGTCGGCCCGCCGCTCGGCCATGATCTGCAGACAGAGGCGGTCGCCGCCGGTCAGCTGAACACGCACGATGTCGTAGCCCATCGCCTCGAGCGCCGGGGCGATCAGGCGTTCGACCTCCGCCGCCTTGCCTTCGCTGGTCTTGGCACTGGTCATGGTCTCGGTCATGGCAGTGGTATCGGCCAGCCCCGCAGAAGCCTTTTCCAAGGCCTGGGACAAAGCCCAACCTCCATTGCGATTACGATAATAAAAAAGGCGGGCCAGAGGCCCACCCTTCGGTAGCCCAGCGGTATCATTTTTGGCCGATACCGCCACCTTGATCGGGGCGACTGTACGCCGCAGACCCGCAGCCTGCAAGGCTTTTTCTGGCCTCGGTAAAGTCCTAGCGCGGGCGCCGCAAAAAGCGCAAATGGGCGGGCTGCCGCCCGGCTGCGAGAGCCTTTTCCTCGTAGCGGGTCGCCGGCCAGTCGTCCGGCCGCCGGCGCCAGTCCGCCGGCCCGGCCACCTGCCAGGCCAGCGCCGGTTCGGCGGTCAGGCGCTGCAGCGCCCAGGCCAGGTAGCTCGGGTCGTCGGTAGCGAAGCGCAACTCGCCGCCGTCCTTCAGCACCCGCGCCAGCAGCGCCACCGTGGCGGGCTGGATCAGCCGGCGCTTGTTATGGCGCCGCTTGGGCCAGGGATCTGGAAACAGGATGAAGATCCTGTCGAGCATCGCGTCGGGCAGGCATTCCAGCAGGTCTCGGGCATCGCCGACGTAGAGGCGCAGCGGTGGCTCGCTGCCGGCGGCGCGCAGCTGGCCCAGCAGGCTGGCCACCCCGGTGATGAAGTACTCGGCCGCGAGGAAGCCGGCGGACGGGTGACGCAGCGCCTGCCAGGCGAGGTGTTCACCGCCGCCGAATCCTATTTCGAGGAAGACCTCGGCCGGCGGTGGGTCGAAGAGGGCGGCCGGGGACAGCGTGCTGCCGTCCTCGGGCAAGGCGATCTCGAGCTGCGGCAGGGCCTCTTCGAGGAGAGCCTTGCGCCCGGCGCGCAGCGGCCGGCCCTGCCGGCGGCCGTAGAGAGTGCGCCGCGTCGCCATTGCGCCCTGCGGTCCAGTCAGTGGCGGCAAAAAGCCGCGTCAGGCCCCGAAGGCGCGGCGCAGGCCGTCGACTAGGTCGGTGCGCTCCCAGGAGAAACCGCCGTCGGGTTCCGGCGACCTGCCGAAGTGCCCGTAAGCGGCGGTGCGCGCGTAGATCGGCCGCGACAGCTGCAGGTGCTCGCGGATGCCGCGCGGCGAGAGGTCCATCAGCTCCTGCAGGGCCCCGGACAGCTTCTTCTCGTCGACCTCGTTGGTGCCCTGGGTGTCGACGTAGACCGACAGGGGCCTGGACACGCCGATGGCGTATGACAGCTGGATGGTGCAGCGGTCGGCAAGGCCGGCGGCCACCACGTTCTTGGCGAGATAGCGCGCGGCATAGGCAGCCGAGCGGTCGACCTTCGTCGGGTCCTTGCCCGAGAAGGCGCCGCCGCCATGCGGCGCCGCGCCGCCGTAGGTGTCCACGATGATCTTGCGGCCCGTAAGGCCGGTGTCGCCGTCCGGGCCTCCGATCACGAAACGCCCGGTGGGGTTCACGTAGAATTCCTCCTCCGGGCACATCCAGCCTTCCGGCAGCACGTTGACGACGTGCGGGCGCACGATCTCGCGCACCTCGTCCTGGTCGAGGTTGCCGGCGTGCTGGGTGGAGACCACTACGGAGGTGGCGCGTACCGGTTTGCCGGCGACGTACTCCAAGGTCACCTGGCTCTTGGAATCGGGGCCGAGGCCGGGCTCGGCGCCGGAATGCCGGGCCTCCGCCAGGGAACGCAGGATGGAGTGGGAGAAATGGATCGGCGCCGGCATAAGGCTTTCGGTCTCGCGGCAGGCAAAGCCGAACATGATGCCCTGGTCGCCCGCGCCCTCGTCCTTGTTGCCGGCCGCGTCGACGCCCTGGGCAATGTCGCTCGACTGGGCGTGGACGTAGTTCTCCACCGCCATCTTGCCCCAGTGGAAGCCGTCCTGCTCGTAGCCGATTTCCTTCACCGCCGCGCGCACCACCTGCTCCAGCAGGTCGCTGGTCACGTCTTGCGGCCCGCGCACCTCGCCAGCGAGGACCACCCGGTTGGTGGTGGCAAGCGTTTCCACGGCAACGCGCGCGTGCGGGTCATGGGTGAGAAAAGTATCGACGATGGCATCGGAGATCCGATCGCAGACCTTGTCCGGATGTCCCTCGGAGACCGACTCGCTGGTGAAGAGATAGCTGCCGTTACGCACTGCGTTGCTCCCGCCGTTCGGGCCAAAGAGTTTCGGATTTGCCCGGTGGGAATAGCGACGCCCAAGCGCAAATGCAAGCAGACTTGCAGGGGCAATGCCCCACGAAAGGGCACCGGCCGGCCTTACGGGCTCTTGTTGCGCGTCGGCGAGCCGCCGCTGGCGGCCGCCAGGGCCTTGGTCATCTCGAACAGGCGCTTACGAATGCCCGGTTCGTCGATCTTGTAGTAGGCGCGTACCAATTCCAGGGTTTCGCGCTTGACCATGGGATCGAGTTCCTGCTCCGGCGGGGGCCGGTCATAGCCTGGCTGTTGCGCCGGCGAGTTCGCCGCCACGTCGTCGGGCATCTCCTCGAAAAAGAAGCCGACCGGAACATCGAGCACCCGCGAGAGGTCGAACAGCCGGCTTGCGCCGACCCGGTTGGCCCCGCGTTCGTACTTCTGCACTTGCTGGAAGGTGAGGCCGATGGCCTCACCTAGTTTCTCCTGACTCATGCCGAGCAACGTCCGTCGCAAGCGGACCCTACTGCCGACATGAACATCGACCGGATTGGGTCCGCTTTCTCGGCGGTCACCCGGCGGCACGCCGCGTCGCGCCATCCGCAAATTACCTCATTAAGAAGGGATCGTCAGAACCGTAGGACTAAAGACATACTGATGTATGCCAACACGCAGTTGATACGTCAAGCCCCTCTCCGCATATACTCTTAAATAAAACGCCGCGCCACAAATATAACACACGTAGTAAGGAAGAGCTCGATCAAATATAGGGCATTGCCCGCATAAGAATAGATCGTCCGTTGTACGGCAGCTTCTGGTAGTTTCGCATCGAGAACGTCGCGGTCATTGAGACCAAGGCGGCCTACAACTCGCCCATAGGAATCTATAACTGCAGATATGCCATTGTTAGCTGCGCGAACCAATGGCAGGCCTTCCTCTACTGCGCGTATGCGTGCGGCGGCAAAATGTTGGTAGGGTCCGGAAGAGTCGCCGAACCAGGCGTCGTTGGTGAGATTCAGCAGCCAGCGCGGCGCCGCTGTGCCTTCTGCCGGCACCGCCGGCTTCACCGCGCCGGGGAAAATGACCTCGTAGCAGATCAGCGGGCTGAAGGCGGGCAGGCCGGGCAGGTCGAGGCTCTTGAGCCCGGGCCCGGCCGAGAAGTCACGCGATCCGGCAGTGAGCTTGGCGAGGCCGAGCAGCGGACGCAAAGGTGTGTACTCGCCGAAAGGCACAAGGTGCACCTTGTCGTAGGTAGCGACGATGTCGCCGCGGCCGTCAAGGGCATGCAGCGAATTCCAGATCTCCCCCTCGCGATTCTCTGGATCGACCCGCGGCGCACCGGCGATGAGATAGCCACCCGCCGGCACGAGGCCGGCCAGTTCGCTGCGCAGCTGCGGTTCGGCCGCCAGCAGGTAGGGCACCGCAGTCTCAGGCCAGATGATGACCGTCGGCGCGGTCTCCGCCGGCCTCCGCGACAACTCGGCCTGGAGGCGCAGATTGACGACGCGCTGTTCGGGCCGCCACTTCAGGTCCTGCGGGATCGAGGGTTGCACCAGTCGCAGGTTGACGCCCGCCACCGCGTCGCTGCCGAGGGCCGGCGCGGCGGCAAGACGCAGCCCCCCCCAAGCCCAGCCGGCCAGCGGCAGCAGCAGGAGCCCGGCGACCACGGCGAAGCGCAGCGCACGGCCCGGCCCCGGGCCGGTGAGCAGCGTCGGTGCCCCCGCCGCCAGCACGGTGGTCAGGCTCAGCAGCCAGATTCCGCCGACCGCGGCGGGTTGCAGCGCCGCCGCCGAAAAGGCCCAGACACTGCCCAGCAGGTTCCAGGGAAAGCCGGTGAGGATCCAGGCCCTCAGGCCTTCCGAGATCAGCCAGGCGCCGGCAAAGGCGAAGAGGCGGGCGGCACCCGCAAGCCGGAAGCGCTTGCTGGCCAGATGGGTCAGCCAGAACGCCAGTGCCGGGAACAGCGCCAATCCGGCGGCCAAGCCGCCGACGGCGAAGGGCATGGCCCAGGCGAAGCGCTCGGCGTCGACCAGAAAGGCGATGCCGACCCAGTACAGCCCGGCGGCAAAGTAGCCGGCGCCGAAGGCCCAGCCGACAAGGGCCGCTTGGCGGCCGGTAGCGGCGCCGCCGAGCAGCCAAAGGCCGCCGCAGAAGGCAGGCAGCAAGGCCGGCACGACATAGAGCGGCGGCAGGGCGGCGGCGGCTAGGGTACCGCAAAACGCGGCCAGAAGCAGCCGGCGCCAGCCGGTCGCGGCGGAGAGCGCGCAGGCCAAGCCCCGGGCCAGGCGCTGATGCGCCGGCACCGCCGCAGCGTCACCGGTCATCGGCGGCGGTCTTCGGCAACGGCCTCGACCGGGTACGCCGCGACGTTGCGCACGCGCAAGCGCTTGACCCGGCGGGGGTCGGCCTCCAGGACTTCGAAGGTGATTCCGCTGGGCGGGTGCTCGACGAGTTCGCCGCGGTCGGGCACGCGCCCGGCCAGGGTGAAAAGGAGCCCGCCGAGGGTGTCGATGTCCTCTTCGCGCTCCTCTGCGGAGAGCACCGGGCCGACGCGCTCTTCGAACTCTTCGATGGTGGCGCGCGCGTCCGCGATCAAGCTGCCGTCAGGCCGCTCGATCAGCTTGGGTCCGACCGCCACGTCGTGCTCGTCCTCGATCTCGCCGACGATCTCCTCGACCAGATCCTCGATGGTGACGAGGCCGTCGATGCCGCCGAACTCGTCGACCACCAGAGCCATGTGCACGCGCGAAAGACGCATTTCCAAGAGCAGGTCGAGCACTCGCATGGAAGGCGCCACCACCAGGATTCGGCGCACCAGGTCGACCAGGTCGAAGACGTCCGACTCCTTGCGCTCCTTCATGTGGTGCAGCACATCCTTGATGTGCACGATGCCGACCACCTCATCGAGGGTGTCGCGGTAGACCGGCAGGCGCGAGTGGCCGGCGTTGCTCATCACGTCGATCAGCTCGTCGATCGGGGTATCGAGATCGACGGCAACGATGTCGGCGCGCGGCACCATGACGTCGTAAGCCGTGAGATGACGCAGGCGCAGGATGTTCGACAGCATGACGCGCTCGTCGCTGGAGATCGGCGCGTTGCTGACCTCCTCGCGCTCGACGTCCTTGATCTCGTCGATGATCTCCTCGAGGGTCTCGCGCAGCTGCGCTTCGACGTCGCGCGACTTGAGAAGCGCGCGCAGGCGCTGCCACAGGCCGGTCCGACCATTGCCGCGTGTCGTCCGCCCGGTGCCGGAAGAATCAGCCATGGTTCGTCCCCTCTGCCTGCCGAGCGGCCGCCGCGTCGCCGGCATAGGGATCGGCAATCCCCAAGGCCGCCAGGATCGCTATTTCCAGGGCTTCCATCGCCGCCGCCTCGGCCGCTTCGTCGTGGTCGTAACCCAGCAGGTGCAGGGTACCGTGGACCACCAGATGGGTGCTGTGATCGGCCAGGCTCTTGCCCTGCTCCGCCGCCTCGCGCGCGATGGTCTCACGCGCCAGCACCACGTCGCCGAGCAGCCGCGGCAGGCCGGCCGGCGTGCCCGCGTCGTCCGCCATGTTGGGAAAGGAGAGCACATTGGTGGCGCGGTCGCTCTGCCGGTAGTCGCGGTTCAGAATGCGTTGCTCGGCATCGTCGGTGAACACCAGGGAAACTTCCAGCGGCTGGCCGCCGACTTCGAGATGCCCCAGGGCCGTGGTCACCGCCGAGCGGGCCCGGACTTCCAGGTCGCCGAGGGCGTCCAGCCACGCCGCGTCGTGCACCGACACGGCGATCTCAAAGGTGGTACTTTCAGGTTCGTCACTCATCGCTTATCGCGGCCGCGGGAAACGTCAGCGTTCCCGGCCGAAGAGATCTCCTTCTCCAGATTTGCCGGCATCAAAGGCTGCATAAGCACGCACGATACGCGTCACCAGCGTGTGGCGCACCACGTCGGCCGCGGTAAATTGGACGAAGGCGACACCTTCCATGTCGGCAAGGACGCCTGCCGCCTCGCGCAGGCCCGAGGGTGCACCCTTGGGCAGGTCGATCTGCGACAGATCGCCGGTCACCACCATGCGGCTGTTCTCGCCGAGACGGGTCAGCGCCATCTTCATCTGCACCGGCGTGGTGTTCTGCGCCTCGTCCAGAATGATGAAGGCATTCGATAGCGTGCGCCCGCGCATGAAGGCGAGCGGCGCCACCTCGATCTCGCCATTGCCGATACGACTGGTCACCTGCGTGCCCGGCAGCATGTCGTAGAGCGCGTCGTAGAGCGGCCGCAGGTAGGGATCGACCTTCTCGTGCAGGTCGCCGGGCAGGAAGCCGAGGCGCTCGCCGGCCTCCACCGCCGGGCGCGACAGGATGATGCGCTCCACCGCGCCCTCCATCAGCATGGAGACCGCCATGGCGGCGGCGAGATAGGTCTTGCCGGTCCCGGCCGGGCCGATGCCGAATACCAGCTCATGACTGCGCAGCGCCTGGATGTAGGCCTTCTGCCCCGGCGAGCGCGGTGTCAGTCGGCGCTTGCGGGTCATGATCGCCATGTCGTCCGCGTGCACGGCGCGCACCGCCTCCTCCCCACTTTCGCTGTCGGGCGCCTGCATGGTCATGCGCACCACGGCGTCGACCTCGCCGTCGCCGACCTCGAGGCCCTTCTTGAGGCGCTGGTAGAGAGCCATCAGCGCCGCGTTGGCTGCCTCCACCGAGGCGGCCGGCCCGGAGATCGCCAGACGGTTCCCGCGCGAGGCGAGACTGACGCCGAGCTGCTGCTCGATGCGCAGCAGATGCTGATCGTGCTCGCCGAACAGCAGCGGCAACAGCGCGTTGTCGTCGAACTGAATGTAGGTCGGTTCGCCGGCGCGGCTTGCGGTGACGTCTGGAATACTGTCTGAGTTCAAGCTGTGATCCTTGCCGAGGAAGAGGCCCGGGGGGGCATTTGCGGAGCACCGTCAAGATCTTCGCCGTCCAGCGTCGGGCGGCCGGAGAGGCTGTTCGGATGAGCGGCCTCGATGCGCACCTGCAGCATCTTGCCCACAAGGCGCGGGATCGCCACCGGCGGCAGTGTCACGTGCACCGACTGCATGTAGGGGCTGCGGCCGACCAGCTGGCCGGCCCGGCGGCCCGGGCGCTCGAGCAGCACCGGCAGATCGCTGCCGATGCAGGCGGCGTTGAAGGCCAGGGACTGCGCGCCGAGAAGCTGCTGCAGGCCCGCCAGCCGTTCGGCCTTCACCGCTTCGGGAAGCTGGGCCTGCTCGACCGCCGCCGGCGTCCCGGGGCGCGGGCTGAACTTGAAGGAGTAGGCCTGGGCAAAGCCGACCTCGTTCACCAGCTTCAGGGTATTGGCGAAGTCGGCATCGCTTTCGCCGGGAAAGCCGACGATGAAATCGGAGGACAGCGCCAAGTCGGCGCGCGCCCGGCGCAGCCGCTCCACGATCCGCAGATAGTCCGCCGCGCCGTGGCGCCGGTTCATCGCCGCCAGGATGCGATCGGAGCCGGACTGCACCGGCAGGTGCAGGTAGGGCATGAGCTTGTCCACCTCGCCGTGGACGGCGATCAGCTCGTCATCCATGTCGCGCGGGTGCGAGGTGGTGTAGCGCAGCCGCGCGATGCCATCGATCTCCGCCAGAGCACGGATCAGGCGGCCGAGCCCCCAGGTTCCCGCCGTGGCGGTGCCGCCGGCCGGCGCCTCGCCGTGATAGGCATTCACGTTCTGGCCGAGCAGGGTAATTTCCCGCACACCGGCCGCCGCAAGCCGGCGCGCCTCGGCGAGCACCGCTGCCACCGGGCGCGAGTATTCTGCGCCGCGCGTATAGGGCACCACGCAGAAGCTGCAGAACTTGTCGCAGCCCTCCTGCACCGAAACGAAGGCGGCCGGGCCCGGCTCGGCGGCTTCCTCCGGCAGGTGGTCGAACTTGGATTCCACCGGGAAGTCGATGTCCATTATGCCGCGCCCGTCGGCCGCACGCGCTGCGCGGGCCACCAGCTCCGGCAGGCGGTGATAGGTCTGCGGCCCGAAGACGATGTCTACTTGGGGCGCCCGGCGCAGGATCTCCTCGCCCTCCGCCTGGGCGACGCAGCCGGCAACCGCCAGCAGCATTTCGCCGCCCTCGGCCAGCCGCTCCTGCTTGAAGGCGCGCAGACGGCCGAGCTCGGAAAACACCTTTTCCGAGGCCTTCTCGCGGATGTGGCAAGTGTTGAGGATCACCATGTCGGCGCCGCGCGGACCGTCCACCGCCTGGTAGCCGAGGGGCGCCAGCACATCGGCCATGCGGGCGGAATCATAGACGTTCATCTGGCACCCGTAGGTCTTTATGAACAGTCGCTTCTTGGTCTTCTCGCTCACCTGCACCGTCCTGCTTGGCGCCTGTCGCGCCGTCTCTCTTGTCGTAGCGCTGTCATGCCCGGCCCCTTATGCGACCGCCGCGGCAACCGGCGGCGGCAACAATGGCTGTGGCCGCCCGGAGAGGGCCGCCACCACGCCTCGCGAGACCACCTCGTAGCAGTGGTCGCTGAGGGTCTTGCGCGAGCCGAACTGTTCCAGGGTCACCGGCTCATGGAACTCCACCACCACGGTCACCCGGCCGAGGCCGATGGCGTGCCACAGGTGGGACCCGAGCTCCATGTCGCCGTACCAGGCGAAAAACGGCCTTAGATAGCGGCCCAGGGGCAGTCCGTCGAGTCTTGTGTAGGCGATCGAGACCGGCTGCACCGTCAGAGGTTCGTCATGAGGACGCCGCTCGGCCACGGAGAACAGGGCACTCTTGAAGACGAGGACCCGGTTGCCATCGCCCGAGGTGCCCTCCGGGAAGAGGATCAGGTCGTCGCCCGCCTCCAAGCGGCGGGACATCTCGTCGCGGTGCGTGGCGGTGCGGTGTCCCTGGCGTTCGACGAAAACGGTTTCCTGCAGCCTGGCGAGCCAGGCGAAGAAAGGCCAGCTCGCCACTTCGGCCTTGGCGACGAAGGAGGCCCTCAGCAACGAGCCGAGCACCTCGATGTCGAAATAAGAAACGTGGTTGGCCACGTAGAGCGTCGGGTGGTGGCGCGATGGCTGCCCATGGCACTCGATCTCGATGCCGAGGAGTCGGCAGGTCCGCCGGTGGTACCAGCGCGGCAGCCGTTTGCGCAGCGGCCAGCGGCATACCACTGCCAGCAGCTGGACAGGCATGAGGGCGAGGGTAAGGCCTGCGTAGGCCAGGAGGCGGCAGAGGGCGGTCGTCGGCGAGCCGAAATTGGGTGCCGTCATGCCCCTCCACCGGGTCCGTCGCCCGGGGTGCTGTCCTGCTCGTCGCGCTTGTAGTGGCGCAGGTACTTCTCGGTGACCAAGTCGGTCTTCACCACAACGCAGACGTCGGTGGTGCCGAATTCCGGATCGACCACGGCGCCGTCGCCGACGAAGCCGCCGAGCCTCAGGTAGCCCTTGATCAGCGGCGGCAGGGCGCGGCGCCCCTCGGAGACCTTCACCTGATCTGGCGGCAGCAGGTCCATCGAGACGTAGCGTTCCGGTACCGCGCGGGTTCGCAGCGGTGGCGGCGCCAGATGATGGTGATGGAGATAAGCCAGCGGCATGCGCAGCTGTTGCGGATCGGTGCCCGGCAGGCTGGCGCAACCGAACATGATCGATATGTCGTGGTAGAAGACGTACTCGGCGATGCCGCGCCACAGCAGCTGCATGGTGGCGCCGCTGCGGTAGGTCGGATCGACGCAGGACCGCCCGAGCTCCAGGATCTCGCCCGGATAGGCGTCCAGCCTGTCGATCTGGTATTCGTCGCTGGTGTAGAACTGGCCGCGCCGGGCCGCGCCCTCGCGTCGCATCACGCGGTAGGTGCCGACAACGGCGTCGGGACCCTTGCCGCGCTCCTCGTCGAACACCAGCAGGTGGTCGCAGAAATCATCGAAGGAGTCGAAGTCGCGCTCGGCCGCCGCCATCTCCGGCGTCGGTTTGGCCGCCATGGATTCAAAGAAAACCCGGTAGCGCAGGGCCTGGGCAGCGCGGATCTCCGCCACGTCCTCGGCCAGGCGGATGCGCAGATTGCCGCCGCTGACGTCGACCGGACGATCTGATTTGGCTTCAGCCAGACTCATCTTGCTCCCTTCCCGAGGGCCCGGCCACAGCGGCCGGCGGCGGCCTCAGGCTTTTCCCTTCGCTTCTTCAGTTTCCCTGCGCTTGGCGTCCAGGCGCACGCCGAAGAGCTCCAGGCGATGGTCGACGAGGCGATAGCCGAGCGCCCGGGCGACCTCCGCCTGCAAGCGCTCGATCTCCTCGTTGGAGAACTCCACCACCTCTCCGGTCTTCACGTCGATGAGGTGGTCGTGATGCGACTCCGGACGCTCCTCGTAGCGAGCCCGGCCGTCGCCGAAATCGTGCCGCTCGAGGATGCTGGCTTCCTCGAAGAGCTTCACCGTGCGGTAGACCGTAGCGATGGAAATTCGCGGATCGCGTTGGATTGCACGGTGGTACACGAGCTCGACATCCGGGTGGTCCGTCGATTCCGACAGCACCCGCGCAATGACGCGGCGCTGCTCGGTCATCTTGAGACCCTTCTCGATGCACAGTTTCTCCAAGCGATCAGACATGACGAACAAAGCCCTGTTGCTACCCTACCGCAAGCCTTAGACCGTCCCAGGCCTCCAGCGCGGGACCGACTGTGCACTATAACGGAAAAAGCGCCGCCCGCCTAATGGCGGCGACGCCGTTTTCCCTCGTCGCGCCACGTCTCCGGGCGCGGCAGCTTTGCCTAGGCCTTCCGCCGGGCGCGGGTTCCCAGACCGATCTGCTTGGCCAGCTTGCTGCGCTGGCGCGCGTAGTTGGGCGCCACCATGGGATAGTCCGCCGGCAGGCCCCAACGCTCACGGTAGTCGTCCGGCGACATGTCATAGGCCGTCTTGAGGTGCCGCTTCAGCATCTTCAGCTTCTTGCCGTCCTCCAGGCAGATGATGAACTCCGGCGTCACCGACTTCTTGATCGGCACCGCAGGCGATGGCCGCTCCGGCTCGCGCTCCCGCGGGCTACCCACGTTCGACAGGGTGTCATAAACGTCGCGGATGATCATCGGCAACTCGGTCGCCGCGACAGCATTATTCGAAACATGGGCGGCGACAATGTTAGTCGTCAAAGAAAGCAACTCGCTTTGCTTCGCTTGATCGGCCATTGATCTTTTGAACTCCTCCAAATCGCTTTCGCTTATATAAAAACTCTTTGGGCAGGAATCAACATTATTGAAGAGAAAAAAAATAATCAGAAACAGTGGAAAAGTGGTCGAGTATTGTATTTGGACCGTCACCAGTCCTTTTCATTCAACTAAAAATTCTTCGCGGCGCCGCCGTTTTGCCGGCCGGCACCCGCGGCGGCCATTGAGCACGATCCCTAGACTGCCGGGCCTTCCGGCCCTTCGAGCGGGCGGGCTAAGAGGATCGCGTCGAGGACGGAGCTGTCTGCTAAACGGTAATAATTCCTACGCCGGCCGACCGGCGCAAAGCCTTCGGCCCCGTAGAAGGCCTGCGCCGCGGCATTGCTCGCGGCCACCTCGAGCTGCAGGCGACGGGCCCCGCGGCCGGCCGCAACAGCCACGGCCGCCCGCAGCAGGCGCCGGCCATGGCCGGCCCGGCGGTGGCCGGCCAGCACCCCGAGCGAGAGGATCTCGGCGTCCTCGAAGAGCGCCTGGGCCAGCACGAAGCCGATCGGGGCATCCTCCAGCACGGCGAGCAGGCCGAAGGCGCCGGGCAGGGCCAGAACTTCGGCCATGGAGCGGGCGGTCCAGGGCGTTCCCGCGAAAGCTTCGTCGCCGCCCGCCAGAAAGCAACGGCTGTTGAGCTCGGCCAGCACCGCCACGTCGCAGGGCCCCGCCTCCCGGATCCTCAGGGCGCCCCCCGCCGGGCGGTCCGAAAGCGGGGCGCTCACGTCCGGGGACCTCCCTTGCGTCCGGCCGGAGCCACGGCGCCGACGGCCTTGGGCAGGGTGACGTCGGGCGGGCGCAAATAGACCGGCTGCACCGCTGCGGCGCCGGCGGTCGCCGGATCACGGAGAGCGGCGCGCGCGGCCAGCAGGACGGCTTCGGCTGGCCCGGCGCCGGCGGCAGCGATCGCGTCCTGCCGCCCGGCGGCCTCGAGTGCCGCCAGGGCGCGGTCGGCGGCATCGCCGGTCACCACCAGCGGGCCCGGCGGCAGGACGGCGGCAAGCTGCGCGAGCGCGATCTCGCCAGGCGGCCCGAGCGGCGCCAGGTCGCTGTCGAAGCGCTGCAGGAAGAGCTCGTTGCGCTTGGAATCGATGATCGCCAGTAGTTGGCGTCCGGCCCGCTCCGCGGCACTCGCCGCCGCCGCGGCAACCTCGAAGGACGTGATCCCGACGAGCGGCAGGCCGCGCGCCAGCGCCAGGCCGCGTGCCGTGGCGAGGCCGATGCGCACTCCGGTAAAGCCGCCCGGGCCGGTGGTTACGGCGAGGGCATCCAGATCGGCAAAGCCGCCGCTCCACTCCGCCATCACCTCGGCGATCATCGGCACCAGGCGCTCCGACTGGCCGCGGGCCATGGCGGTGAAGCGGCTCGCCACGACCCGGTCGCCGACCCACAGCGCCACCGAGCAGGAAGCGCCGGCAGCGTCCATGGCGAGCAAGCTGCGGGCGCGCGGCGTCTTCACGGTCTATCCCGGCGAGCCGGGCCTGTGCTACCAGGAAAGGCATCTCCCCTCAGCCGCAGCCGAAAGCCCCCGCCCCGATGACCCTCGTCGCCCTCACCGCAGCCGAGTTCGACCTCGACATCGCGCTTGCCTACGCCACGCCCGACAACGTCACCGGCCGTCAGATCTACGCCTGCGCCGAGGCCCAGCTGCATCCCCACGCCGCTGCGGCGCTCAAGCGGGCGATCACCCTTGCTGCGCCCCTCGGCCTCAGGTTCCGAATCTTCGACGCCTTCCGCCCGGTTGAAGCACAGTGGCGCCTGTGGACCACCTTTCCGGACCCGGAGTTCGTGGCCGACCCGCGCCAGGGCTCCAACCACTCGCGCGGCGTCGCTGTCGACCTCACGCTGATCGAGGCGGCGACCGGCGCGGCGCTCGACATGGGCACGCCCTTCGACGACTTCACGGCCCTGTCCCATCACGCGCGAGACGATCTGCCGGCTGCGGTGCAGCGCAACCGCGCGACCCTGCTCGGTCTGATGACCGCCGCAGGCTGGGACTGGAACCGCTTCGAGTGGTGGCATTATCAACTCTTCGAACCGCGACGCTATCCGCTGCTGGCCGACGCCGCCGCACCGCGCCGCCTGATGGCCGCTTGAGGCACTGCTAGGGCCTTTCATGGTCATATTGAACCATTCTGCCGGAGCGGCTTTGTGCCAAGGTCCCCAAGGGCCTTTGGGGGTTTGGCGCAGGCCATAGCGGCGTTATGGCCAAGGCGAAGCCCGCCGGCCTTGGCGCAAAGACTCCCGGCCCCCAAAGGCTCTTGGCGGGTTGGCGAGCGGCGGGCGCCCGCGGCGTCGACAGAATTGCTTCAATATGACCATGAACGGCTCTAGAGCAGCTGGCAGGCTTCGTCGAACTCGAGCCGGGCGGCGCGGGGTTTCAGCTGCGCCGGATCGCCATGGCCAAGATTGCAGAGGAAGTTGGATCGCCAGGACGTGCCGGCGAAAAAGGCCTCGTCCACCTTGTTCCGATCGAAGCCGGACATCGGCCCGCAGTCGAGCCCGAGCGCGCGCGCGGCGATGATGAAGTAGCCGCCCTGCAGGCTGCCGCTGAGCTTCGCCGTCTCGGCGACCAGCTCGGTCTTGCCGGCATAGAGCTTGTGCCCGTCGCGGCGCGGGGCGAGCTTGGGGAAGAATTCGTAGAACGCCAGGTCGTAGGCGATGATCGCTGTGACCGGGGCCGACATGGTCTTGTCGACGTTGCCGGCGTCGAGCGCCGGGCGTAGTTTCTCCTTGGCCTCCTTGCTGCGCAGGAAGGCGACACGCATGGGAGAACAGTTGGCGTTGGTCGGGCCCATCTTGGCGAGGTCGTAGATCGCTTCCAGCAGAACGTCGCTCACCGCTTCGTCGCGCCAGGCACGGTAGGTGCGCGCCTGTCGGAAGATCTTGTCCAGCCCGGCATCGCTCAAGATTTCGTTCACGACTTATCCCTTTCTTAAGCTCCAGCCGCCAGCTTCGGACCGGAGCGGGGCGAAACGGCCCTACCTTGGCGCCTGGCGGCAAGGTCGGCAAGCCCGATAGGCTTCATCGAATCGGGCGAAAGCCAGAGGACGGGGACCCGCACAGCAAGCCTTCCACTGCGTGAACGAAGGATGCCGGCATGCGATGGCTTCAAGACCTGCAAAGCAGTCGGCTGCCGGCGCTCTGCCTCGCGGCGACGCTCTGCACAGGCGCGGCCGGTTCGGCCGCCGCCCAGCAGCAGGATGCTCCCGCCACAGACCCCGACAACGGCGCCGTCATGCTGATGTACCATCGCTTCGGCGAGGATTCCCTGCCTTCCACTTCGGTGCGTCTCGGCCAGTTCGAAGCGCAGCTCGCCGAGCTGACCTCGGGTCGCTACGAGGTGATGGCCCTGCCGGACATCGTCGCCCGCCTGCGTGGCCGCGAGGCTCTGCCCGAACGGGCGGTGGCGATCACCATCGACGACGCCGCGCTCTCGGTATACCGGGAAGCCTGGCCGCGCCTGAAGGCGCTGAATTTGCCCTTCACGCTCTTCGTGTCTACCGAGCCGCTGGATCTCGGCCTGGCCGGCTACATGAGCTGGGCGCAGCTGCGCGAGCTGGCGGCCGACCCGCTGGTTACCATCGGCAATCACGGCGACGGCCACGCCCACATGGCCTGGCTCGAGCCTGCCGCACAGCGCGCCGACATCGCCAAGGCAGCGCAGCGCTTCACCGCCGAGCTGGGCAAGTCGCCCGAACTCTTTGCCTATCCTTACGGTGAGATAAGCCGCGCCCTGCACGAGGGGGTCGTCGAAGCCGGCTTCGCAGCGGCCTTCGGCCAGCAATCCGGCGCCGCCGGCCTGTTCTCCGACCGCTTCGCCCTGCCCCGCTTTCCCATCAACGAGGCCTACGGCGAGATGGATCGCTTCCGTCTGGTGGTCAATGCCCTGCCGCTGCCGGTCGACGGCGTGACCCCGACCGATGTGGCTGTCGCGGAGGCGGGCGCCAATCCCCCGAACTTCGGCTTCACCGTGGTCGCGCCGCTCGGCAGCCTCGACGCCCTCAACTGCTTTACGTCCACGGGCGAAGCGCAGGTGATGCGCCTCGACCAGCGCATCGAATTGCGCTTCGCGGCGGCCCTGCCAAGCGGACGCGTGCGGATCAACTGCACGCTGCCCGCCGACGGCGGCCGCTGGCGCTGGTTCGGTATCCAGTTCGTGGTGTCGGAAAGCGCGCAACCTTAGAACCGCGGGAGAATCTCGGGAGAACTCCGGGTCACTCGCGCAGGCGCAGGTCGTCGAGCGCCTGCATCTCGTTGCTGCGGATCAGCTCGCTGAGCGCGGCGACGTAGTCCGGGCCCTCTTCCGAATAGCTCTCCAG
This sequence comes from Kiloniellaceae bacterium, assembly GCA_009377535.1. Taxonomy (GTDB): domain Bacteria; phylum Pseudomonadota; class Alphaproteobacteria; order Kiloniellales; family Kiloniellaceae; genus Pelagibius. The sequence continues at coordinate 56,901 of WHTV01000006.1, forward strand.
ACCGCCCACCAGCTCCAGCGCGTGCAGTGGCACACCCATGGCGCGGGCGCGGGCGCGATGGTCGCGCATTTCCTGATAGGCCGAATGGCTGTTGAGGTTGTGCAGATAGGCGCGCACGGCGCCCATCAGGTCGGGAAAGGCGCGCACCTTGAAATCCTTGCGCTCGGCATCGGCCGGGGCCAAGCCGACGGAGGCGTCGCCCCAGCTGCGCTGCCCGAAGAGCGCATTGGCACGCAACGCGAAGCGCGAGGTGCCCCAGCCGCTTTCCTGGGCCGCCTGCGCCAACGCCAGGCTCGGCGGCACCGCGTCGATGCGGCTCAGCAAGTCGGCCACATTGCCCGCCTCGGCGCCGTACCAGAAAGTCACCGAGTCGAGCCACAGTGCATCGGTCGCACCGAGCCGCCCCGCGGCCTGAGCGTCGAGCGCCGCCATCGCCTTGCGGCGCGCGCGCCGCAGTTCGCGATTGGCCTGCAGCACCAACGGCAACACGCTGCGCAGGAAGAGCGCCTTGCGTGCCTCGACGTCGTCGAGCTGTGCCATGTCGCGGGGCAGGGCCATCACCGCCAGACGCGGCACGCCGAGCCCGGCGTCCTCGCGCAGGTCGGCGAGACGGTAATCGCTATCGGCGAAGAGCTGTTCGAGATCGGCGGCCTCGCGCAAATAGACCCGGCGCAACGCCGGTCGGTCCGTCGCGAGTCCCAGATCCTGCCAGGCCGAACGGGGCAGGGGCTCGGACCCTTGCCAGCTCGCGAACAGGAGGAAGAAGCCGAAGAGCGCCAGCAGCACTGCACCGCGTCCGGCGAGATCGCGATTGACGGCGCGGGCGAAACGCGCCGCCACCGGCTGCCATTCGGAAACAAAAGCTGCGACCTGAGCCCCCATACCGCCTCACCGCTCCATTGTTCTGTTGATTTCTGGAGTGCTGTCCGACAGGGCGCAGCTTAGAGGCGGCTTCGCGAAGATTTCGTTATTGCAGACCAGGACGGTCTACCCATCGCGGGCGCCCGCGGGCAAAAGGCACGCAGCGTCATCGCCTTGCCCGGTGCGCGCCGTGGCAAATGCGTGACTTCAAAAAAGCGTCAGCGATGCTTCTAGGGAAAGAGTCCTGTTTACAGGACCGGGCGGACTTCGACCACCTCGGGAATGTAGTGCCGCAGCATGTTCTCGATGCCCATCTTCAAGGTCGCCGTCGAGCTCGGGCAGCCCGAGCAGGCGCCCTGCATGTGCAGATAGACCACGCCCTTGTCGAAGCCGCGGAACACGATGTCGCCGCCGTCCTGTGCCACAGCGGGACGCACGCGGGTGTCGAGCAGTTCCTTGATCTGGCTGATCACCTCGCTGTCCTCGCCGTCGCTGTGGCCCTCGTCGCCGGCGGCCGCGTCGTCCAACAGCACCGGGCGCCCGGCGGTGAAGTGCTCCATGATGACACCGAGGATGGCCGGCTTCATCAGGTGCCACTCGCGCGCATCCGCTTTGGTGACGGAGACGAAGTCCGTACCGAAGAAAACGCCGATCACCCCCTCGACGCCGAAGAGACGCTCGGCCAGGGGCGAGCGCGCGGCGGAGGCCGCATCGGGGAAGTTGGCAGTCCCCACGGTCAGCACCTCGCGTCCGGGTAGAAACTTCAAGGTGGCTGGGTTCGGGGTCTGTTCGGTCTGGATGAACATGGGACGGCGTCTCCTCTGGGTCTTCGGGCTTGAATGTGGGCCGCAGCGGAGGCCGCTTCAAGCGCAATCGGCCAAAACAGGCCAATTCAGGCAGCTTGGCCGTGCGGTGGCGGCACTGCCGCTCCGCGGCCCACCTCAAGTGACGGCGTCGATCTCCTCGTTGGTCATCGAGTCCGGTACCACGGTGACCGGGATGTGCAGCCGACCGAGGAACTTGCCGGTCATCGCCGAGACCAGCGGGCCCGGACCGCGCTTGCCGGTGGAGGCGCCGAGCACCAGGATCGAAATGTTGGGCTCCTCGTCCAGCAAGGCCAGCAACTCGTCGCGCCGGTCCCCCTCGCGCACGTAGAGCACCGGCAGGGAGCCGGCCAGATCGCTGACCTCGGCGGCAAGGCGCTGCAGCACCTGTTCGGCCTCGGTACGGGCCTCCTCACGCATCAGGTCGCCGACTGACATCCAATGCTGGAATTCCGAAGGCTCCACCACGTAGAGCATGGCGACCTTGCCGCCAGTGCTGTGCGCGCGCAGGGCGGCGAAGCGCAGGGCCACGCGCATTTCCTCGGTCTCGTCGACGACCACGAGGAAGACGCGATCTCCAGCAGGGCTGACCCTGCCTTCCGGCGTCGCCCCAGGGGCATCCGCAGCCGGGTTGGCCATCACAGGAGGGACGTCTGCCATAAGGGGGATCCTTTTCGTGGTTCTTCTCTTCTGGGGTAGGCGTCCTTGACGGCGAATCCTGCCATCAGCGGGCGCGCCAGCGCAATCGTCGCGTTGGCAGCCGACGCCAACCCCGCCGATCGCCTTTCAGCGCCAGTCAGGGGCGGAGAAATCCCACGATATCGTAAACTTCAGACAAAATCGGGGCCGCAATCGCCGCCGCCCGCTCGGCCCCCTCGCGCAGCACCGAGTCGACGTAGGCGGAGTCGTTCACCATCCGTTTCATCTCGTCGCCCATCGGGCCGAGCCGCGCCACCGCCACCTCGGTCAGCGCCTGCTTGAAGTCGGCGAAGCCCTTGCCCTCGAATTCGGCCACCACCGCGGCGAGGTCGCGGTCGGTCAACGCGGCAAAGATGGTGAGCAGGTTGGCCGCCTCCGGTCGCGCCTGGCGGAAGACGGTGGTGAACTGGCCGTCAGGGCCGACCACCGCGGCATCCGGCAGCCGTTCGGAATCGCTGGTGGCGCGCCGGATTTTCTTGGCCACAGTGTCGCCGTCGTCGGTCATGTTGATGCGCGCGGCGTCCGAAGCGTCTGAACTGCTCATCTTCTTCGACCCGTCGCGCAGCGACATGACGCGGGTCGCGGTGCCCTGGATCAGAGGCTCGACTATGGGAAAGTATTCAACGCCGTAGTCGTTGTTGAACTTCTGGGCGATGTCGCGGGTCAGTTCCAGGTGCTGCTTCTGGTCCTCGCCGACAGGCACGTGAGTTGCCTTGTAGACCAGGATGTCCGCCGCCATGAGGTTGGGATAGACGTAGAGGCCGGAGGAGGCGTTCTCGCGGTTCTTGCCCGCCTTGTCCTTGAACTGGGTCATGCGGTTCAGCCAGCCGATCCGCGTCACGCAGTTGAACACCCAGGCGAGCTGGGAATGGGCGGCGACCTGCGACTGGTTGAAGATGATCGAGGTCTTGGGATCGATGCCGGCGGCGAGGTAGCCGGCGGTCACCTCGCGCGTGCGCTGGCGCAACGCCTCGGGGTCCTGCCACAGGGTGATGGCGTGCTGGTCGACCACGCAGTAGATGCAGTCGAAATCCTGCTGCAGGGCCACGAAGTTGCGGATGGCGCCGAGATAGTTGCCGAGGTGCAGGTTGCCGGAGGGCTGAACGCCCGAGAAGATCCGTTTCATGTCCAGGTACGAAAAGTGATGAAAGCCGCGATGGATAGGCGCCAAACGGCGCCCGGTTTAGGCGTGGGGGGTTATCGCTGGCCAGCCGGGAGCGGTCAAGGACTCTGCGCGCAAGCGCTCAGTCTGCCGGCGGGGCGGCAACCACACGCCGCCTGAAGGCGCCCGCAAGGTCACTGCGCGCCACTGCCCCGAGTGCAAAGGCGAGCCCGCCATAAACTGCCAGCCCGACGGCAACGAGGATCGCCAGCGCCGTCGCCCGCGCGGTGAAGCTGCCGCTCAGCCAGCTGTCGGTGGCCAACTGCACCACCCAGAGCGCCGCGCCCATGCCCGCCGAGGCGGCCAGGATGCGCGGCAGGCGGGCGCGAAAGCGCGCGTCCAGCCGGCAGAAGCCGAAATGCCGCAGGGAAAGCATCAGCAGACCGGCATTGAGCCAGGCGGCCAGCGCCGTCGCCAGCGCGATACCGACGTGGCGCAGCTGCCAGAACAGCAGCAGGCTGAGGGCGATGTTGGCGACCACCGAGATCACCGCGTAGCGGAACGGCGTCACCGTGTCCTCGCGGGCATAGAAGGCTGGCTGCAGGATCTTCACCAGCACATAGGCTGGCAGGCCCCAGGCGAAGGCGACCAGTGCCGCCGACGTGGCGGCGGCATCTGCGGCGCCGAAGCGGCCGTGCTGGAACAGGCCGCCGATGACCGGCCCGGCGATGACGACGAGCGCCACCGTGGCGGGCAGGGTAAGCAGGAGGGCGAACTCCAGCCCGCGGTTAAGACTGTGCATGGCCTGGTCTTCGGCGCCGGCACGCAGCTTGCGCGCCAGGTCCGGCAGCAGGACGATGCCGATGGCGATGCCGATGAGGCCGAGCGGCAGCTGATAGACCCGGTCGGCGTAGTAGAGGAAGGAGAAAGCGCCCTCCTGCCAGGAGGCGATGGAGGAGCCGACGAAGATGTTGATCTGCAGGGCGCCGGCCGAAAGCATGCCCGGCAGCATCAGGGCCAGCAGGCGCTTCACGCCGGGCGTCATGCGCGGGCGCGGCAGGCGCAGGGCCATGCCGGCCCGCTTGGCGGCCACCACCAGGAAGAGCAACTGCGCCGCGCCCGAGACGCAGACCGCCCAGGCCATGACGTGGCCCGGCACTTCGCTGAAGAACGGCAGCACCGCCACCAGGGCGGCGATGAAGATCACGTTGAGCAAAATCGGCGCTGCTGCCGCCGCCGCGAAGCGGTAGAGCGAGTTCAGGATGCCGCTCAGCAGCGCCACCACTGCCATGAACAGCAGGTAGGGAAAGGTGATGCGCGTGAGGTCGATGGCGAGGGCGAGCTTTTCCGGGTTCTGCGAGAAGCCCGAGCCAATGAGGTAGATGAACCACGGCATGCCCGCCATGCAGACGGCTGAGAGCACCAGCAACGCGGTGACCAGCACCGACAGCGCCTCCTCGGCGAAGCGCCGCGCGGCCGCCTCGCCCTCCTGCTCCAGGCGGCGCGCGAAAAGCGGCACGAAGGCGGCGTTGAATGCGCCCTCGGCAAAGAGGCGGCGGAACAGGTTGGGCAGTCGAAAGGCAGCGAAGAAGGCGTCGGCCACGGGGCTGGCGCCGACCACGTTGGCGATCAGGATGTCGCGTACGAAGCCGAGGATCCGGCTGATGCCAGTATAGCCCCCGACGGTGGCGACGGAACGGACGAGGCTCATGCCCCAGAGTACTTAGAGAAATGTGGCGAAACTGCAAACAGCGAAACGCTTGAAGGGATCACCGCAGCGGCTAACGTGACTTGCGTGTCGGCACCTTGCGGGTGCCGGACCTGACGGTGGTGGCCTTGCGGGCGACGCTCTTAGGCGCCTCGGCCTTCTTCGCCGGCGGCTTCTTCGCCGGCTTGGTGATTGCTGCGCAGTCGCCGTCCTCCAGCACCGTGAGCAGCTTCTTCTCGATGGCGCGCAGCTTCGGCTTGCTCTCGATCTTGCTGCCGAGCGCGTCCTGCACGTAGAACACGTCGACCGCGCGCTCGCCGTAGGTGGCGATGCGCGCCGACTTGATCATCAGATTGAGGCGCGTCAGCGTCTGGGTCACCAGATAGAGCAAGCCGGGACGGTCGCGGCCGTTGACCTCGATTACCGTATGGCTGCGGCTCGCCTTGTCGTCGATGAGCACCCGCGGCGAGACCTTGAAGACCTTGAAGCGGCTGGGGATCGGCGACTGCTGGGCCTCCAGTTCCTGCAAGGGTCTGAGGCGTCCGGCCAGCGACTGCTCGATGGTCGACGACAGCCGCGCCAACTTGCCCGGCTGGTCGAAAGCGCCGCCGTGGGCGTCCTCGACATAGAAGGAGTCGAGCGCCATGCCGTTCGACAGGGTGAAGATGCGCGCCGCGGTGATCGAGGCGCCGGCCACCGCCATGGCGCCGGCGATGCGGCTGAACAGGCCGGGGTGGTCGGGGGTATAGACCGTCACCTCGGTGGCCTGGCGGTAGCGGTCGATCCGGGTGTCGATGGTCAGCGGCGCGCCGCTCGCCTCGGCCTCGCGCACCATGCGCGCATGGCGCAGATGGGTGTCGCTATCGAGGCCGCTCCAGTAGGAGGGATAGCCGCGGCGCAGGTGGGCGGCGATGTCCTTGGCCGACCAGCCGGCCTCCTTCAGCTTCTCCTTCAGCTCCTCCTTGGCGGCCTTCACGCGGGCGTCGCGCCCTTCCGCGGCGAGGCCACCGGAGAGCAGCGATTCAGTGCGCCAGTAAAGGTCGCGCAGCAGCGACGCCTTCCAGGCATTCCAAACGTTGGGGCCGACGGCGCGGATGTCGGCGACGGTCAGCACAAGCAGCAGGCGCAGGCGTTCGGGTGACTGCACCAGGTCGCCGAAGTCGCGGATCGTCTTGGGGTCGTCGATGTCGCGCTTGAAGGCGGTATCGCTCATGGCCAGATGGTGCAGCACCAGCCAGGCGACGGTCTCGGTCTCCGCCGCATCGAGGCCGAGGCGCGGACAGACCTTCTTTGCCACCTTGGCGCCGAGCTCCGAGTGGTCGCCCTGACGGCCCTTGGCGATGTCGTGCAGCAGCACCGCCATGTAGAGCACGCGGCGCGACAGCACCTTGTGCACCACCTCGCTGGCGATCGGCGCCACCTCGGCGAGGCGCCCCTGCTCGATGGCATGCAGGATGCCGATGGCGAAAATCGTATGCTCGTCCACCGTATAGTGGTGGTACATGTTGTACTGCATCTGCGCCACCACGCGCCCGAAGTCCGGCAGGAAGCGGCCGAACACGCCGGCCTCGTTGAGGCGGCGTAGCGTGGTCTCCGGACCTTTTTCCGAGGTCAGCATGTCGAGGAAGAGGGCGTTGGCCCTGGGGTCCTCGCGCAGCTTGCCGTCGACCAGTTTCAGGTTGCGGGTAACCGCACGCAAGGCTTCGGGATGGATGTCGAGGTCGTGCTTCTGGGCGACCTGGAAGATGCGCAACAGCTCCACCGGGTTCTCGGTGAAGACCTCGGGCGAGGGCACCGTGAGGCGGTCGCCCTCCAACCCGAAGCCCTCCACCTTGCGGCGGCGCTTCAGGGTCGGCAGGCGAAAGCGCGAGCGCCTGTTGTGCTCGGCCTCGATGACCGCGCAGAAGATACGCGTCAGATCGCCGACCTCCTTGGCGACGAGGAAGTAGCGCTTCATGAAACGCTCGACGTCCATCAGGCCAGCGTGGGGGGTGAAGCCCATGCGCGGCGCGATCTCCTTCTGCATATCGAAGGTCAGCCGCTCGTCGGCGCGGCCGGAGAGGTAGTGCATCTGGCAGCGCAGGGTCCAGAGGAAATTCTGCGCCTTCTCAAAGCTGCGCACCTCGGCGGCGGTGAACACCTTGCGCTGCACGAGCGTCGCGATGTCGTCGACGTTGTAGAGGAACTTGGCGATCCAGAAGAGGGTGTGCAGGTCGCGCAGACCCCCCTTGCCCTCCTTGATGTTGGGTTCGAGCTGGTAGCGCGAGCCGCCGAAGCGGTCGTGGCGACCCTTGCGTTCGCCGAGCTTCGCCTCGATGAACTTGGTGGCGCCACCCGACTGCACGTCGCGCTGGAAGCGCTGGCGCAGCTCGCGGTAGAGCGCTTGGTCGCCCCACAGCCAGCGCGCTTCCAACAAGGCGGTGCAGATGGTGACGTCGCCTTTGGCCAGGCGAAGACACTCGTTCACCGACCGCGTCGAGTGGCCGACCTTGAAGCCCATGTCCCACAGCAGGTAGAGGATCTCCTCGATCACCTGCTCGCTGCGCGGGGTCAGCTTGTAGGGCAGCAGGAACAGCAGATCGATGTCGGACTGCGGCGCCAGCTCGCCACGCCCATAGCCACCGACGGCGATCAACGACAGCCGTTCGCCGGTCGAAGGGTTGGCGAGGGGATAGAGCCGCTGGCCGACGTGGTCGTAGACCACGCGGATCAGCTGGTCGATGAGATAGGCCTCGGCACGCACCGTCATGGTGCCGCTGGCAAAGTCGTCCTCGAAGCGGCGGCGCACTTCGGCACGCCCGGCGGCCAGCGCCTCTTTCATCAGCGCCAGGACGGCAGCACGCTGCTCCGGGCCGACCGAGGTCTCCCGGAAGATCTGCTCCAGGCGCGCGGACAGTCGGCGCCGGTTGACGATGGCACGGGGATTGTCGACCTGGGTGCCGGCGACGGTGTCTTCGCCAGCCCAGTCCGGGGATTCCGTCGGGTCCGCGGAAGCCTTGGCCCGCACCTGACCGGGCGCGGCGTGATCGAGATCGAGGCTGCTGGGCATGCTGTCCTTCACATCGGCCCTTGTCGGAGGGATTTCCAGGGCCCGGTGCCGTCGCAGGCTTACTGACCCGCCCGCCCCCTGTAAACCACGCGCTTTTATCCTAGATATCGACTACTATGGCAGGAATCCTCCACGCCGTCTTAAGCTCGCTTCATGGGCATACGATTGCGCTGCTGCTCGCTGGCCTGCTGACCGGCTGCGCCGGCGGTGCCGACGCGCCCCGGCCGATGCATGTCGCCACCCGCGTGGAGGGCGAGACGCTGCGGCTGGAGATCAGCGACATCCCGCCCGCCCGCGAGATCACCGCCGCTGTGCTCGTCGACCCCGCCGGCCACGAAACCCCGGCGCGCGAGCGGGAGCTGATCACCCGCGAGGAAGGCAGCGGCGGCAACGCCGGACCCGGCCTTGGCGTCGGCGCCAGCGGCGGCTCCTCCAGCGGCATTCGGCCCCACATCTCCCTCGGCTATCTTTTTCGCGGCGGCGAGACCACGCGGCGCAGTCAGCGCATGACGGCGGAAATCCCGCTCACCGACCCGGCGGCCTACGCGGAGGGCTACCGCGATTGGCGCGTGGTGCTGAGCTACCGCGACCAACTCGGCGAGCCGCAGCAGGTCAGCGTTCCCGCGCCGGCACCCTAGCTCTCCGACAGTTCCTTTAGGTGGTAAAGCAATTCAAGCGCCTCGCGCGGGGTGAGCGCGTCGGGATTGATCTCGTTCAGGGCGGTTTCCAACGCGCTGGCCTTGGCTGCCGGCTCGGCCGCCTTGGCGGCGGTCGCGGCGAACAGCGGCAGGTCATCGGCCAGCCGCGTCAGCGCGCCGGCCTGCTCGCCCCGCTCCAGGGTGGCAAGCACCGCCTCGGCCCGGGAAATGGCTGCCTTCGGCACGCCGGCGAGCTTGGCCACGTGGATGCCGTAGGAGCGGTCGGCCGCCCCCGCCGTCACCTCGTGCAGGAAGATGACGTCGCCCTGCCATTCCTTCACCCGCATGGTATGGCAGGCAAGCGAGGCGAGCTTCGCCGAGAGGCTGGTCAGCTCGTGGTAGTGGGTGGCGAAGAGCGCGCGGCAGGCGTTCACCTCGTGCAGGTGCTCCAGGCAGGCCCAGGCAATGGAAAGCCCGTCGAAGGTCGCCGTGCCGCGGCCGATCTCGTCGAGGATGACGAGGGCGCGCGGTCCCGCCTGATTGAGGATGGCGGCGGTCTCCACCATCTCCACCATGAAGGTGGAGCGTCCGCGCGCGAGGTCGTCGGCGGCGCCGACGCGGGAGAACAGGCGATCGACGACCCCGATGTGGGCAGCCTCCGCCGGCACGTAGCTGCCCATCTGCGCCAGCACGGCGATGAGGGCATTCTGGCGCAGGAAGGTGGACTTGCCAGCCATGTTGGGGCCGGTCACCAGCCAAATCCTGCCCATTCCGTCACTGCCGTCTTCCAAGCGGCAGTCGTTGGCGACGAAGCCGCTTTGCTGCGCCGCGGCCAGGGCCGCCTCGACCGCCGGATGGCGCCCGGCCGTGATGTGGAAGGCGGTCGAGCCGTCGATGCGCGGGCGGCACCAGCGCGCCGCCACCGCCAGGTCGGCCAGGGCGGCGGCGACGTCGAGTATGGCCAGGGCGCGCGCCGCCAGGCCGATCCCCTCGGCGCGTTGCAGCACCTCGCCAACCAGGTCATGGACCAGTTGCAGCTCGAGGGCGAGGGCGCGCTCGGCGGCGCTGGCGATCTTCTGCTCCAGCTCCGACAGCTCCACGGTGGAAAAACGCTTCGCCGAGGCCAGCGTCTGGCGGTGGATGAAGGGGCTCTCCGGCCCCGTCGCGATCTTATCGGCGTGGGTCGGCGTCACCTCGATGAAGTAGCCGAGGACGTTGTTGTGCTTGATCTTCAGCGAGGAGACGCCGCTTTCGCGCGCGTAGTTCTGCTGCAGGCCGGCGATCAGTTTGCGGCTGTCGTCGCGCAGGCCGCGCAGCTCGTCCAGGTTCTCGTCGTAGCCGGCGGCGATGGCGCCCCCGTCGCGCGCCAGCATCGGCGGCTCGGGCGCCAGGGCGCGGGCGAGACGGCCGATGAGGGTGTCGTGCAGGCCGAGGTCGCGGACGGCTTCGGCGAGCAAAGCCGGCGCACGGTCGCCCTGCTGCAGCAGGCCGCGCAGCTGCGTCGCCACGGCCAGGGCGTCGCGGATCGCCGCCAGGTCGCGCGGGCCGCCGCGACCCAGGCTGAGGCGGGAAAGGGCGCGCTCGATGTCGGGGCAGCGGCGTAGCCGGGCGCGCAGATCCTGGCGCAGCCCCTCCGCGTCGATGAAGTGGGCGACGAGGTCGTGGCGCGCGGCGATCGCCGCCGGGTCGGTGAGCGGCGCCGAGAGCCGCGTCGCCAGCAGGCGCGCGCCGGCGCCGGTCACCGTGCGATCGAGGGCGGCGAGCAGCGACCCGGCGCGCCCCCCGGTCAGCGCCTCGGTGAGTTCCAGGTTGCGCCGCGTCGCCGCGTCGATCTCCATCACCGCCCCGGCGGCGAGGCGCCGCGGCGCCAGCAGGCGGGGCAGGCGGCCTTTCTGGGTCAGTGCCACGTAGTCGACCAGGGCGCCGGCGGCCGCCAGCTCTGCACGGCCGAAGGCGCCGAAGGCATCGAGGGCCTTCACCTCGAAGATCTCCTCCAGGCGGCGCGCGCCGTTGGCGCTGTCGAAGCGCGCGGCGGGCAGCGGCGTCAGCCGGTCTTTCAGAGCGCCGAAGGCCTCGAAGGCGCCGCCTTCCATGCTGCCTGCCCGCTCCAGCAGTCTGTCGGCCAGCACCAGCTCGCCGGGGGCGAGACGGGCCAGCGTCGCGGCGAGGCCCGCGGGCGTCACCGGCTGGGCCAAGAAGGCGCCGGTCGAGATGTCGAGCCAGGCGAGGCCGAGCTCGCCGCCTGCCTCGGCCAGCGCGGCCAGGTAGTTGTGCGCACGGGCGTCGAGCAACTCGTCCTCGGTAATGGTGCCGGGCGTCACCACACGCACCACGGCGCGCTTCACCACCGATTTGCCGCCGCGCTTCTTGGCTTCGGCCGGGTCCTCGATCTGCTCGCAGACCGCCACCTTGAAGCCCTTGCGGATGAGGCGGGCCAGGTAGCCGTCGGCTGAATGCACCGGCACACCGCACATGGGGATGTCCTCGCCCAGGTGCTGGCCGCGTTTGGTCAGGGCGATATCGAGCGCCGCCGAAGCCTGCTCGGCATCCTGGAAGAACAGCTCGTAGAAGTCGCCCATGCGATAGAACAGCAGGCAGCCGGGATGCGCCTGCTTGATCTCCAGGTATTGCGCCATCATTGGCGTGACGCCGGGCGCAGGGGGAGATGCCGGCTGGGCGCCGGGCGCAGGGGGGGCGTCGTTGCGGGAAGTCGCTGCTTGTGCGGTCATCAATCGGTAAGCTTTACTTTGACTGAGGTTATCACAGGCCCCCGGACCGAAGGCAAGGAAGGTGGCCACGCGAGACATTCAATCGGGGAGACGCAGGACGTGGCGCAAAGGACGCAGGGTTTCAGCGACGACGTGACGATCGAGGTGGCGGGCAACTTCGCGACACGGGAGAGTTTCACCGCGGCGGTCGAGGCCCTGGGCGCCGCCGGCTTCGACCACGACGACATCTCCGTGCTGGACACCCACGAATCGCTGAGCGCCGCCGGCAAGCCGAGCGAGGCCTGGCAGGAATCCCTGGCCGGGCTGGTCGGCGAGATCCACTACGTCGGCCCGCTGACCGCGGCGGGCCTGATCGCGCTCGCCTCCGGGCCGGTCGGCGTCGCCGTGGCCGGCGCCCTGGCTGCGGGCCTCACCGGCGCGGCTTTGGTCGACCTGCTGGAGGAAGTACGCGCAACGCCCCATACCGAGGCCTTCGCCCGCGCCCTGGAATCCGGCGCCATCCTGCTCTGGGTCCGGGTCGCCGACGAGGCCGAGGCCAAGCAGGCCGAGGCGCTGCTCGCCCGTCATGGCGCCAACGACGTGCACCGCCACGTGAGATAGCGCTGCCCGCCGGCCGTCCCCGGCCTTTGACGGCCCTGGCCGGCCTCTCTAATGTTTCCGGAAAATCAGGCCCTTGAAGCAGGTCGCCGGCAACCCGCCGGAAACGGTGGGCCGCCGCGGAGGAAAGCCATGGACAAGAATCGCATCACAGACCAGGAAGCCCTGGATCTGCACGCCTCCGGCCGGCCCGGCAAGTTCGAGATCCAGGCGACCAAGCCGCTGACCACCCAGCGCGATCTCTCCCTCGCCTACTCGCCCGGCGTCGCCGCGCCCTGCCTGAAGATCGCCGAGGACGAGTCCAAGGCCTACGACTACACCGCCAAGGGCAACATCGTCGCCATCGTCTCCAACGGCACCGCCGTGCTCGGCCTCGGCGACCTCGGCGCCCAGGCGGCCAAGCCGGTGATGGAAGGCAAGGCGGTGCTGTTCAAGCGCTTCGCCGACATCGACGGCATCGACCTGGAGGTCGACACCCGCGACGTCGAGGAGTTCGTCAACTGCGTGCGCTTTCTCGGCAAGTCCTGGGGCGGCGTCAATCTGGAAGACATCAAGGCGCCGGAGTGCTTCGTCATCGAGGAGCGCCTGAAGGAGCTGATGGACATCCCCGTCTTCCATGACGACCAGCACGGCACCGCCATCATCACCGCCGCCGGCTTCATTAACGCCCTGGCGCTGACCGGCCGGCAGATGTCCGACGTGAAGGTGGTGATCAACGGCGCCGGTGCGGCGGGCATCGCCTGCGCCGAACTGATCAAGGCATTGGGCGTGCCGCACGACTCCGTGCTGCTCTGCGACACCCGCGGCGTCATCTATCGCGGCCGCCAGGAAGGCATGAACCAGTGGAAGTCGGCCCATGCGGTTGACAGTAAGCTGCGCACGCTCGACGACGCGATGAAAGGGGCGGACGTCTGCATGGGCCTTTCGGTGAAGGGCGCCTTCACGCCGGAGATGATCGGCTCCATGGCCGATCAGCCGATCGTCTTCGCCATGGCCAACCCGGACCCGGAGATCACGCCGGAGGAGATCGCCACGCTGCGCGACGATGCCATCGTGGCCACCGGGCGCTCCGACTATCCGAACCAGATCAACAACGTGCTGGGCTTTCCCTACATCTTCCGCGGCGCGCTGGACGTGCGCGCCTCGACCATCAACATGACGATGAAGATCGCCGCCGCCGAGGCGCTGGCGGCGCTGGCCCGCGAAGACGTGCCCGACGAGGTGGCGCGCGCCTACGAGAGCAAGACGCTGCGCTACGGGCGCAACTACATCATTCCGGCGCCCTTCGATCCGCGCCTCATCGTTGCGGTGCCCATGGCGGTCGCCAAGGCGGCCATGGAAAGCGGCGTCGCACGCAAGCCGATCGAAGACCTGCACGCCTACGGGCAACAACTCTCGGCACGCCTCGACCCGACGGCCTCCAGCCTGCAGCGCATCTTCGACAAGGTGCGCGAACAGCCCAAGCGCGTGGTCTTCGCCGAGGGCGAGGAGGAGCGCACCATCCGCGCGGCGCTGGCCTTCCAGCAGGCCGGTTACGGCACGCCGGTGCTGGTCGGCCGCGAAGAGCGCGTGATCGAGACCATGCAGTCCATCGGCCTGGAAAGCTCGAATCTGGAGATCCATAACGCACGCCTGTCGAAGGACAACGCGCGCTACGTCGACTACCTCTACCAGCGCCTCGGCCGGCAGGGCTTGCTGAAGCGCGACTGCCAGCGCATGGTGAACCAGAACCGCAACGTCTTCGCAGCCTGCATGGTGGCCTGCAGCGAGGCCGACGCCATGGTGACCGGCCTGACGCGTAGCTTCGGGGTCGCCTACGAAGACATCCGCCGTGCCATCGATCCCAAGGACAAGCAGCGCGTCTTCGGCCTCTCCATCATGGTGGTGCGCGGTCGCGCCCTCTTCGTCGCCGACACCTCGGTGCACGAGCTGCCGAGCGCCGAGCAGCTGGCCGACATCGCCCAGCAGTCGGCCGCCCATGCCCGCGCCATGGGTCACGAGCCGCGCGTCGCCCTGCTGTCCTATTCCAACTTCGGCAATCCTTGGCACCCGGCGGCCCAGCGCATCCGCGATGCCGTCCATCTGCTGGACCAGCGCGCGCCGGACTTCGAGTACGACGGCGAAATGCAGGCCAACGTGGCACTGAACTACCCGCTGATGCAGGAGCTCTATCCCGTCTCGCGGCTTACCGGGCCGGCCAATGTGCTGGTCATGCCGGGCCTGCACAGCGCCAACATCACCGCCAAGCTGATGCAGCAGGCAGCCGGTGGCACCGTCATCGGCCCGATTCTCAGCGGCCTCGACAAGCCGGCCCAGGTGGTGCAGCTGGGCGCCACCGTGAACGACCTGGTCACCGCCGCTGCCCTGGCCGCCCACGAGGCACAGGCGCAGGACTAAGGCGGGCTTTGCAAAAGCTTCACGGGCACCGCGATGGCTGCATGCTAAGCTTGTAATCCCATCGTATCACGCACCTGGGGGACCGAAGGAGCAGTATGAGCGAGGCCGCACCGGAGCACAGGAACGAGATAGCGTCCACCGCCGATCCGAAACCGGATTGGGTCCGCCTGCTGCTGGCCACGGCGGTGCTCTGCCTGCCGGCGGTGGCGGTGCTGTTCGGGCTGCTGATCGCAGGCGCGATCTCGCTCGGCACTGCCGCGCTGTGCGCCGGCGCGGTGCTGGCGCTGATGGCGGTGATGCTGAACCGGCACTTCCGCCGCGTGCGGGCGCTGACCCGCTACCTGCAGCGCCTGCGCGCGACCGACGACGACCGTCCGTTACCGACGGCGCCGACCGGCGGCGACCTGCTGTCGCCGGGTCTCAGCCAGGCCATCGCCGAGACCGCGCGCGAGCAGCGCGAGCGTCGCCGCGACCTGGAAGACACCATGGTGATGAATGCCGCGGTGCTGGCTGGGCTGCCCGACCCGCTGATCCTGGTCGGCCAGAACCGCCGGGTGCTGCGCCTCAACCCCGCCGCGGAGTCCCTGCTGGGCCACGACCTCAGCGGCCGCGAGCTGGCCCTCGGTATCCGCAATCCCGACCTGCTGGCCGCCGTCGACGCGGTGCTGAGAGGCGGCGAGCAGGAGGCCGTGGCGTTCACCATCCCCGGCAAGGTCGAGCGGGCCATGGCCGCGCGGGTATTGCGCCTGCCAGCGGCGGCGCACGCGCAGGCCAGCGTGATGATCGCGCTCTACGACCTGACGGGCGTGAAGCAGAGCGAGCGCATGCGCGCCGACTTCGTGGCCAACGTCTCGCACGAGCTGCGCACGCCGCTGACCAGCCTGATCGGCTTCATCGAGACCCTGCGCGGCCCGGCCCGCGATGACGCCGAGGCGCGGGAGCGCTTCCTGAAGATCATGGAAGAACAGTCCCACCGCATGTCTCGGCTGGTCGACGACCTGCTGTCGCTATCGCGCATCGAGCTGCAGGAGCACACGGCCCCCAGCAGCCAGAGCGACGTCGGACAGATCCTGCGCTCGGTCGCCTCCACCCTGGAATTGGAGGCGGCGCGGCGTGGCATGCGCGTCGAGATCGCCGCCGACGCCCTGCCGCCTGCGGTCGGCGACCGCGACGAGCTGACCCAGGTGTTTCAGAACCTGCTCGACAACGCGGTGAAATACGGCGAGGACAACACGGTGATCCGGGTCTCCGCGCGGCCCCTGGCCAAGGGCGGCGCGGGGGAGCGCCGGCTCGGCCGCGCCGGGATCAAGATCTCCGTCTTCAACGAGGGCGAGGGCATCGAGCGCGAGCACATCCCGCGGCTCACCGAGCGCTTCTACCGGGTCGACAGCCGGCGTTCGCGCCGGCTCGGCGGCACCGGCCTGGGCCTTGCCATCGTCAAGCACATCATCAACCGCCACCGCGGGGTGCTGGAAATTGAAAGCCGCCCCGACGAAGGCGCCACTTTCTCGGTCTATCTGCCCGCGGCGGTAGAAAAGCCGGCTGCCCTGGCCACACCCCAGGCTTCCTAGCCGGGGACCGCGACGGCGCCGAGACGCAGAAAGCTTTTTCTTCGACGCCGGCCTCCCCGCTCGGCGTCCCCAGATTCCGTAGCTTTTCCCGGATCTCCCGACGCAGCGCCCGCTTGTGTCACGTAACTGTAACACGACTGTAGTAATAGCATCGCTGTCTGCTCCTAGTTTGACCCCCGTCGGCACAAGGCCGGCGACAGCATTGCAGCATCCCCGACGTCCAGGACCATCGAGTTGGACGTCGAGCGACAATGCACAGAGTTTCACCAATGGGCATTCAGTGGAGGTACTCCTCGTGATCAACAACAAGCTCGCCGTAGCGGCCCTTGCCGGTCTCGCCATGGCTGCGCCGGCCGTTGCCGAAGCGCGTGACCAAATCCGCATCGTCGGCTCCTCGACGGTGTTCCCCTACACCCAGGCGGTTTCCGAAGAGTTCGCCAACAAGGCCAGCTTCTCCGCCCCGGTGGTAGAGTCGACAGGCACCGGCGGCGGCATGAAGATCTTCTGCCAGGGCGTCGGCGCCGACCACGCCGACATGACCGGCGCCTCGCGCGCCATGAAGAAGTCGGAGTACGAGCTCTGCCAGAAGAACGGCGTCGAGAGTGTCGCCGAGGCGCTGCTCGGCTACGACGGCCTGTCCATCGCGGTATCGCGCAAAGGCACGGCCCTCGACCTCAGCAAGGAAGAGCTCTTCCTGGCTCTGGCCGCCGAGGTGCCGCAGGACGGCAAGGTGGTTGCCAACCCGTATAAGAAGTGGAGCGAAATCGACTCCAGCCTGCCCGACATGCAGATCCAGGTTTTCGGCCCGCCGCCGACCAGCGGCACCCGCGACGCCTTCGTCGAGCTGGTAATGGAAGAGGGCTGCGCCGCCTTCGACGAAATCAAGGCGCTCGACAAGGACCGCATGAAGGACGTCTGCAGCCGCATGCGGCAGGACGGTCCCTTCATCGAAGCCGGCGAGAACGACAACCTGATCGTCCAGCGGCTGAACTCCGATCCGGCGTCCTACGGCATCTTCGGTTACTCCTTCCTCTATGAGAACCAGGACACGCTGCAGGCGGTGAAGGTGAACGGCGTGGAGCCAAACGTCGACACCATCGCAAGCGGCGACTACGGCGTCTCGCGCCCGCTGTTCATCTACATCAAGAATGCCCATCGCGGCGTGATCCCCGGGCTCAACGAGTTCGTCGAGGAGTACATGAGCGAAGCGTCCCTGGGGCCGGACGGCTACCTGGCCGAGCGGGGTCTGGTCGCCCTCTCCGACGACAAGCGGACGGAAGTGCAGGATGCCGTCCTGAACGGCAAGCACATGGGCCGCTTCATGGGGCAGTAACCCCGCCCTTGCATGGAAGGCCGTCGGCGGTCAGATACCGCGGCGGCCTTCGCAAGGGGTTGCAGGAACTTTCGCCAATCGTTTTTCTTCCGGCAGGCCAATGCTCGAACTCGTGATCCTGGCGCTCGTCGTCCTGGGCTTCATCGGCTTCCTCACAGCGCGCCGGCGCGTGGTTGCCATGGCCGCCGAGAGCGGCGTCCACAGCCACTCGCTGCCCGCCTATCACGGGACCTTCGTCGCCCTCTGGGTCGGCCTGCCCGCCTTGTTGCTTGCCCTGGCCTGGCTGTTGCTGCAGGACTCGGTGATCGACTACCTGATCCTGGCCGGTCTGCCAGAACACATCACCGCCGGCCTCGACGATGCCCGCCGGTCGCTGGTGATCAGCGAAATCCGTAGCATCGCCAACGGCCAGGTCTTCGGCGATCCCAGGCCGGAACTTGTCGCGGCCGCCGCGCGGCTCAAGACCTGGGGTAGCCTCGCGGGCTGGGCCATGGTCGCGACCTGCGCCGCGCTGGGCCTGCTCGGCCTGCTTCTGACGCGCCAGAGAGTTCACCCCGATTTTCGCGCCCGACACGGCGTCGAGCGCATTCTCGACGTCCTGATGATCGCCTGTGCCGTGGTCGCCATCGTGACCACCCTGGGCATCGTCGCCTCGCTGCTCTTCGAAGCCTTCCGTTTCTTCGAACGCATTCCTCTCGGCGAGTTCCTGTTCGGCCTGAACTGGGAGCCGCAGATCGCCATCCGAGCAGACCAGGTGGCCGGCCACGGTGCTTTCGGCGCGGTGCCGGTTTTCCTCGGAACCCTGCTCGTCGCCTTCATCGCGATGACCTTCGCGGTGCCGGTCGGTCTGCTGGCGGCCATCTATCTCGCCCAGTATTCGGGCCCCCGCCTGCGCACTACGGTCAAGCCGCTGCTCGAAATCCTGGCCGGCATTCCGACCGTGGTCTACGGCTTCTTCGCGGTGCTCACCGTGGCGCCGGCGATGCGCGCCTTCGGCGCGGCCATCGGCCTGGACGTCGCACCCAACAGCGCCCTGGCGGCCGGCGGCGTCATGGGCATCATGATCATTCCCTTCATTTCCTCGCTGTCGGATGATGCGCTCAATGCCGTGCCGCGCAGCCTGCGCGACGGCTCCTACGCGATGGGCGCGACCAAGGCCGAGACCATCCGCCAAGTGCTGCTGCCCGCAGCCCTGCCCGGCATCATGGGTGGCGTACTGCTGGCGCTGAGCCGTGCCATCGGCGAGACCATGATCGTCGTCATGGCCGCTGGCCTGATTGCCAAGATGACCGTCAATCCCCTGGATTCCGTCACCACGGTCACGGTGCAGATCGTCACCCTGCTGATCGGTGACACCGAGTTCGACAATCCCAAGACCCTGGCCGCCTTCGCGCTGGGCCTGGTGCTGTTCCTGACGACGCTCGGGCTCAACGTCATCGCGCTGCGGATCGTGCAGAAATATCGGGAGAAGTACGACTGATGGCCAGCCGCGACATTTCCGAAACGCACGATTGGTTTTCCGATTCCGCGCGCCTGCACATCAAGCGTCGACATGCGGCGGACAGGCGCCTGCGGCTCTATGGGATAGGCGCCATCGGGCTTGCCATCGGCCTGCTAGCCGTGCTGCTCGGATCGCTGATCCTCTCCGGCCATTCGGCCTTCGTGCAGACCATGGTGCCGTTGGAGATCTATGTCGATCCCGACGCCGTCGAGCCTGACAATGTCGGCGGCGGCAACTACCGCAAGCTGGTGCGCGATGCCTTCCAGGATCTGATGCCGGGGGAGATGAGCCGCACCAAACAGCGCGCCTATCTCGATATGCTGAGCTCCGGCGCCCCCTTCATGCTGCGCGACCGTGTAGTGTCGAACCCCTCGCTCATCGGGCAGACAGTGTCGATCTCCGTCCCCTTTGCGGATCCGATCGACCAGTTCCACAAGGGCATCACGCCGCGCGACGTGCCGGAGGCGCAGCGCCGCGTCAGCGATCTGCAGATCGGCTACTACGACCAGCTGCTGGAGCGCGGCCTGATCTCGGCGCCGTTCAACTGGACTCTCTTCACTGCCGCCGACAGCCGCTTCCCGGAAATGGCCGGGCTCGCCGGCGCCCTGGTCGGCTCCTTCTATGCCTTGCTGGTCTGCTTTCTGATCAGCTTTCCGGTCGGTATCGCCGCCGCCATCTACCTGGAGGAGTTCGCACGGAAGAACCGCTGGTCGGACCTCATCGAGGTGAATATCAACAACCTCGCTGCGGTGCCTTCGGTGGTCTTCGGCCTGCTTGGCCTGGCCGTCTTCATTGGATTCTTCGGACTGCCGCGCTCGGCCCCTCTGGTCGGCGGCATGGTGCTCTCGCTGATGACCCTGCCGACCATCATCATCGCGACCCGCGCCGCGCTGAAGGCGGTGCCCCCGTCGATCCGCGAGGCTGCCTTCGGCATCGGGGCGTCGCGCCACCAGGTGGTCATGCACCACGTGCTGCCGCTGGCCATGCCGGGCATTCTCACCGGCACCATCATCGGCCTGGCCCAGGCCCTTGGCGAGACCGCACCCTTGCTCCTGATCGGCATGAACGCCTTCATCACCTCGGCACCCGGCGGCCTCACCGACCCGGCAACGGCCCTGCCGACTCAGATCTTCATCTGGGCGGACTCGCCGGAGCGCGGCTTCGTCGCGCGCACCTCGGCCGCCATCCTGGTGCTGATCGGGTTCCTGATCATCATGAATGCCATCGCCATTTTCCTGCGCCAGAAACTGGAGCGGAAATGGTAGCGGGTAGCGCCACCGGCCGCCCCGCCGGCGACGCCAACGACGAGCCAGAAGGAACGCAAGCCATGTCGGAAGTCGAAGTGCTGGAAGCGGTCAAGCCGGAGAGTTCCCCGGCCACCCGCGGCGGACCGAACCTCAGCGCGACAACCGCGCCACGGGCGCGCGTGGTCGCGCGAGACGTCCACGTCTACTACGGCGAAACCCACGCGCTGAAGGGTATCGATCTCGACATCCACAAGAACGAGGTGGTCTCCTTCATCGGACCGTCGGGTTGCGGCAAGTCGACCTTCCTGCGCTGCATCAACCGCATGAACGATGTCATCGAGGGCTGCCGCGTGACCGGCGAGATTACCCTGGACGGCCAGGACATCTATGCCCGCGAGCTCGATGTGGTGCAGCTGCGCGCCCGGGTCGGCATGGTGTTTCAGAAACCCAACCCCTTCCCGAAGTCGATCTATGACAACGTCGCCTACGGACCCAGAATCCACGGGCTCGCGGGCAGCAAGGACGTGCTTGATGGGATCGTCGAAGGTTCGCTCAAGCGTGCCGGCCTGTGGAACGAGGTGAAAGACCGCCTCAAGGAGCCCGGCACCGGGCTTTCCGGCGGCCAGCAGCAGCGTCTCTGCATCGCCCGCGCCATTGCGGTCAATCCCGAAGTCATCCTGATGGACGAGCCCTGCTCGGCGCTCGACCCCATCGCCACGGCGAGGATCGAGGAGCTGATCGACGAGCTGCGGGAGAACTTCACCATCGTCATCGTGACGCACTCGATGCAACAGGCCGCGCGGGTGTCGCAGCGCACCGCTTTCTTCCATCTGGGCAACCTGGTGGAGTGGGGCGAGACCGAGCAGATCTTCACGATGCCGAACGACGAACGTACCCAGGGCTACATCACCGGACGCTTCGGTTGACGCAGTTCTACGAGGAAACAGCCCGCCACGTGGCAGGCTTGAGGGACAGGCAAGCATGAACAGCGAACACATCGTCAAGTCATTCGACGAAGAACTGCAGCGACTGAACGCCGTCGTGCTGCGCATGGGCGGGGTCGCCGAAGCGCAGCTGGCCAGTGCCATCGAGGCACTGGTGCGGCGCGATTCCGATCTCGCGCGGAAAGTCGTGGCCGGCGACGAGGCCATCGACCAGATGGACCTGGAGCTCGACGAGAACGCCGTGCGCACCCTGGCACTGCGCCAGCCCATGGCCAACGACCTGCGCGAGGTGATCTCGGCGCTGAAGATTTCCGGCGACTTGGAGCGCATAGGCGACTATGCCAAGAACGTCGCCAAGCGGACTTTGGCGCTCAACCAGCTGACGCCGCACGAGGCGGCCCGTTCCATCCCGCGCATGGCCAAGCTGGTGCAGGCGATCATCAAGGACGTGCTGGACGCCTATGCCAACCACGATCCGAACCGGGCGATCGACGTCTGGCATCGCGACGAGGAAGTCGACGAAATGTACACGGCGCTGTTCCGCGAACTGCTCACCTACATGATGGAGGACCCGCGCAACATCACGCCCTGCACGCATCTGCTGTTCATCGCCAAGAACATCGAGCGCATCGGCGACCATGCCACCAACATCGCCGAGACGACGCACTACCTGTCGACCGGCAAGCGCATTCACGGCGGCCGCCCCAAGGGTGACATGTCGAGTTTTCAGGTGGTCAATCCCGACGACGACGGCAACAATAGGGGTGCCGGCACGAAGAAGAAGGAGGAAGCGTGAAACCTCTTGTTCTTATTGTCGAGGACCAAGAGGCCCTGGTCACGATGCTACGGTACAATCTCGAGGGCTCGGGCTTCCGCGTGGGCACTGCCGGCGACGGTGAGGAAGCGCTGGTCGCCGCCGCCGAGGAAGTGCCCGATCTGATCCTGCTGGATTGGATGTTGCCGCTGATGTCGGGCATCGAGGTCTGCCGCCAGCTGCGCAGCAAGTCCGACACGCGCCGTGTGCCGATCATCATGCTGACCGCACGCGGCGAGGAGACCGACAAGCTGCGCGGCCTCGACAGCGGTTGCGACGACTACATCACCAAGCCCTTCTCGCCGGCCGAGCTGATCGCCCGCATCAACGCCGTGCTGCGCCGCAGCAAGCCGGAGCTCAGCAGCGAGATGCTGACCTTCGCGGATCTCGCCATGGACCTGGCGGCGCACCGCGTCAAGCGTAATGGCCAGGACATCCACCTGGGCCCGACGGAATTCCGCCTGCTGCGCCATCTCATGCAGCATCCCGGCCGCGTCTTCACCCGCGAGCAGCTGCTCGATTCGGTTTGGGGCCGCGACGTTTACGTCGAACCGCGCACCGTCGACGTGCACATCCGCCGCCTGCGCAAGGCGCTGAACCAGGACGGTGATGACGATCTCATCCGCACCGTGCGCTCGGCCGGCTACTCGCTGGACCGCCCGGCCGCCTGAGCGGCCCCGCCCGGCGTTAGATACCCAATTCCCGCCGGTAGGCAGCCTCGGCTTCCGGGCCGAAAACGCAGAAGATCACCCGCCGGATCGACTCATCGCCGGCAAGGAAATCGCGCACCGTGGCGACGGCCACTTGCGTCGCGCGATCAAGGGGAAAGCCGTAGACTCCGGTGGAGATGGCGGGAAAGGCGATGGAGCCCGCTCCGATCTGCTTGGCGATCTTCAAGGCCGTGCGGTAGCAGGACGCCAGCAGCGCCGCCTCGTTCTCGCCGCCGCCGCGCCACACCGGACCGACGGTATGGATCACGTACTTGGCCTTCAGGTCGAAACCCTCGGTGTGCACCGACTGTCCAGTTTCGCAACCGCCGATCCTGGCGCAGGCCTCGCGCAGGTTGCGCCCGGCCGCGCGGTGGATGGCGCCGCAGACGCCGCCGCCGGGCCTCAGTTGCGCGTTGGCGGCATTGACGATGGCGTCGACTTTCAGCTTCGTGATGTCGCCGCTGTGAATCTCGATACGATCGTCAACTCGGTCGCTCATGTACCGCCTCGGGGACCGGGGTGGCAGAACCCTCCTGCTGCCGCTGATGGTACATGAGATAGGGCACCAGCAAAATCGCCGGGATGCCGAGCACCGACGCATAGACAAAGAAAAACACGTAGCCTTCGGAATCGACGATCACGCCGGAGAAGCCTGCCACAAATTTGCCGAAGAGGGTGAAAAGCGAGGAGAAGAGGGCGTATTGGGTTGCTGTGTAGTTCCTGCTGGTGAGGCTGGAAAGATAGGCAATGAACGCCGTCCCGGCGATCCCTGCCGAAAGGTTGTCCGCCGATATGGTGACCGCGAGGAACCAGATGTCCGCCCCCAGTATGGCGAGATAGGCGAACAAAAGGTTGGTGGTGGCTACCAGCACGGCACCCAAAAGGAGTACGCGCATGATGCCATAGCGGGCGACCAGCACCCCCCCGATCAGGACGCCCACGATGCTGACAATGACACCGAAGGTCTTGCTGACATTGGCGATGTCGAGCTTGGTAAAACCGAGATCGTCATAGAAGACGTTGGCCATCACGCCCATGGTGATGTCGCTCAAGCGATACACAGAAATGAAGCCCAGCAGCACGAGGGCGAATTTACCATTGCGGCGGAAGAAATCGGCGAAGGGGCAGGCCACAGCGCCATAGAACCAACCGGCCAGGCGCCGCTGGCGCTCGGACAAGTGGGCGCGGGCGGCCATGAAGGCTGCCACATGCTCTTCCTGCAAGATCGATCCCGCAGGGCGACTCGATTCCGGTTCGCGAATGACGAAAACGGTGGCAACGCCGATGAGCATGAGCGCGGCCATCACCGTGTATGCGACCTGCCATGACCAGAACTGGGCGAGATAGAGCGCGCCGGCACCGGCAGCCAACAAACCGATGCGGTATCCGAGCTGATAGGTGGCCGCCATTCCGCCCTGCAGTTCATTCGGGGCAGCCTCGATGCGGTAAGCGTCAAGGGCGACGTCCTGGGTTGCCGAAAAAAAGGCAATCCACAAGGCTGCCAGCGCTACTGCAATCACCCAGATGCGATCCGGCGACGTCATCTCGGTGAGGCCCGTGGTGGGGGATATCGCTGGGACTGCCTGCAGGTTGATGACCGTGACGGCAAGCAGTCCGATGATGATTCCAATCTGCCCAAGCAGGATCCAGCTGCGGCGCTTTCCCATGGCTGCCGTCAGCCAGGGCACCGGAAGGTGATCTATGACAGGAGCCCAGAGCACCTTGATGGAGAAAGTGATGCCGACCCAGGCGAAGAAGCCGACCGCGGTGCGAGTCACCTCTGCATCGCGCAGCCAGAGCGACAGGGTCGAGAACAGCAGCAGGAAAGGCAGCCCGGCGGAAAAGCCGAGGAACAGCATGCCCAGCACGCGCGGGTGCAGGTAGACCTCGAAGGCCTCCGCCCAGGAGCGGCGCTTCACCACTGGCTCGTCAGCCGGCATCCTTCAGGCGGCTTTCCTTCTTGCGCGCGTGCGGATCGAGCAGGCGCTTGCGCAGGCGGATCGACTTCGGCGTCACCTCGACCAGCTCGTCGTCGGCAATGTAGGCCAGCGCCTGTTCCAGGCTCATGACCCGCGGCGTCGTCAGGCGCACCGCCTCGTCCTTGCCGGAGGCGCGCATGTTGGTCAGCTGCTTGGCCTTCATCGGGTTGACCTCGAGGTCGTTGCCGCGGCTGTGCTCGCCGATGACCATACCCTCGTAGACCGGCTTGCCGGGATCGATGAAGATCTCGCCGCGCTCCTCCAGGTTCCACAGGGCATAGGGCACCGCCTTGCCGGTACCGTTGGAGATCAGCACGCCGTTGCGCCGGCCCTGGATCGGACCCTTGTGGGGACCGTAGCTGTGGAACAGCCGGTGCATGATGCCGGTGCCGCGGGTATCGGTGAGGAACTCGCCGTGATAACCGATCAGGCCGCGTGCCGGCGCCAGGAAGGTGACGCGGGTCTTGCCGCCGCCGGAGGGCCGCATGTCGGTCAGCTCCGCCTTGCGCAGGCCCATCTTCTCGACCACCACGCCGGTGTAGTCGTCGTCGACGTCGACCTGCACCTCCTCCATCGGCTCCAGGCGCTGGCCGGTCTCCGGATCGTTGCGGTAGAGCACGCGCGGGCGGGAGATGGAGATCTCGAAGCCTTCGCGGCGCATGGTCTCGATCAGCACGCCGAGCTGCAGCTCGCCGCGCCCGGCCACCTCGAAGGCATCCTTGTCGGCGGTCTCGGTGATGCGGAAAGCGACGTTGCCCTCCGCCTCGCGCATCAGGCGGTCGCGGATCATGCGCGAGGTCACCTTGTCTCCCTCCTGGCCGGCCAGCGGCGAGTCGTTCACCGAGAAGGTCATGGCCAGGGTCGGCGGGTCGACCGGCAGAGATTCCAGTGCCGTGGGATATTCCGGCGCGCAGATGGTGTCGGCCACCGTCGCCTCGTTCAGACCGGCGATGGCGATGATGTCGCCGGCGGCCGCCTCCTCGACGGACACGCGCTTCAGTCCCTGGAAGGACAGCATCTTAGTGAGCCGGCCGCCGGCCAGCAGCTTGCCGTCGCGGCGCAGCACCTTCACGGGCATGTTGAGCTTGGCGGTGCCGCTGTGGATGCGCCCCGTCAGGATGCGGCCGAGGAAGTTGTCGGCCTCCAGCGTGGTCGCCAGCATGGCGAAGGGCGCGTCTGGATCGGCCACCGGCGCCGGCACGTGCTTCACGATGAGGTCGAAGAGCTGGTGGAGATCCTTGCGCTCCTCTTCCAGGTCGGCGACCGCCCAGCCCTGCTTGGCCGAGGCGAAGAGAGTCGGAAAGTCGAGCTGCGGGTCGGAGGCCTCCAGCGCGACGAAGAGGTCGAAGACCTGGTCGTGCACCCAGTGGGCGCGGGCGTCGGGCTTGTCGGCCTTGTTCACCACCACGATGGGCCTGAGGCCGCGCGCCAGCGCCTTGGCCGTGACGAACTTGGTCTGCGGCATCGGTCCCTCGGCCGCGTCGACCAGCAGCAGCACGCCGTCGACCATGGAGAGGATGCGCTCCACCTCTCCGCCGAAATCAGCGTGGCCCGGCGTGTCGACGATGTTGATCTTGGTGCCGCCCCAAGTGACCGCCGTGCACTTGGCGAGGATGGTGATGCCGCGTTCGCGCTCCAGGTCGTTGGAGTCCATCGCGCGCTCGGTCACCTGCTGGTGCGACTGGTAGGTACCGGACTGCTTCAAGAGCTCGTCCACGAGCGTCGTCTTGCCGTGGTCGACGTGGGCAATGATCGCGATGTTGCGGATCTTGTTCGCCTGGACCGTCATGGTGTTGCTTTAGCTTTCGATAAAGAGGAGGTTGCGTCTCAGGCCCTCTTGGCCTGCGAGGCGCCGAGCTCGGCGGTAACCAGCTCAGCCAGTTTCAGTTGTGGCCTCGCACCTACGTGGGAAATCACCTCCGCGGCGGCAAGGGCACCGATGCGCCCGCTGTCGTAGAGGCCATGGCCGTTGGTGAGGCCGAAGAGGAAGCCGGCGGCGAAGAGGTCGCCGGCACCGGTGGTATCGACCACCTTGTCGACGGCGGCGGCGTCCACCACGTGGACCTCCTCGCCGGCGACGATGACTGCGCCCTTCTCGCTGCGGGTCAGCGCCGCCACCTCGCAGTGGGCGCGCACCGCCTGCAGGGCGGCGTCGAAATTGGCGGCGTCGTAGAGGCCGCAGACTTCTTCCTCGTTGGCGAACACGATGTCGACATGCTTCTCGACGAAATCCTTCAGTTCTTCCTTGTAGCGGTTGACCAGGAAGGGATCGGAGAGCGTGAGGGAGATCTTGCGCCCGGCGGCGTGGGCGAGGCGCGCGGCCTTCAGGAAGGCAGCCTTGGCGCTCGGCGAGTCCCAGAGGTAGCCTTCCATGTAGGTGACGGCGGCGGCCTGGACCTGGGCCTCGATCACGTCGTCGGGGCCGAAGTCGACGGCGGCACCGAGGAAGGTGTTCATGGAACGGTGCGCATCGGGGGTCACCAGGATCATCGAGCGCCCGGTGGCCGGCCCGGCGACGGCATGCGCCACATCGAAGGCGACGCCCGCGGCGCGGATGTCGTGGGTGAAGATGGCGCCCAGCTGGTCGTCGCGCACCTTGCCGAGGAAAGCCGCCCTGCCGCCGAGCGAGGCGACCCCGGTGGCGGTATTGCCGGCTGAGCCGCCGGAAACCTCGATCGCCGGGCCCATGGCGGCGTAGAGGTGCAGCGCGCGCGCCTCGTCGATCAGCGTCATGCTGCCCTTGGGAATATCCTGGGCCGCCAGGAAGGCGTCATCCGTCTTGGCGAGAACATCCACCAGGGCATTGCCGATGGTGACGACATCGAGGGTCTGTGCAGTCATGAATAACCGTAGATCAAGAGGTTGCGCTGTCGCGGAAAGCTGTCGCAATGGGGACGGGGGCTCTTTCCAACAGCCCGCACCGTCCGCCCTGGCCCGGCTGGCAATAGTTCGCACACCCGCTAAATCGTGCAAACACCCTGGCGACGCGGCCTCTTTTAGCGGTCGAGGCGCGCCGCGGCAAGCCCGACGCACCTTTTGAGGGTCTGCCGTGCAAGGACTGAATAGCTTTAACTTGGTTACGCAAGGCTCTAAATACCTGCATTATGTTCAAAGCTCTGTCGCGCGCCTTCAGCCAGTCCTTCGATCCGGCCTTCCGCCGGGTCTTCAACCGAAGCCTGCTGTATTCCTTCATCACCTTCATCGCCGTCTGGCTGGCCTCCTGGTTTGCCCTGGACTGGGCGGGAGAGGGGCTGGTCGCCTGGCTGCGAGACTGGATCGGCGAGGGCTTCTGGGTTGCCGTGCTGCAATGGCTGGTCGATATCGCAGCCATCGGCGCCATTGCCGTCGCCTCCTTCTTCCTGTTTCCGGCGGTCATGGTCTCGATCATGGCGCTGCTGCTGGACGACATCGCCCAGGCGGTGGAGCGCCGCTATTACCCCGATCTGCCGGTCGCCCGCCAGCAGCCGCTGGCCGAGGCTCTCTTCGGCAACGTCATCTTTGTCGCAGTAACCTTAATTCTTAATTTACTCGTCCTGCCGCTCTACTTGGTGCTGATCTGGATACCGCCCCTGAATCTGGTGCTTTTCTACCTTTTGAACGGCTATTTGCTGGGGCGGGAATATTTTGAGATGGTGGCTGTCCGGCGGCTCGATCCGGCGGCGGCCAAGCGGCTGCGGCGCGATTTCCGCGGGCGCGTGATCCTGGCGGGGGCCGTTATCACCTTCTTGCTGACCATCCCACTGGTCAATCTGGCCACCCCGATCATCGCGACCGCCTTCATGCTGCACGTCTTCGAGGAGCTGCATCGCCGCGCGGCGCCAACCTTATCGTAAGGGTTGCGCCCTAGACTGCGGGTCCGCCCCGGACTTGCGATCCTCGGGGCAGAAAACAACGAACCGGCCGTCGGGCAACCGGAAAGGATGAGACCCCATGTTTGGCAAACGCAAAGGTCCGAGCTCCCCCAGCGAGCCCGGCACGCCGCAGCGGCCCGAGGCGGCCGGCCTGCCGGGCAGCGGGGCCGGCGGCAGCGAGGGCCAGCCGCGCTCGGCCCTGGGCGCCAAGGCATCGGCGACCGCGAGCGGCACCGGCCCGGCCCCGAAGAGCCAGTCGCGGCGAGCCGAAGGCCGCCTCGCCTCGGCTGTCGAGGGCCGCAAGCTGGTGGTCGGCCGCGAGATCTGCCTGTCCGGCGAGATCAAGACCTGCGAGAAGCTGGTCGTCGAAGGCAAGGTCGAGGCCGACCTGCGCGACAGCCACAGCTTGGAGATAAGCGAGCCCGGCCTGTTCAGGGGCAATGCCACGGTCGAAGACTGCGAGATCAGCGGCACCTTCGAGGGCGAGCTGACGGTCACCGGCCTGCTGGTGGTGCTGCCCACCGGCCGGGTCAGCGGCAAGATCCGCTATGCCGAGATGGAGTTGTCGCGCGGCGCCAGGCTGAGCGGCGACGTCGACGTGCTGGACGAGGCCAGCCTGCGCCGCGCCAGCGGCGAGGGGCCGAAGCTGGCTCACGACAACAGCGATTCCGCCGGCGGAGACAAGCCCGCGCCCGGCGCCGGCAAGAGCCAGATCGGCTGAGGTGGCAGAGGACATGATGCGGATCCTGCGCGGCGGATCGTTCCTGATCGTTGCCGGCCTGGCGCTGAGCGCCTGCCAGACCGGCCGCAGCGAGCCGCCCGCCGCCACGTCAGGCCAGGCCGCCGCCGCGGCACCCGCCGCCGCGCCGATGCCTGTCGCGCCGGCTCCGGCGCCCAAGGTGGCGGCTCTGCCGCCGGTTAACGACGACCCCGCCCAACTCATGGGCCTCGACCGCGACGGCGTGAACGCACTGCTCGGCACGCCCGACCTGATCCGCCGCGAAGCCCCGGCGGAGATCTGGCAGTACGTCGGCGGCGACTGCGTGTTCGACGTGGTGCTCTACGCGCGCGGCCAAAGCTATGCCGTCTCCTACCTGGAAGCCCGCGACGCTACGGCGGCGGTGCGGCCGCCGCGCCCCTGCCTCAACCAATTGCTGCGCGCTCGCCAGGCGGTGCCGGTCAGCTAGCCCGGATTCCTGGGCGGCTCCTCCAGTGTCGTCTTGCCCTTGAAGGCGCAGAGATCGTTCACCACGCAGGCGAAGCAGTCCGGCTTGCGCGCCTTGCAGATGTAGCGGCCGTGCAGGATCAGCCAGTGGTGGGCGTGCAGCTTACGCGCGGCCGGCACCACCTGCTCCAGCTTCCGCTCGACCTCGAGCGGCGTCTTGCCCGGCGCCAGGCCGGTGCGGTTGGCGACCCGGAAGATGTGGGTGTCGACGGCGATGGTCAGCTCCCCGAAGGCGATGTTCATCACCACGTTGGCGGTCTTGCGGCCGACCCCCGGCAGCCTCTCCAGGGCGTCGCGGTCACGCGGTACCGCGCTGTCGTGCTCTTCGATGAGCAGGCGCGAGAGGGCGATGACGTTCCTGGCCTTGGCGTTGAACAGGCCGATGGACTTGATGTGATCCTTGAGGCCGGCTTCGCCGAGCGCCAGCATCTGCTGCGGCGTCTGCACCACCTTGAAGAGCGCGCGCGTGGCCTTGTTCACGCCGACATCGGTGGCCTGGGCAGAGAGCACCACCGCCACCAGCAAGGTGTAGGGATTGACGTAGTCCAGCTCGCCCCTGGGCTCCGGCACGGCGGCGGCGA
>WHTV01000070.1 GCA_009377535.1 Kiloniellaceae bacterium
TCCGGCACGATCCCGTGTCCCAGGTTGAACACGAAAGGGCCACCGCCCAGCAGCGTGAGGATTTCCGCCACCCCTTGACGAAGGGCTTGCCCTCCGACCACCAGCAGTTGGGGATCGAGGTTGCCCTGCACACATATCCTGGGCTGGAGCACCTGCTGTGCCCAGCCGAGCGGCACGGTGGTATCGAGCCCCAGGGCATCGGCGCCGCAAGCCTCTGCATAGGTTTGATAGAGCAGCCCGGCACCGCGTGGGAAGACGATGATCGGCACGCCCGGACGCTCGACCTTGATCCGCCCAACCAGCGTCCGGGTAGGCTCCAGGCACCAGCGCCGGAGATGCCTTTCCGGCCAGACCCCGGCCCAGGAATCGAAGATCTGCACCACCTCCGCGCCGGCATCGATCTGCGCGATCAGGTAATCGCCGGTGGCCTCCACCAGCAGATCGATCAGGCTCTGCATGCCCTCCGGTACGCCGTAGGCCCAGCGCTTGCCGGCGGCGAAATCCTTGCTGGAGCCGCCTTCCAGCATGTAGCTCGCCACCGTCCAGGGCGCGCCGGCGAAGCCGATCAGCGTGGTCTCCGCTGGCAGCTCGCGGCTCAGACGTCTCACGGTCTCGTAGACCGGCGCCAGAGCCCCATGGAGACGATCCTTCGACAGCCTTGCCAGGTCGCCCGGCTGCTCAAGCGCATCGAGGCGCGGCCCGTGGCCCTCCTCGAACCACACCTTCTGGCCGAGGGCATGGGGGACCACGAGGATATCGGAGAACAGGATGGCGGCATCGAAGCCGAAGCGCCGGATCGGCTGCAGGGTCGCCTCAACGGCGAAATCAGGCGTGTAGCAGAGATCGAGGAAGCCCTTCGCCTTGGCACGCAGCTCGCGGTATTCCGGCAGATAGCGCCCGGCCTGGCGCATCAGCCAGACCGGCGGCCTCTGCTGCCTTTCCCCGGCAAGGGCACGCAGCATTTTCTTCGTCGGGTGCCTCGTGGCGGCAACGGTCTTTGGGGCCTGGTTCATGCGGCGATCGGGGGTCCCTCGCAGTGCTTTTCGTCTCTCCGTCGGCCGACAAGATGACCTTTTCACGCGCCGGAGCAAAGACATCTTCCTTAAAAACTTATTATTTAAAAGCTTGGGTTGTTGTAGTTGATCCCTGTGAGTCCCGGGGATCTGCGTTGTCCTTCCGGCTGTCCCGCAATTCGTCCCCAAGCCGTCACGGGAGCATGCTTTCTGTGGGCGGGCGGCGGCATAAGCGGGTGAGGGACCATGGCTTGCACCGCAGCGGCACTCAGGGGATAACGGGGATAAGCGGGCCCGACGAAGGCCTCGCCCGGGTTCTGCACGGCTGTGCGTGTTATCTGTCCCGACCGCCGCAAGGCTCGGGAGCATCGCGAGGTGATGGTGAGCGCTTTTTTGACCAACCCTGGAAAGAGGCGAGTTGTCCCCGACTCTAGACGGCGCGGGACAAGCCATGCACAGCTTTTCGCCGTCACGCCAGGGAGCTGCGGGCAATGACGAGCCATCACCTCCACCTGGTCTCCGACGCCACCGGCGAGACGATCAACTCCGTCGCGCGTGCCTGCCTCGTCCAGTTCGGCGGCATCGAGCCGATCGAGCACGTCTGGAGCCTGGTGCGCACCGGCGGCATGATGACCAAGGTGCTGCAGGGCATCGAAGCCAATCCGGGCCCCGTCCTCTACACCATGGTGAACCACGAGCTGCGCGACCAGCTGATCGGCTGTTGCACAACCCTCGCCCTGCCCTGCATTCCGGTGTTGGACCCGGTGATCCACACCCTGGCGAACTACTTCGGCGTCGAGATCCGCGGCACGCCGGGCCTGCAGCACGTGCTCGACGCGGAATACTTCAGCCGCATGGACGCCATGACCTTCGCACTGGCGCACGACGACGGCCAGCACAGCAACGACATCGAAAAGGCCGACGTCATCCTGGTCGGGGTGTCGCGAACCTCCAAGACGCCGACCTGCATGTATCTCGCCAACCGCGGCATCAAGTGCGCCAACGTGCCCGTGGTGCCGGGCTGCCCCATGCCGGAAGAACTGCTGCAGGCGCGCGGGCCACTCATCGTCGGCCTGACCAAGGATCCGGCGAGCCTGGTCCAGGTGCGCCAGAACCGCCTGCGCATGCTGACCGACGACCGCGAGGAAACCGACTATGTGAACCTGGAGGCGGTGCGCCAGGAGATCGCCCAGGCGAGACGCTTCTGCGTCGAGCATGGCTGGCCGCTGATCGACGTGACGCGTCGTTCCATCGAAGAGACCGCCGCCACCATCATGAACTACTATGCCAAGCACATCGGCGCCGAGACCTGATGTCGCCGGCTTCCAAGACCCCTGCAACCATGACCCCGTTGATGGCAGCGGGAGCGCCGTTGCTGGTGCTTGCCTCGGCCAGCACGGCCCGCGCGCGCCTGCTCGCCGAGGCCGGCCTCGCAGTGCGCTGTCAGGCCGCCGCCGTCGACGAGGAGGGCATGAAGGCCGCGCTCAAGGCGGAGGGCGCCACCCCGGCCCAGGTCGCCGAGACTCTCGCCGAGCTGAAGGCCCAGCGGGTTGCCTCGAAGTGCCCCGGCGCCCTGGTGATCGGCGCCGACCAGATGCTGTCCTGCAACGAGGTGTGGTTCGACAAGCCGCCCGACCGCGACCATGCCGCCGCGCAGCTACGCGCCCTCAGCGGCAAGACCCACACCCTCTGGACCACCGTCTGCGTGGTGCGCAACGGCAGCCGCATATGGCACCACAACGCCGCGGCGCGACTGACCATGCGGACCCTGAGCGATGCCTTCATCGAGGCCTACCTGGCGGCAGTGGGACCGGCGGTCACAACCTCGGTGGGCGCCTACCATCTCGAAGGCCTCGGCGCGCAGCTCTTCGCCAAGGTAGAGGGCGACTTCTTTACCATTCTCGGCTTGCCGCTGTTGCCGCTGCTGGACTTTCTCAGATCGAACAGGGCGTTGCCTGCATGACTTCTGCCGCAAAAGCGCTGTCCGGAAAGGCGAAGGTCGCGGGCCTCATCGGCTGGCCGGTGTCGCACTCGCGTTCACCGCGCCTGCACGGGTACTGGCTGGCCGAGCACGGCATCGACGGTGCCTACGTGCCGCTGCCAGTGGCACCGGAGAAGATGGAACCGGCGGTGCGCGGCCTTGCCGCCGCCGGCCTCGTCGGTGTCAACGTCACCATTCCGCACAAACAGTCGGTGCTGGCGCTCTGCGACGAGGTGGACGGCATCGCGCGGCGCATCGGCGCCGTGAACCTGCTGGTTTTTGCGGATGACAGGATTGTCGGCACCAACACCGACAGCTTCGGTTTCATGGAGAATCTGAAGGGCGCCGCGCCGGTCTGGGCCGCCAAGCGGACACCGGCGACGCTGCTCGGCGCCGGCGGCGGGGCCCGCGCCGTGGCCGTCGGTCTGCTCGATGCCGGCGTGCCGGAGCTGCGGCTGGTCAACCGCAACCGGGCGCGCGCCGAGCAGTTGGCCGCCGACATCGGCGGGCCAATTACCGTGCTGGCCTGGGAAGAGCGGGCTGCGGCGCTGGCCGGTGCCGGTTTGCTGGTGAACTCGACCAGCCTCGGCATGAGCGGCCAGCCGCCGCTCGAGCTGCCGCTCGACGATCTGCCGGACGGCGCCGTGGTCGCCGACCTGGTCTACAGCCCGCTGGAGACCGCTCTGTTGGCGGCGGCGCGCGCCAGGGGCTGCGTCGGGGTCGACGGCCTCGGCATGCTGCTGCATCAGGGCCGGCCCTGTTTTGCCGCCTGGTTCGGGCCGCACCCGCAGGTGACGGAGGAACTGCGCACCTTCGTGCTAGGCGAAGGCTAGGAGCCCCCTCCATGCGGGTCATCGGTCTCACCGGCTCCATTGGCATGGGTAAGTCGACCGCCGCGGCCATGCTGCGGCGCCTCGGCCTGCCGGTGCACGATGCCGACGCTGCGGTGCACCGCCTGCTGGCGCGCGGCGGCGCAGCGGTCGCCGCCGTCGAGGCCGCCTTTCCCGGTGTGGCGCGGAACGGGGCCATCGACCGCGGCCTGCTCGCGACGCGCGTACTGGGCGATGCGGCGGCGCTGAAGCGCCTCGAAGCGATCCTGCATCCGCTGGTGCGCGCCGAGGCACGGGACTTTCTCGCCAAGCAGGCGCGGCTGCGTCGGCGGCTGGCCGTGCTGGATATCCCGCTGCTCTACGAGACCGGCGGCGAGCGGCTCTGCGACGCGGTCATCGTCGTTTCGGCGCCGGCCTTCCTCCAGCAGGCCCGGGTGCTGCGGCGGCCCGGCATGACCGAGGCGAAAATGCAGGCGCTCCTCGCCCGCCAGCTGCCCGATGCGGAAAAACGCCGGCGCGCCGACTTCGTAGTGCAGACCGGGTTGAACAAGGCGCATACCTTGCGCCGGCTCACCGCCATCGTCAGACTGTTGCAGTCTGGCGGCGGGCG
This sequence comes from Kiloniellaceae bacterium, assembly GCA_009377535.1. Classification (GTDB taxonomy): domain Bacteria; phylum Pseudomonadota; class Alphaproteobacteria; order Kiloniellales; family Kiloniellaceae; genus Pelagibius. Next base: position 4,435 of record WHTV01000070.1, read on the forward strand.
GCGTCACCGCGGGGTCTGGGGCCCCGGTGCCGCGATGAGAGGGAATCCCTGATGCGCGAAATCGTGCTCGACACTGAAACCACCGGGCTCGACCCGGCCTCCGGCCACCGCATCGTCGAGATCGCCGGGCTGGAGTTGCTGCACCACCTGCCGACCGGGCGCACCTTCCGCGAATACATCAACCCCGAACGCGACATGCCGGAAGAGGCCGAGCGCATCCACGGCCTCAGCGCCGACTTCCTGAAGGACAAGCCGCTGTTCGCGGCGATCGCGCCGGCCTTTCTCGACTTCATCGGCGACGCCAAGCTGGTGATCCACAATGCCGCGTTCGACATGAAGTTCCTCAATGCCGAACTGCGCCAAGCCGGCTTGGATCCTCTTGTCCCGGAGCGCGCCATCGACTCCGTGATGCTGGCGCGCAAGCGCTTTCCCGGCGCTCAGGTCAGCCTTGACGCCCTTTGCCGCCGATTCGAGGTCGACAACTCGGCACGCACCTTCCACGGCGCGCTGCTGGATTGCGAGTTGCTGGCGGAAGTCTACCTCGAGCTCTGCGGCGGCCGCCAACCGGGCCTCATCCTGGAAAGCCGGCGCAGCCGGATTGCGGTTGTCGCCCCCAGCGCGCGCGAAGTCCGCCCGCCGCGCGCCCACGCGGCAAGCCCCGAAGAAGAGGCCGCCCACGCGGCCATGCTGGAAAAGCTGTCGGACCCGCTGTGGCGGACCTGAAGCCCCGTGCGGCGACCCCGCCGGCTGCTCAGGCCTGGCCGTTCGCCTCGCCCTTGGCGCTTTCGCCGTCCGCACTCTGCGCCTGCGCGCGCCGGCTGAGGTAGAGCTGCGCGAAGTCGATCGGGCTCATCATCAGCGGCGGAAAGCCGCCGTCGCGGGTGTCGTCGGCGAGGATCGCCCGGGCGAAGGGAAAGAGATGGCGCGGCACCTCGACCATGACCAGGCGCTCGCGCACCTCTTCACTGAGGTCCGGTGCCAGACTGATCACCGCCGCATAGTCGAGTTCCGCCATGAAGGCCGTCGCCTCGCCGATCTTGGCCGAGGCCCGCAGACCCAGCACCACCTCGTATACCTGGTCCTGCAGCTGCTTCGGCGTCACCTCGACGGAGAGGCTGATGTCGGGCTTTTCCGAGCGCAGGGTGCCATAGATGGACGGTGCGTTGGGGTTTTCGAAGGAGTGGTCCTTCACGTACTGCGTGTTGATGGTCAGTGGCGGCTGCGCGGCTTCTTCGGCCATTTCCGGCTCCTCTTGTCACGGGCGCGCTTGGCTATCACGGATCGCTGCACCAGACAACCAAGCCGGCAGGCGGAAAGCCGGCGGTGAGAAAGCCTTGCCGCCGCCAATCCTCAATAGGCGGGCAGCGCGGCGCCGGCGAGCGGGTCGAAGCGCAGGCCCACTCCGTTGCCGACGGCTTCGCCTGTCAGCCCGCGGATGAAGCCCCAGTGGCTGACGACCAGCAGGCCATCCCAGTCCTGCGCGGCAAGCCGGGCCTCGCGGAAGCCACGGCAGCGCACCTCCAAGGCCTCCTCGCTCTCCTCCGCCTCCGGCCACCAGCGCTCGGGCAGGTCGCCGAAGCCGAAGCTGGGCCAGCGCTGCGACAGATCGCGACGGTGGCTGCCGATGTCGCAGACGAAGCTGTAGCGCTCGCGCACGGCAGGCTCGATGGCGACCGGCAGGCCAAGGGCCTCGGCGATGATCTCGGCGGTGTGCAGGGTGCGCCAGTAGGGGCTGGCGATGATCCGCTTGACGCCGCAGTCGGCGAGGCGCTCGCCGGCCTCGCGGGCCTGGCGCTCGCCTTCTTCGGTCAGCTGCGGGTCGACGATGCCGGGATCCACCCGTGTCTTGGCGAAGTGGACGTTGAAGTGGGATTGGCCATGGCGCAGCAGGATCATCGGCCGATCCTGCGCGGTGGCGCGGCGCTGTCGTCTCCGTCGTCGCCCTCGTCTTCCCGGGTGACGTCCTCGTAGTCGCCGTCGATCACCTTACCGTCCCGGCCGCGAACGCCCCCTTCCGGTCGTTGAGGGTTCGGCCGGCGCGGGTCGATCTCGACGCCGTCGACGAAGACGCGGGCCTCGCCGCGAGCCGCCTTGGCGGCGATGTGGCGGGCGATCAGCCGGCGCAGCAGTTCACGGAAGGGCGGAAAGAACAGCAGCAGGCCGAGGGCGTCGGTAACGAAACCCGGCACCAGCAAGAGGGCGCCGGCCAGCACCAGGCAGAGCCCCTCGAACATCTCGCGGGCCGGCAATTGGCCTTGGTCCATCTGGACGCGGGCGCGTGTCAGCGCCGCCAGTCCCTGGGCGCGCAACAGCAGCGAGCCCGCCAGCGCGGTGGCGATGGTGGCCGCAATGGTCGGCCACACGCCTATGGCGCCGCCGACCTGGATGAAGACGGCGACCTCGAGGAGTGGCAGCCCGATGAAGACCGCCAGCAGAATCAGGGCCATGCTTGCTCTTTCCCTGCCAATTACCTACATAATGCCTACGACCCGGCGGCAAGGCCAGCCGGACGCCTTTTGTCCTACCCGGTGCCACGGGAACTCGTAACCTGGGCCCGCCGGAGCGCGTCTCGACGATTGTGAGCGGATGAGCGACGCCAATTTCATAGAGATAGTCATTCTCGCTGCAGTCGCAGCCTTTTTTATCTTCAAGCTCCGCTCGGTGCTGGGGAAACGGACCGGGCATGAGGAACGCCCGGAACTCGATCCCTTTCAGCAGGCCGAGGAGCGCGCCAAGGAAGTCGGCGACGACAAGATAGTCAAGCTGCCCGAGCGGCCCGGCGAGCGCGGCAAGGCCGGCCGGCAGCTCGAGAAGGAGGATCTGCTGGAGGAGCCGCAGCCGGAAACCGTTGCGGCGGAGGTCGCCGACACCCCGCTGGCCGCCGCGCTCACCCAGATCAAGCTGGCCGACCAGGCCTTCGATAAGGATCAATTCCTGGGCGGCGCGCGCGGCGCTTTCGAGATGGTCATTGCCGCCTTCGCCGCTGGTGACAGCAAGTCCCTGCGTCCGCTCCTCGCCAATGACGTCTACGACGATTTCGCCGGCGCCATCAAGGAACGCGAGGAAGCCAAGGAGACATTGGAGACCACGCTGATCGGCATCACCTCGGCAGAGATCATCGAGGCGGATCTGCGCCAGAAGACGGCCTTCGTCACGGTGAAGTTCGTCTCCGAGCAGGTCAACGTAACGCGGGATACCGAGGGCCGCATCGTCGACGGAGACCCCAACCACGTCGCCAAGGTCACCGACATCTGGACCTTCGCCCGCAATACCCGCAGCCGCGATCCCAACTGGGCGTTGGTTGCCACCCGCAGCCCCAATTGAGCACTTCCTGGTGGGCCGCATCGGGATCGCCATGCCGCCGCAGGGCACGAAACCGACGGTGAAGCGCTCCGTCAGGCTGGCGGCGCTGATGTTCGCCGGGCTGCTCGCTGGCTGCAATGGCGAGGCGCCGCCGGAAGAAGCCAAGCCGGAAACCAAACAGCAGGAAACGCCTCCACCGCAAGCCGAGGCGGTACCTGAAAGGCCGGCCCTGCTGCTGGAGCCGGTCGACTACGAGGCCTTGCCGGGTTGGACGGCGGACGAACTGAGCGCGGCCCTGCCGGCGCTGCTGCGCTCCTGCGGGCGCCTGGCGAAGCAACCCGACGACCGGCCGCTGGGTCCCGACGGCCTGGCCGGGACGGTAACTGACTGGCGGGCGCCCTGTGCCGCCCTGGAAAGCCTCCCGGCCGGCGACGACGCGGCCCTGCGCGGCGCGCTGGAGGCGCAGTTCCGGCCTTTCGCGGTCTCCAATGCTGGCAAGCGCGAAGGCCTCTTCACCGGATATTACGAAGCCGAACTAAACGCGGCCGAGAGGCCCGAGACGCCGGGCGCGACCCCGCTCTACCGCGTTCCCGACGACCTCGTGACGGTCGACCTTGCCTTGTTCCGCGCCGACCTGCGCGGCGAGAAACTGATCGGACGGGTCGAGGGTGGACGGCTGGTGCCCTATCTGACCCGCAAGCAGATCGACGCCGGGGCTCTCGCGGGCCGCGGGCTGGAACTGCTCTGGGCTTCCGATCCGGTCGACGTGTTCTTCCTTCATGTGCAGGGCTCCGGCCGGGTGATCCTGCCCGACGGCCGCAGCCGGCGGGTCGGCTTTGCCGGCTCCAACGGCCATCCCTTCTACGCCATCGGCCGCGCCCTCATCGAAGAAGACATCGTCTCGCGGCAGGAGTCCTCCATGCAGTCGATCCGCGACTGGCTGCGCGCCAATCCGGAGAAAGCCGCGGAGATGATGCAGCGCAACGCCCGCTACATCTTCTTTCGGCCGATCGACGGCGAGGGGCCGATCGGCGCCCAGGGCGTGGCGCTGACTCCCGGCCGCAGCCTGGCGGTGGATTCTGCGCTGCTGCCGCTGGGCGTGCCGCTCTATCTCGACACCACCTGGCCGGCGAGCGACAAACCCCTGCGCCGCCTGATGGTGGCTCAGGATGTCGGCAGCGCCATCAAGGGCGCTGTGCGTGGCGACTTCTTCTGGGGCTCCGGCGAGGCGGCCCTGGCGCAGGCCGGGCGCATGAAGCAACAGGGGCGCTACTACCTCCTCTTACCGGCGAGCGTGGCCGAACGCCGCGACCGGGCGAGCTGAGCCCCACCAGCGCGCTTTACCAGACAAATATTTAGCGTCGAGGTTGTGCCAACACTGGCCAAATGAATGGCAGCACCGCTAAACTTCCATGCGCAGTGCGGAACCATTCCGTCGAGTCTGACGACGCGAGAGCGGCGCTGACGGATTATCCCGAAACTATGGGCGGCATGTTGACGCTCGACGTGAGCTTGCAGACGGAACAGGTAGCCTCCCAGGATGCTGATAATTCTCCCGACGCTCACTGGCATGCTCCTGACGCTGGTTCTCGCGTCCGCCTGCGCCGGGCCGGCCACGATCGACTCGTCCGCCCGGTTCGATGCCGCCAGTGATAAGGCAATCCTCGTTCTCGGCAGCAGCACTCTGTGGAAGGAGGATTTCCGTGACCCTGATCGTAGCCTGACGCTCCACTGGCAGGAATTCGACCCAAAGACTCTGCGTCTGGTGCCTGGCGGCAAAGGATTCACCAGCCTCACCCGCGGATCCGTTCGGCTGAAGCGCGCAGACCCTTATCCCGCAGCCCAGGTCCTGCGAGTGGAGCCCGGCTCTTACGCACTGGTGGCGGCAGGATCCGGCTCGTCCAAAACCCTCTACGTTCAGCAGAAGGACCGCTATGTGAACAAATGGGGGCACACTATGGTCAGGGGCCACTACGTCTACATCGATCCGCTGGAGTATATCGACCCGGGGGCGCAGCTGGCTGTCGGGCAGAACTACATGTTCTCCGTCGCGGCAGGCCAAGTCGTCTACCTCGGTCATTTCGAGTTCGCCCGCCATACCCGCTATTTGGGCGGCTTCACACGGGCCCGGCGTTTCGAAGACGAGGTGGCGGCGCGTGCGGCGTTGGCGGGCTACCCGGGGATATCCGGGCCGATGATCATCGTGAACCCGGCGAAACCACCACAATCGGTCGCCCGCTGATCCTTTCCGACAAGCGCCTCCACGCCTTGCATTTCAAAATTGGTAATACCATTATCGCCCGCAAAGGAGATGGGAGGATCATCCATGCCTGAAGGGCGCCCGCGCGTCGGGCTTTTCGTGACCTGTCTGGTCGACATGATGCGGCCGTCGGTGGGCTTCGCTGCCGTGAAGCTGCTGGAGTCAGCCGGCTGCAGCGTGGAGGTGCCGCAGGCGCAGACCTGCTGCGGGCAGCCGGCCTACAACTCTGGCGACCGCGCCGACACCCGCGCGCTGGCCGAGCAGACCATCAAGGCGTTCCAGGGCTTCGACTACGTGGTGGCGCCGTCAGGCTCCTGCGCTGCTATGATAAAAGAGCATTATCCGACGCTGTTTGATACCGATCCAGAATGGAAGGACAGGGCGGAAGACCTGGCCGGCCGCACCTGGGAGCTCGTCTCCTTCCTCACCGACCTGCGCGGCATGACCGCGGTCGACTCCCGCTTCGCCGGCAAGGTGACCTACCACGATTCCTGCTCGGGGCTGCGTGAGCTCGGGATCCAGGCGCAGCCGCGCCAGCTGCTGCAGACCATTCCGGGGGTGGAACTGACCGAGATGGTGGAGCGCGACGTCTGCTGCGGCTTCGGCGGCACCTTCTGCGTGAAGTACGCCGACATCTCCAACAAGATCGTCACCGCCAAGACTGACCACATCCTCGCCAGCGGCGCCGACACCCTGCTGGCCGGCGACCTCGGCTGCCTGATGAACATGGCCGGCAAGCTGCAGCGCCGCGGCGCCGCCATCGAGGTGCGCCACGTGGCCGAGGTGCTGGCCGACATGACGGACCAGCCGGCCATCGGCCAGCCGGCGCGTCGGAGGGCCTGAAGCCATGCAGAGCACCTCCCGAGACTTCAAGGACAACGCCCGCGCCGCGTTGGCCAACCAGACCCTGCAGAAGGCGATGAAGCACGTGAAGACCGGCTTCATCGACAAGCGCGCCAAGGCGCGCGACCGCCTGCCGGAGTTCGACGACCTGCGCGACGCCTCCCGCGATATCAAGGACCACACCCTCGCCAACCTCGACTTCTACCTGGAACGCTACGAGGAGAAGGTCATCGCCAGCGGTGGCCAGGTCCACTGGGCGCCGACGGCCGAGGACGCACGCAAGACGGTGCTCGACATCTGCCGGCGGGTCGATGCCCGCGTGGTGACCAAGGGCAAGTCCATGATCTCCGAGGAGATCGCCCTCAACCAGGCGATGGAGGAAGCGGGGCTCGATGTGGTCGAGACCGACCTCGGCGAGTACATCATCCAGCTCCGCAAGGAGCCGCCGAGCCACATCATCGCGCCCGCCGTGCACCTGACCAAGGAGCAGGTGGAGGCCGACTTCCGCCACCATCACCGCGAGCTGCCGCCGGAGCGCCCGCTCAGTGAGCCGCTGCAGCTGGTCGCCGAGGCGCGCCAGATGCTGCGCCGTCGCTTCCTGGAGGCCGACGTCGGCATCACCGGCGCCAACTTCCTGGTGGCGGAGACCGGCACCTCGATCATCGTCACCAACGAGGGCAACGGCGACCTGACCCAGACTCTGCCGCGCGTCCACATCGTGGTCGCCAGCCTGGAGAAGGTCGTCCCCAACCTGGAGGACGTCTCCACCATCCTGCGGGTGCTGGCGCGCTCGGCCACGGGACAGGAGTTCTCCTCCTACACCACCTTCTCGACCGGCCCCAGGCGGCCCGACGATCCGGACGGGCCGGAGGAATACCACGTCATCCTGCTCGACAACGGGCGTTCCAACATGCTGGGCGGCCAGTTCCAGGACATGCTGCGTTGCATCCGCTGCGGCGCCTGCATGAACCACTGTCCGGTCTACCACGCGGTCGGCGGCCATGCCTACGGCTGGGTCTATCCCGGCCCCATGGGGGCGGTGCTGACGCCCAACCTGATCGGCGTCGACGAGGCCGGGCATCTGCCCAATGCCTCGACCTTCTGCGGGCGTTGCGAAGCGGTCTGTCCGATGCGCATTCCGCTGCCGAAGATGATGCGCCACTGGCGCGAGCGCGAGTTCGAGCGGCACCTGAGTCCGACGGCGGTGCGCGCTGGCCTTGCCGTCTGGGCCTTCTTCGCGCGGCGGCCAAAGCTCTATCACGTGGCGATGGGCCTGCAGGCACGTCTGCTCGGCTACTTCGGGCGTGCCAGCGGCCGCTTCGATGCCCTGCCCTTCGCGCGCGGCTGGACCAAGCATCGCGACTTCCCTGCGCCGGAGGGTCGCACCTTCCAGCAGCTCTGGGCCGAGAAGCAGAGCGGGAAGGCGCCCCGATGAGTTCCGCCAAGCAATTGATCCTCTCCTCGCTGCGGCGCTCGCTGCGCCGCGAGCAGCCGAGCGCCGAAGTCCGCGCGCTGCTGGAGCAACGCCTGGCGGCACCGCAGGCGAACCTCGTCCCGCAACGCGCGCAGCTACCGCACGCGGAACAACTCGACCTCATGGAACGCATGCTGAAGGAACTCTCGGCCAGCGTGGTACGCCTGCCCAGCGAGGCCGCGGTGCCGCAGGCCGTCGCCGACTACCTGAAAGGCGAGAATCTGCCGCCGAAGCTGCGCATGGCGCCGCGCGACGACCTGCGCGCCCTGCCCTGGCAGAGCCAGCCCCTGCTGGAAGTCGAGGAGGGCATCGCCGAGGCCGAGGACGCCACCTCGCTGACCGGCGCCTTTGCCGGCATCGCCGAGACCGGCACGGTGATGATGGCCTCCGGGCCGGAGGCGCCCGTTACCCTGAACTTCCTGCCGGAGAACCACATCGTGGTACTGCGCGCCTCGCAGATCATCGGCACCTACGAGGAAGCCTGGCAGCGACTGCGCGCGGCCCAGGGCCGTGGCGTCATGCCGCGCGCCGTGAACATGATCACCGGCCCGTCGCGCACCGGCGATATCGAGCAGACCATTCTGCTCGGCGCCCACGGCCCGCGCCGCCTCCACGTGCTGCTGGTCGACGACCGCGACGCGGTCCGCACCGGCGACTAGCCAGACCGGGGGCGCGGAATGACCGGCAAACGCAAGCCCCCGCGCGCCGGCCTCTCAGCCGAAGACCGGCACCTCTGGCAGCACGTCGCCGGGCAGATCAAGCCGCTGACGGGCCGCGACCGGCTGTATTCGCGCGCGGCGGAACTGCTGCAGGACGATCTGCATGGCGAGGCGCCGGGCCACCAGCCGGCGCCGCGGAAGCGCCGCGCCGGATCGGCCACCGCCAGCCACAACGCCAAGACCATGCCCGCGCCGAAGAAGCAGCCCCCGGCCCCGCTCAGCCACGGCAGCCGCGGTGACGGGCTCGACCGCCGCAAGGCCGAGCGTCTCAGCCGCGGCAAGCTGCCCCTCGAGGCGACCCTCGACCTGCACGGCTTGCACCAGGCCGAGGCGCACCGCCGGCTGGAGACCTTCCTCGCCGACAGCCAGATGGCCGGTAAGCGCTGCGTCCTGGTGGTCACCGGCAAGGGTCTGCACAAGGAAGAAGGCGGTGTGCTGCGCGGCGCCGTGCCGCGCTGGCTGAACGAGGCACCGAACCGGGCGCGCGTATTGTCGTTCGACTATGCCCAGCAGAAGCACGGCGGCACCGGCGCGCTCTACGTGCTGCTGCGCCGTCGGCGCTGAGGCCCGGCGTCTGCGCAACCCTTGCGGGGTCCCCCCAAGGAGGAATCGCCTTCCTTGGCGGAACCGGCTAAACTCCGATCCGGTTATCCGCCCCTGACAGCGAGCCCCTGCCGTGCCGCAGCTCCAAGGATCCTGTCACTGCGGCGCCGTAAGTTTCTCCGTGTTCTCGCGCGCCGCGGTGCCTTTCATGCGTTGCTACTGCTCGATCTGCCGCAAGACGGCGGGCGGCGGCGGCTACGCCATCAACCTCTCCGGCGAATTCGCCACCTTGAAGGTGAGCGGCGAGGAGCACGTCGCCGTCTATCACGCGCGCGGCACCGCCGGAGCGCCGGACGAGGCGAGCCCGGCCGGCCGGCATTTCTGCAAGCACTGCGGCACTGCGCTCTATCTCTACGATCCGCGCTGGCCGGACCTGGTACACCCCTTCGCCTCGGCCATCGACACGCCCCTGCCGGCGGCGCCGGAGAACGTCTTCATCATGCTGGAATCGAAGCCGGCTTGGGTGAAGCTGCCGGCCGATGCCGCGCGCACCAACTGTTATGGCGGCTACCCGGAGGAGTCGCTGGCCGACTGGCACCGGGCGCAGGGCCTCTACGACGAGTCGGAGCCGACATGACCCCCTTCGGCGAGAAGCTGCGGGCGATCCGCGCGGCGCGCGGCCTCGCCTTGAAGGACATGGCGGCCGGCCTGCAGGTCTCGCCCGCCTATCTCTCGGCCATGGAGCACGGCCGCCGCGGCAAGCCGAGCCGGCGCTTCGTGCACCGGGTCTGCCAATACCTCGGCATCATCTGGGACGAGGCCGAGGAACTGCAGCGGCTGGCCGACCTCTCTCATCCGCGGGTGGTGGTGGACACCGCCGGCCTCAGCGTGAAGGCGACGCTCTTCGCCAACCTGCTCGCCGACCGCATCGCCGGCTTGGAGGAAGACAAGCTCGATCGCCTGCTGAAGGATCTGGACCCCGCCGGCACCGCCGGGACCGAAGAGGGCGCCGGCACTTCCTAACCTCACAACTCGGCGGAAGCGGACGCTGTACACCTAACCTAGAGAATGAACTTTGAAAGGTCGGCGTTCTTGGCCAGTTCGCCGACGCGCTTGCGCACCATCTCGGCATCGATGGTCACCGTCTCGCCGCCGCGGTCGGTGGCGGTGAAGGAGATCTCCTCCAGCAGCTTCTCCAGCACGGTGTGCAGGCGCCGCGCACCGATGTTCTCGACCGAGGAGTTGATCTCCGCCGAGAGGTCGGCCAGGGCATCGATCGCCTCCTCGGCGAAATCGAGCTTCACGTCCTCGGTCTCCATCAATGCCTTGTACTGGCGGATCAGGCTGTTCTCCGGCTCGGTGAGGATGCGCTTGAAGTCGTCGCGGGTCAGCGCGTCGAGCTCGACGCGGATCGGCAGGCGGCCCTGCAGCTCGGCCAGCATGTCGGAGGGCTTGGCCATGTGGAAGGCGCCGGAGGCGATGAACAGCACGTGGTCGGTGCGCACCGGCCCGTGCTTGGTGGCCACGGTGGTGCCCTCGATCAGCGGCAACAGGTCGCGCTGCACGCCTTCGCGCGAGACGTCGGAGCCGCCGCGCTCGGAGCGCGCGGTGATCTTGTCGATCTCGTCCAGGAAGACGATGCCATTCTGCTCCACCGAGTGGATCGCGGTGGAGACGACCGTCTCCTCGTCGAGCAGCTTGTCGCTCTCCTCGGCGATCAGTACCTCATAGGACTCGGCGACCTGCATGCGGCGCTTCTTGGTGCGCACGCCCATCGCCTTGCCGAAGATGTCGCCGAGGTTCAGCATGCCCATGGAGGCGCCGGGCATGCCGGGGATGTCCATGGTCGGCAGCTGCATGCCGGCTGATTCCTGCACCTCGACCTCGACTTCCTTGTCGTCCAGTTCGCCCTGGCGCAGGCGGGTGCGGAACTTCTGGCGGGTGTCGGGGCTGGCCGAAGTGCCGACCAGGGCATCGAGCACGCGCTCTTCGGCATGCAGTTCGGCCTGCGCCTTGACCTGCTGGCGCAGGCGCTCGCGTGTCATGTGGATGGCGATCTCGGTGAGATCGCGGATGATCTGCTCGACATCCCGGCCGACATAGCCGACCTCGGTGAACTTGGTGGCCTCGACTTTGATGAAAGGCGCCTGGGCCAGCTTGGCCAGGCGGCGCGCGATCTCGGTCTTGCCGACGCCGGTCGGGCCGATCATCAGGATGTTTTTCGGCAGCACCTCCTCGCGCAGCTCCTCCGGCAGCTGCTGGCGGCGCCAGCGGTTGCGCAGGGCGATGGCCACGGCGCGCTTGGCATCGTTCTGGCCGATGATGAATCGATCCAGCTCCGAAACGATCTCGCGCGGGGTGAAGAAAGAGGACTCGTTCTTGTTGCTCATGTTGCTCATGGCTTCCGCTACCTCAGCCATGGCGCTCTCCGCTGCTGCTGGGCAGGCTCTCGATGGTGATATTCTGGTTGGTGTAGATGCAGATGTCGGCGGCAATCTTCATCGCCTTGCGGGCGATCGCCTCGGCGTCCAGGGCATCGACGTCGATGAGGGCGCGCGCTGCCGAGAGCGCGAAGGAGCCACCCGAGCCGATTCCGATGAGGCCGTCCTCGGGCTCCAGCACATCGCCGTTGCCGGTCAGCACCAGGGAGGTCTCGGCGTCAGCCACGGCCAACATGGCCTCCAGGCGGCGCAGGTAGCGGTCTGTGCGCCAGTCCTTGGCCAGCTCGACGCAGGCCCGGGTCAGCTGGTTGGGATAGGTCTCGAGCTTGGCTTCCAGGCGCTCGAACAGGGTAAAGGCGTCGGCCGTCGCCCCGGCGAAGCCGGCGATCACGTTGTCCTTGCCCAGGCGGCGCACCTTGCGCGCGTTGGACTTCATGACCGTGTTGCCGAAGCTGACCTGGCCGTCGCCGGCCACCACCACCCGGCCGCCCTTGCGGACCGAAAGGATCGTAGTGCCGTGCCAGTGTTGGGAGGGGTTCTGAGACATGGACTGTCAAATGGTCAAAAGGGACGGCCGGGTCAAGCCGCATTTCCGCCCGCAGGCCGGGCCGCCGCGCCACGGGAGGCCGGAATCCGGCGCCTGTCATCGGTGCTGGCGTCGCTCCCCCCTTCCTGATAAAAGGGCGCCTTCGTTTGAGATCTGTAGCCGAAGGACCCGCTCTCCGGGCGGGGCGAGACGATATGCGCCAGGCAACCATAGAGCGGAAAACGCAGGAAACCAGGATCGTCGCCACGGTCGATCTGGACGGCGCCGGCACCTATCAGGTGACGACCGGCATCGGTTTTCTTGACCACATGCTCGAACAGCTCTCCCGCCACAGCCTGATCGACATCACGCTGAAAGCTGAGGGCGACCTGCATATCGACGGCCACCACACCACCGAGGACAGCGGCATCGTGCTGGGCCAGGCGGTGAGCGCAGCGCTCGGCGAGCGCAAGGGCATCTGGCGCTACGGCCAGGCGCTGATTCCCATGGACGAAACCCTCACCCGGGTGGCGCTCGACGCCTCCAACCGGCCTTACCTGGTCTGGAAGGTGGATTTCAGCCGCGACAAGCTCGGCACCATGGATACCGAGCTGTTCAAGGAGTGGTTCCAGGCCTTTGCCCAGCATGCGGGCCTGACGCTGCACGTGGAGAATCTCTACGGCACGAACAACCACCACATCGTCGAGTCCTGCTTCAAGGGTCTGGCCCGTGCCCTGCGCGAGGCCATCCAGATCGATCCGCGCAAGGCCGACGCCGTGCCCTCCACCAAGGGCTCTCTCTAAGCGATCCGGCCGGGCCCGGGCGCCCAAGGGCGCCGCGGGCCTCGCCCAGCGAAGGATCGAAAGGTCCCGCGATGACCGTTGTGATCATCGACTATGGCTCGGGCAATCTGCGCTCGGCCGCCAAGTCCCTGGAACGCGCCGCCGCCGAGGCCGGCGGCGGCCCCGTGGTGGTGACCGACGATCCCGCGGCGCTCAGCCGCGCCGACCGGGTGGTGCTGCCCGGGGTCGGCGCCTTCGGCGATTGCCGGCGCGGACTCCATGCCATCCCCGGCATGGTAGAGGCGCTGGAGGCGGCCGTGATCGACGCCGGCAAACCCTTCCTCGGCATCTGCGTCGGCATGCAGCTGATGGCGACGCGCGGCCTGGAACACGGCATCACCCCGGGTTTCGGCTGGATTCCCGGCGACGTGGTGGCGCTGCAACCGACGCCCGGGCCGTCCGGGGCGTTGAAAGTGCCGCATATGGGCTGGAACGAGTTAAACCTGCGTGACAACAATCATCCCCTGGTAGCAGGCTTCGGGGACAAACCCTATGTCTACTTCGTGCACAGCTTTCACCTGCATCCGGACGACCCGGCGCAGCTGCTGGCGAGCGTAGACTACGGGGGGCCGGTGACGGCAATGGTCTGCCGCAACAACCTGGCCGGGACCCAATTTCATCCGGAGAAGAGCCAGGCCGTTGGCCTTCGACTGCTTGCGAATTTCCTGAGGTGGCGTCCATGAACGTGAGTGACTCCGCGGCAACCATTTCCATGGACCGCTTGACCGGCTTTGCCGGCCCCGACCTGCACGATCTCTGCGATGCGACCGAGGCGGCGATCCTGCAAGGCGGCGGCTTCGGTTGGCTGAACCCGCCGCCGCGCCAGACCATGGAAACCTACTGGCAGGGCGTGCTGCTGGTGCCGGAGCGCGAGCTTTTCGTCGGCCGGCTCGACGGCACCATCGCCGGCTCCGCCCAGCTGGTGCGCGCGCCGCGCAACAACGAGGCGCAGAGCCTGACCGGCCAGCTCACGACCTTCTTCGTGGCGCCCTGGGCACGCGGTCACGGCCTCGCCCCCGGCCTGGCCGCCCGCGTCGAGGAGGCTGCGCGCGCCAATGGCCTGCGCGTCCTGAACCTCGACGTGCGTGAAACCCAGGCCCGAGCCATCGAGGTCGTGGAGGCGGCCGATTTCGTGCGCTGGGGCACCCACCCGCACTATGCCTGGGTCGACGGCGCCTGGGTGACCGGCTTCTATTATTACAAGGACCTGCACGGCAACGGCGCCCTGCCGCAAGGCACGCCCGCCAAATGATCCTGTTTCCCGCCATCGACCTGAAAGACGGCCAAGCCGTGCGCCTGCTGCGCGGCGAGATGAAGACGGCCACCGTGTTCAACGACGATCCGGCGGCCCAGGCCGGCAGCTTCGCCGCAGCCGGATTCGAGTGGCTGCACCTGGTCGATCTCAACGGCGCTTTCGAAGGGCGTCCGGCCAATGCGCCGGCGGTTGAGGCGATCCTCGCGGCCGTCGACCTGCCGGTGCAGCTCGGCGGCGGCATCCGCGACATGGCGACCATCGAGCGCTGGCTCGACCTCGGCGTGCGCCGCGTCATCCTCGGCACCGTAGCGGTGAAGAACCCCGAGCTGGTGCGCCAGGCCTGCCGCGCCTTCCCCGGCCGGGTGGTGCTGGGCATCGACGCGCGCGGCGGCAAGGTCGCCGTCGAGGGCTGGGCGGAGGTCAGCGAAATCGCCGCGCTCGACCTGGCGCGCCGCTTCGAGGATGCCGGCGCCGCCGCCATCGTCTACACCGACATCGACCGCGACGGCGCGCTCCAGGGCGCCAACGTGGCGGCGACCTGCGCGCTGGCCGAGGCGCTGGAGACGCCGGTGATCGCCTCCGGCGGCGTGGCCTCGCTCGATGACCTCGCCGCCTTCCTCGCCATCGCCGGGGAGGTCGGCATCGAAGGCGTCATCTCCGGCCGGGCGCTCTACGACGGGCGCATCGACCCGGCGGCGGCCCTCGCCCTGCTGGCGAGGGAACCGAGCGGAGCCGCCTGATGCTTACCGTGCGCGTCATCCCCTGCCTCGACGTGAAGGACGGCCGCGTGGTGAAGGGCGTGAACTTCGTCGATCTGGTCGACGCCGGCGACCCGGTGGCGCAGGCCCAGGTCTACGACGCCGCCGGCGCCGACGAGCTGTGCTTTCTGGACATCACGGCAAGCCACGAGGCGCGCGGCATCCTGCTCGACGTGGTGCGCCGCACGGCCGAGCACTGCTTCATGCCGCTGACCGTCGGCGGCGGCGTGCGCAGTCTCGAGGACATCCGGCAGCTTCTTCTGGCCGGTGCCGACAAGGTCTCCATCAACACCGCCGCCGTGCACAATCCCGACTTCGTGCGCGAGGCGGCGGAGAAGTTCGGCAGCCAGTGCATCGTGGTGGCGGTCGATGCCAAGTCGGTGGCGCCGGAGAAGTTCGAGATCTTCACCCACGGCGGGCGCAAGGCGACCGGCATCGATGCCGTCGCATGGTCGCAGCGCATGTGCGACCTGGGCGCCGGGGAGATCCTGCTGACCTCGATGGACCGTGACGGCACCAAGGCGGGCTACAACCTGCCGCTGACCCGTAGCGTGGCCGACGCAGTGCCGGTGCCGGTGATCGCCTCCGGGGGCGTCGGCACCCTGGCGCATCTGGCCGAGGGCATCACCGAGGGCCATGCCTCCGCCGTGTTGGCCGCCTCGATCTTCCACTTCGGCACCTACTCCATCGCCGAGGCCAAGGCCTGCCTCGCCGCCCACGGCCTGCCGGTGCGGCCGATCGGCTAGCTACGCCTCCCAAGGAAAGACGAGACCGCCATGACCCCTGGTTCCCCCAACGGCTCCGTGCTCGACAGTCTCTACGCGATCATCGAAAGCCGCCGCGGCGCCGACCCCGAGACGTCGCACACCGCCAAGCTGTTTCACCGCGGCCTCGACAAGGTCGCCCAGAAGCTCGGCGAGGAAGCGGTCGAGACGGTGATCGAGGCGACGCGCGGGCGCAAGGAGGGCGTCGTCAACGAGTCCGCCGATCTGCTCTATCACCTGCTGGTGCTCTGGGCCGCCAGCGACGTGAAGCCGGCCGAGGTCTGGGCCGCGCTGGAGGGCCGCAAGGGCATTTCCGGGATTGCCGAGAAGGCCTCCCGCAAGCAAGACTGACGGGGCGAGGCAAACGCGCAAGCGAAGCGGAGGAGCGAGATGACCTACGACGATAGCAACGTCTTTGCGAAGATCCTGCGCGGCGAGATTCCCTGCAACAAGGTCTACGAGGACGACCAGGTACTCGCTTTCTACGACATCCAGCCACAGACCAAGGTGCACGTGCTGGTCATCCCCAAGGGCGCCTACGTTTCCTTCGCCGACTTCTCGCAGCAGGCCCCGGAGGCGGAAATCGCCGGCTTCTTCCGCACCGCCGGCAAGATCGCCAAGGATCTCGGCCTCGACGACGACGGCTACCGCATCCTCGCCAATACCGGCCATCACGGCCACCAGGAGGTGCCCCACTTCCACCTCCACCTCTTCGGCGGCCAACCCCTCGGCCGCATGATCCGCCCCCCGCAGGGCTGAGATCGCCTCTCTTTCCTGAAACTGCCGGCGCGGCAACCTCTTCCACTGTCACCTTCGGGCTTGACCCGAGGGCCCAAGAACGCAGCGGCACGATGTCTGCAATCTTCGCTCTCCATCGAAGTATGTCTGCATTAACTTGCTTCGCACTCACGCCTCGCCTATGATCGAAATATGTCGGTAGATCCTTCCTTTGCCCTGGTCGGCGCGCTGATCGGCGTGCCGGCGCGGGCCAACATGATGGCGGCGCTGATGGACGGCCGCGCGCAGACCGCGAGCGAGCTGGCCTTCGTCGCCGGGGTGACGCCGCAGACGGCGAGCAGCCACCTCGCGAAGCTGACCGAGGCCGGCCTGCTGGCGGTCGAGAAGCAGGGCCGCCACCGCTACTACCGCCTGGCCGGTCCCGCCGTGGCCGAGGCGCTGGAGCCGCTCAGTCACCTCGCACCCAACGCCCGCGTGCCGGAGCGTCGCCGCGCCCAGCTGCGCCGCGTCGGCGAACTGCGCTCGGCGCGCTTCTGCTACGACCACCTGGCCGGGCGGCTCGGCGTCGCGCTGGCCGACTCGCTGCTGAAGCGGCGCCTCCTGCGCCGCGAGGCGGGTGACTTCCGCCTCGGGCCGAAGGGCCGTGCCTTCCTGGAAGGGCTCGGCGTCGACGTGGCGGCGGCCGAGCGTGAGCGGCGCCACTTCGCGCGCTGCTGCCTCGACTGGAGCGAGCGCCGTCCGCATCTCGGCGGTGCGCTCGGCGCGGCGCTGGCCGAGAGCTTGCTGCGGGCGAAGTGGCTGCGCCGCGATCGCGCGTCGCGCAAGGCGGCGCTCACCACGCTGGGCGAAAGCGAGTTGTCGCGGCACTTTCCCGGCCTGCTTCAGGCGCTTACAGTCGAGGACTGAACCGCCGCCGGCAAAGGCGGCCCGTCCCGCCCGTTCCAAGAGGATTTCCGATGCAGAAGGACTTCACCGTGACCAGCGGCCAGGCACGTCTTGCCGGGGTCGAGGCCAACGGCGAGGAAGCGCTGAGGCCGACCGTGGTCTTCCTGCACGCCGGCGTCGCCGACAAGCGCATGTGGCAGCAGCAGCTCACCGCCTTCGCGCCAAGCCACCGCGTGGTCGCCTACGATCGCCGCGGCTTCGGCGAGACGCGCGGCAAGGCGGAGACCTACTCCCATGTCGACGACCTGCTGGCGCTGCTGGATCAGCTGGGCATCAATACGGCCGTGCTGGTCGGCTGCTCCCAGGGCGCGCGCATCGCCATCGACTTCGCGCTCACCCACCCGGAGCGTGCGGCGGGGCTCTTTCTCGTCGCACCGGCGGTGACCGGCGCGCCCTCGCCGGAGGCCTTTCCGCCGGCGGTGGAAGCCCTGCTGGAGATGCTGGAAGAGGCTGAGGAAGACGAGGATCTCGATCGCATCAACCTGCTGGAAGCCTGGATGTGGCTGGACGGCCCGAACAGCGAGGAGGGCCGCGTCGGCGGCGCGGTGCGCGATCTCTTCCTCTCGATGAACGCCGCCGCGCTCTACGCGCCGGACCCGGGGTCGGAAACCAACCCGGCCGCCTTTCCCCCCGCCTACGCGCGCCTTGCCGAGCTTGACCTGCCAGCCCAGGTGATCTGGGGCGACGGCGACTTCCCGCACCTGCAGCAGCGCTGCGTGCACCTCGTGCAGGCGCTCCCGCGCGCGCTCGGTACCGTCATCCCCGGCACCGCCCACCTGCCGAGCCTGGAACAGCCGGAAGTCTTCAACCGCCACCTGAAGTCCTTCCTCGACGGACTTTAGCAACGCCTAAGCCGTCGCGACCCGCCGCCAGAACACACAGTGCGGCCCGGTGCCCGGCGTCTCGAAGACGTCGCCGACGGGCGTAAATCCGTGGCGTTCATAGAAGCCTTGCGCCCCGCTGCGTCCGTTGCACCACAGGGCCGCCGAGTCCTCGCCGGCCGCGGCCAGGCGCCGGGCGATCTCCGCGATGCCGAAGTCGAGCACCTGGCCGCCGAGCCCCCGGCCCTGCAGCGCCGGCTCGCTCGCCATGCCGCGCAGGCGCCACTGCAGCGCGCCGAAGGCGGAACCGTAGTCCGGGTGCGCGTCGACGAGGAATCCCGCGGTGCTCACGACGCGGCCGTCCTGCAG
>WHTV01000071.1 GCA_009377535.1 Kiloniellaceae bacterium
GCATCGGTCGGGAAGCGGTCGACCTGCTGTCCTTCCTCGGCCTCACCGTCACGGTCTTCGTGCGAACCCTGCTGCATCCCTGGCGCATCCGCCTGGTGCCGCTGATCGCACATATGGAGCAGACCGGCCTCAACGCACTGCCCATCGTCGGCCTGATCTCCTTCCTGGTCGGCATCGTGCTGGCCTACCAGGGGGCCGACCAACTGGCGCGCTTCGGGGCGCAGATCTTCACCGTCAACCTGGTTGCCGTCGGCGTGCTGCGTGAGATGGGCATCCTCTTGACCGCCATCATCGTGGCCGGACGCTCCGGCTCCGCCTTCACCGCCCAGATCGGCACCATGAAGGTGAACGAGGAGGTCGACGCCATGCGCACCCTGGGGCTCGACCCCATGGAGGTGCTGGTCATACCGCGGGTCTTCGCCCTGGTGCTGGTGCTGCCGCTGCTGACGTTCTACGCCGACCTCATGGGCCTGCTCGGCGGCGCGGTGATGGCGACTATCGTGCTGGACATCTCGTTCTTCCAGTTCGCCCGCCAGCTGAACGATGCCGTCACGCTCTGGACCTTCTGGATCGGCATCATCAAGGCGCCGATCTTCGCCTTCATCATCAGCATGATCGGATGCTACGAGGGTCTGCAAGTCTCGCGCAGCGCCGAGTCCGTCGGCCGCCAGACCACCCGTGCGGTAGTCGAGGCGATCTTCCTGGTCATCGTGCTGGACGCCCTGCTGTCGATCTTCTTCTCGGTCATCGGGATTTGACGATGGCCGGTGGAAGCACTCGAGATGGCAACGGCGCCGGGCTCATCGGCAGCGGGAAGCTCCGCCGCGGTGAGGAGATCCTTTCCGTCACCGGCCTGCGCACCCAGTTCGGGCCGACGGTGATCCACGACAACCTGGACTTCCAGGTGCGCGCAGGCGAGGTAATGGGCGTGGTCGGCGGCTCGGGTACCGGCAAGTCGGTGTTGATCCGCACCGTCGTCGGTCTCAACAAGCAGCGTGCCGGGCGGATCGTGATGTTCGGGCGCGACCTCGCGACCCTCAGCATCGCGCAGACGCGCGCCATGCAGACCCGCTGGGGGGTATTATTCCAGGACGGCGCCCTGTTCTCCTCGCTCACCGTGGCGCAGAACATCGAGGTGCCGATGAAGGAGCACAGCGATCTGCCGGCGGCACTGAGGAAAGAACTGATCGAGCTGAAGATCGCCATGGTCGGCCTGCCGGCGGATGCAGCCTACAAATTTCCGGCAGAGCTTTCCGGCGGCATGCGCAAGCGCGCCGGCCTTGCCCGGGCCCTGGCGCTCGACGCCGATATCCTCTTCCTCGACGAGCCGACGGCGGGGCTCGACCCGATCGGTGCGGCCAATTTCGACGGACTGATCGGTGACCTGCAGCGTGCCCTCGGCCTCACCGTGGTCATGGTCACCCACGACCTCGACTCGCTCTACGCCATCTGCGACCGGGTTTCTGTCCTAGTGGACAAACGTGTTAAGGTCGGCACCATCGAGGAATTGATGCGCGAGCCAGACCCCTGGATCCAGGCGTACTTCGGGGGCCCCCGTGGACGGGCCGCGGCGGGCAGCGCCGAACGCGCCGCCCAGCAAGCGGGTCGCAGTGACGCGCCGGAGCATACGCCGGAACAGGGGACCTGAGGACCCACCATGGAGACACGCGCCAACTACATCATGGTCGGCTTTTTCGTGCTGTTGCTGGCCTTCGGCCTGCTCGGCTTCGTTCTCTGGCTCGCCAAATTCCAGTTCGAGCAGGTGTACGCCCGCTACGACATCGTCTTCGAGAGCACCGTCACCGGACTGCGCGAAGGCAGTCCCGTGCGCTACAACGGGGTGGGTGTCGGCGAGGTCATCTCGGTCGATCTCGACCCCGACCGGCCGACTGCCATCCGCGTCACCATTGAGGTGCAGAAGCGCACGCCGGTGCGCGCCGACAGCCTGGCCACCCTGGAGCTGGAAGGCCTGACCGGCGGGCGCTACGTGCAGCTGACCGGCGGTTCGCCCACGGCACCGCCACTGCAGCCGCTGTCGGAAGACAGGCTGGCCGAGATCCCGGCCGGCCACTCGTCCTTCGAACAGGTGCTGGAAGGCGCACCGGAGATGCTGGAAAACGTGAACCTGGTGTTGTTGCGCGCCCAGGCCCTCATGAGCGACCGTAATCTGAAGAACATCGAGCAGCTCATCGGCAACCTCACCGAGGTGACCGCCGCCATAGCGGAGAACCGCGGCAACGTGGAGAAGCTGATCGCCGACGCCGCCGCCACCATGGAAAACCTGCGCGAGGCGACCGGCAGTCTGGAGACCATGGCCGGCTCGCTGCAAACCAACGTGCAGACGCTGACCGCGCGGGCCGACAGCACTCTGTCCTCCTTCCAATCCGTGGCCGGCAGCATCGACCGAGAGGTCACCGCAACCAGCAAGGACGCCCGCGGCCTGATCGCCAGCCTGGAGAAGACTTCCGGCCACCTGAGCGGCGCCACCAGCCAGTTGGAGGCGATGCTGGCGGAGAACCGCGAGCCGATCCGCGACTTCACCAACACCGGACTCTACGAGCTGAGCACGCTGCTGACCGAGGCGCGCGAACTCATCGTGGTGCTCAACCGCATCACCACCGAAGTGCAGCGCGACCCCGCCCGTTTCATCTTTGGAGATCAGCAGCAAGGCTATGAAGCACAGTAGCAATCCGGGCTCCCCCGACGCCTTCTTCAACGCCGGCCTGGAGCGCCGGCGCCTGCTGCGCAGGCTCGCCGCGTTGCCGCTGCTCGCCCTGGCACCCGGCTGCGGCCTGTCGGTGCCGGGCCAGGGCCCGCCGCCGGAGCTCTTTCGCCTGACGCCGAAGAGCACTTTCCGCGACGACCTGCCGACGGTCGACTGGCAGCTGGTGCTGGAGCCGCCAGTGGCCGACGCCGGCCTCAACACCACGCGCATCGCCCTGCAGCGCAGCCCGACGCAGCTGCAATACTATGCGCGCTCCGGCTGGGCCGA
Organism: Kiloniellaceae bacterium; assembly: GCA_009377535.1. GTDB lineage: Bacteria > Pseudomonadota > Alphaproteobacteria > Kiloniellales > Kiloniellaceae > Pelagibius. The sequence goes on from WHTV01000071.1 coordinate 2,993, forward strand.
CCGGGCGCCGCTGATGGTCCAGACCCTGATGGTCGAGTCCTTCGAGAACTCCAAGAAAATCGTCTCCCTCGGGCGCGAGGCCGTCGGCCTGCGCGCCGACTTCATCCTGAAGACCGAGCTCAGGGAGCTGCAGGCGGTCTACTTCAATGGCGCCCTGCCGGAATCCTGGGTCGGTATCAACGTGAAGCTGGTGCAGATGCCGCGGCGCGCCATCGTCGCCTCGCAGTCCTTTGAATCCCGTATCACCGCCTCGGCCGACCGGCTGCCGGAAATCATCCAGGCCTTCGACGAGGCGGCGGGCAAGGTCCTGCGCCGCATCGTCGAGTGGACACTGATCGAGGGCGACAAGGCCCACCGGACCAGCCGGACGGATTCCTGAAGCGCCTGTTCGGCGGCGGGATGCCGCAGCTTAACACCCTTGGTAAATGAAAGGTTGCCATTAGGGAAAAGCTTACCTTTTCCTGGCAGGCTGCGCGGGTCGGCAGTTAAGGGATTCCCCAGCACATGACTGAAATCAATGACCTTCGAGAGCGCGTTGAGGCGGCTGAGCAGCGTTTCGGCCTCATGGACGAACAGCAACGCCACTACAGCGAGCGCCTGATCGGTCTTATCGAGACCATCGAGGCCCAGCTCGCGGCCGCGCGCGGCGAAATCGAAAAGCAGATGGTCGAAAACAGCCGCCTTACCCAGGAAAACGAGGAGCTGCGCGGCATGCTGCACTCGGTGCTGCGGTCGGTGGAGGAAAAGACCTTCACCAAGACGCTGCAGAACCTGGAGGCGCGCATCAGCACTCTGGTGACTGCCGCCGGTGGAACCTCAGCCAAGGAAGCCGTCGAGGGCGAAGAACTGGCCGAGAGCGCCGCCGAACCCGAGATCGACGCCGTGGTCGACGCCGAAGAGTTGGTGGCCGCGGAGGACGACGGCTCGATGGTCATCGAGCCCGCGGCGGAAGGCGCCGAGGCGGAGACTCATGCCGAAATCGCGGCGTCGGAAGCCGATCCGGCGGAAGAAATGCTCGCCGAGGATACGGCCGTTGAAGAAATGCCGGCGGACGAGGCCCTGAGCGACGCGCCGAACGCCGAGGCCGACGAAGGCTTGGACGAAACGGCGGAGATGGACGCGCCGGCGGAGATGGAGGAGTCGAGCGACGCCGACGCCGAAACGCCCGCGGGCGAGACCGAAGAGGTCGATGATATCTTTGTCGCCATGGCCGAGCTGAACGCCAGCGACGAGGGCTTTGCCGAGGCTGTCGCAGAAGGCATGCCGCCGTTCGAGCCCGAGGCCGGGATGGACGAGATGGTCGAAGCCGGGATGGCTGCCGAGGCGGCTCCGACCGAGGCCGAGCCGGCGGAGCCCGCGCCTGAAGCCGCCGAGGCAGACGCCGCCCCCGCCGTGGAAGCGGCCGAGGCCAAGGCCGACAACGCGGCGCCCACTGTGAAAGAGATCATCCAGCGGGTCGGCGACCTGGCGCGCGAACTGGAGCGGACAGAGGCGGTCCGGCGGGCTTGCCTCGGCGCCGAAGAGAAGGCCGGCGACGACGCCTCCGACAAGCCGCCCCTGAGCAGGGCCGCCAGCGCCTGACGGCGGCATAGATCGCAGCTTGCGAAGCGGCCCCACGCGGGCCGCTTTTTTTTTGAGCGACAGGCAGAGTGCATCCGCGCTAAGACCGCGCCAATGAACGATCTGCAGATTGAATTCGCCTGGGGCGGTGCCGGCCTGACCGACCTGCACGACACCTGCGACGTCTTCGTCGTGCTCGACGTGCTGTCGTTCACCACGGCAGTGGACGTGGCGGTGGCGCGCGGTGCCGAGGTGCTGCCCTTCCCTCTCGGGAAATATGGTGCCGACGCGTTGGCGCGCAGCGGCGATGCCGTGCTGGCGAAGCCGCGGCGCGAGGCGGCCGGCGGCCCGAGCCTGTCGCCGGCCTCGCTGCAGAAGCTTTCACCCGGCACACGCCTGGTGCTGCCCTCGCCCAACGGCTCGGCCCTTTCGACCATGCTCCGGGACAGGACCGCGTTTGCTGCCAGCCTGCGCAACGCCACCGCTGTCGCCGCGGCGGTCCAGGGTGCCGGCAAGCGGGTGGCCGTCATTGCCGCCGGCGAGCATTGGCCGGGCGGCAGCCTGCGGCCGGCAATCGAGGACCTGCTCGGCGCCGGCGCCGTCATCGCGCGCCTGCAGGGCACGCTGTCGCCGGAGGCGCGCGCCGCCAAGGCCGCCTACCTGGAGCTGAAGCAGGAGTTGGCCGCCACCCTGCGCACCAGCCTCTCGGGACGCGAGCTCATCGAGGCGGGCTTTCCCGACGACGTGGAACTAGCCGCCCAGGAGGACAGCAGCGCTGCGGTGCCGGCCCTGCAGGACGGCCGCTACCGAAATCTCGGCTGACGACCCCTTAACAGGCTGCTGAAAAGCCGTCCGAGCGTCTTGCCACGTCCTTCGAGACGGTGCTGTCGCGCCGCCTCAGGATGAGGCAAGATACGGAAAATATTGACCTTATGTTGAGGAGGAGCCGCCCGGTTGCGCAGCGGTGCGAATGCGCCCATATCTTTGACCATGACCGGGCAAGACACGATTCCTTACGACCCGCCGAACGATCCGAAAGTGCAGGAACCGCGGGTCATGCAGCGCAACCGGGCCAAGGTCGAGCGCGGCTTCTGGGGCAAGCTCCGGCGCAGCTTCGGGCGAGTGCCCTTCCTGGAGGAGGCCGTCAGCGCCTACTACTGCGCCTTCGACCCGGCGACTCCGCGCCCGGTCAAGGCCATGTTGCTGGCCGCGCTCGCCTACTTCGTGGTGCCGAGCGACCTGATTCCGGATTTCGTCGCCGGCCTCGGCTTCACCGACGACGCCACAGTGCTCTTCGCCACCGTGCGCATCGTCGCCGGCCACATCACCGACCGCCACCGCGATCTGGCGCGCCGGCGCCTCGGCGTCCTCGGGCTGCGCGAGCGTGCGGCCTCCGATGCCGACTCGGAGCCCGGGTCCGGCGAGGGTGCCTGAGCGGCTGGGCATCGGGACACTGCACAGGGCGCGCCTCGGCGAGGTGCCGCGACCGGCGCTGATCCTCGGTTTTGCCGGCCTGCTGCCCTTCCTCGCCTGTGCCGCAGGCTCCTGGGCGGCAGGCGATCCCGCCTACATCATCCTCATCAACCTGCAGATGGCCTATGGTGCCATTGTGCTGTCGTTCCTCGGCGCCGTGCACTGGGGGCTCGCGCTGGCGCAGGAGGCCGCCGACAACTGGCGCCGGCTGGGTCCTGCCGTGCTGCCGGCGCTGGTCGGTTGGATCGCCCTGATGATTCCCAGCCCCCTGGGCCTGTTGCTGCTGGCCCTTGGCTTCGTCGGTATGTTCTTCGCCGACCGGGCTGCCGTCACTGCGAACCGGGCGCCCGCCTGGTACGCAGCCCTGCGCAAGCCGCTGACGCTGGTCGTGCTGCTCAGTCTCGTCGCCAGCTACGCGGCCCTGGTCGCCAAGCTCTGACCTACCCGAGTGGCGCGACCGGTGCTTTGACCGCGGCCTGCGTCGCCTCGCGGTGGGCGATGTAGAGCGCGGCGCCGACGATCACCGCCGCCCCCAGCAGCGTCCAGAGACCCGGCACCTCGCCGAAAACGAGGAAACCGATGAGCCCGGCGAGGATCAGCTTCAGATAGTCGAAGGGAGCGACAAAGCTCGCCTCGCCACTGCGGTAGGCGCGGATGATCATGGCCTGGGATGCGATGCCGAGGCCGCCAACCCCCGCCAGCAGCAGCCACTGCTGTCCGTCGGGCGGTGTCCAGAAGATCACCGCAGGCACCACGGTGATGGCCAGCGACACGAGGCAGAAGTAGGCCAGCATGGTGGCATGGCTCTCGCCTTCCGGCAGTCGCTTCACCATGCAGACGGCGATGGCGATGCCGAGCACCGAGAGCAGTGCCACTGCGGCGGCGGGATCGAAGGCGGAGGCGCCGGGACGCACCATGATGAGCACGCCGCAGAATCCGACCGCAGTGGCCAGCCAGCGGCGCCAGCGTACCACCTCGCCCAGCAGGATCACCGCCAGCACGGTGACGAAGAGCGGCTGCGTGAAGGTGAGCGCCGTGAAATCGGCCAGGTGCAGGCGCCCAATGGCGTAAAAACCGCAGACCATGGCAGCGGCGCCGGCAAAGGCACGGATGCCATGGAGGGCGGGATGACGGGTACGCAAGGCGCCCGGCCCGGCGCGCAGCAGGAAGGGCACCACCAGCGCGAAGGAGAACAGGGCGCGGGCAAAGGCGATCTGGAAGACGTCGAGGCCGCCCGCCGTCAGCGTCTTGACCAGGGCCGAGTTCACCGTGAAGCCGAGGCTGGCGGCGATCATCCAAAGCGCGCCGCGATGGTTGGCGGAGAGCTTCGCCCACCCGCCGGAAATCCTGGCCGCGAAGGCAGGCCGGTTCACGGCCGATCCTTCACCGATTCCGCGGAGACCTGCAAGATCGGGCGCTCGCGCGCCACCCGCGTCTCGCGCTGGGCGATGTAGATGGCCGCGGCGGCGATCACCGCGGCGCCGACCCAGGTCCAGCCGTCCGGCACCTCGGCGAAGAGCAGGTAGCCGACCAGGGCGACGAAGGGCAGGCGGGCATAGTCGAAGGGTATGATCGCGGAAGCATCGGCCAGCACGAAGGCGCGGGTGAAGGCGTTGTGTGCCAGCGCCGCGCAGAAGCCGATGAAGAGGCCGAGGCCGAGTTCGGTGAGCGTCGGCCAGCGCCAAACGAAGAACGCTGCGATCAGCGACAGCGGCGTCAACAGCAGGTTCATGTAGAGTACTATCGCGGCCGGCGCCTCGGTGCGGGACAGAGACTTCACGATCAGCATGGAGGCCGCCATGAAGCAGGCGGCGATCACCGGCAGGGTCATCAGCGGCGTGAACTCGGTAAAGCCCGGGCGCAGGATGACGAGTACGCCGAGGAAGCCGACGATGGTGGCGGTCCAGCGCCGGGCGCGCACCACCTCACCCAGGACTAGGGCCGCGCCGGCGGTGGCAAAGAGCGGCACGGTGAAGGTCAGCGCCACGGCCTCGGCCAGCGGCAGGTAGGCGACAGCGGAGAACCAGCAGAGCATGGCGATGAGGCCGACGCCAGCGCGCCAGAGGTGCATGTGCAGACGATTTGTCCTGAGACCGACCCGGCCGTGGTGCATCAGCCAGGGCAGCATGAATGCCAGCGCGAAGACATTGCGCAGGAAGGCGATCTGGAAGGGGTGCATGCCTGCGCCCCCTTCCGCGCCCCAGCCATCGCCAAGCAGGCGGATCGCGCCGTTCATCAGGGCGAAGAGAAAGGACGCCGCGATCATGTAAAGGGCGCCCTGCAGCGGTGCGGAGAGGCCAGCGCCGCGCGTAAAAAGGAATCTGGAAGGTGGCATGCGGCAGGCATCTTAGGGTCTGCCCGCAGGCGCCACCACCCCCGCCGCCGCAGGACAGCCATGCGACTGAGGTGAGGCTGGGCGCGCGTTCCCTGGCGCCCTCCGGCCGGACTTGCATTCCGCGGCCAGGGCGGCATAACCAGGGGCAAAGTGCAACGAGGAGCCCCTGGGCAGCAAGCCGCAGAGGGCAGCAAGGGAGTGCAGCATGACCGGACCGCTGTGGCAGCCCTCCGGGGAGCGGGTCGCCGAAGCCAACCTCACCGCCTTCATGGCGAAGCTGCGGGCCGAGCGCGGCCTCGACTTCACCGGCTACGACGACCTCTATGACTGGTCGATCGACGACCTCTCGGGCTTCTGGACCGCGGTCTGGGACTTCTGCGGCGTTATCGCAGATGCCGCCCGCGGGCCGGTGGTGGTCGCGGCCGACAAGATGCCGGGCGCCCGCTTCTTCCCGGAGGCGCGGCTGAACTTTGCCGAGAACCTGCTGCGCCGGCGCGACGATGCCGACGCCATCGTGTTCTGGGGCGAGGACAAGGTGAAGCGCCGACTCTCTCACAAGGAACTCCACAAGCGGGTCTCGCGCCTGGCCCAGGCGCTGGCCGCCGAGGGCGTCGGTCCGGGCGATCGCGTCGCCGGCTTCCTGCCCAACATGCCGGAGGCGGTGATCGCGATGCTGGCGGCCAGCGCGCTGGGCGCCGTGTGGTCGTCCTGCTCGCCGGATTTCGGCGTGCAGGGCGTGCTGGACCGCTTCGGCCAGATCGAACCCAAGGTGCTGTTCTGCGCCGACGGCTACTTCTACAACGGCAAGGCCCTCGACTCGCGCCAGCGCGTCGCCGAGTTCACGGCGCAGCTGCCGAGCCTCAAGAAGATCGTCGTGGCCTCCTACATCGAGGACGAGCCCGAGGTCTCCGGCATCGCCAAGGTGGTGCGCCTCGACGACTTCACGGCGCCCTTCGCCGCCGGCGAGATCGCCTTTGCCCGCCAGCCCTTCAACGCGCCGCTCTACATCATGTTCTCCAGCGGCACGACGGGAAAGCCGAAGTGCATCGTGCACGGCATCGGCGGCACGCTGCTGCAGCACCTGAAGGAGCACAAGTTGCTCTGCGACGTGAAGCGCGACGACCGGGTATTCTACTTCACCACCTGCGGCTGGATGATGTGGAACTGGCTGGTATCCGGCCTCGCTGCCGAGGCCACGCTGCTGCTCTATGACGGTTCACCCTTTGCGCCCGACGGCAACATCCTGTTCGACTACGCCGACGCCGAGAAGATGACCCTCTTCGGCACCTCGGCGAAGTACATCGACGCCCTCAACAAGGCCGGGCTCGACCCCAAGGCGTCCCACGATCTCTCGACCCTGCGCCTCATCACCTCGACCGGCTCGCCGCTGGTACCGGAAGGCTTCGACTACGTCTACGACCACATCAAGGAAGACATCTGCCTGTCGTCGATCGCCGGCGGCACCGACATCATCTCCTGCTTCGTCGGCGGCAATCCCATCGGCCCGGTGTGGCGCGGCGAGATCCAGCGCCGCTGCCTCGGCATGGCCGTCGAGGTCTATGACGACAGCGGCAAGCCGATCACCGGCGACAAGGGCGAGCTGGTCTGCGTGAAGCCCTTCCCCTGCATGCCGATCGGCTTTTGGGACGACCCCGTCGGGACACGCTATCGCGCCGCCTACTTCGAGACCTATCCCAACATCTGGCACCACGGCGACTTCGTCGAGCTGACCGAGCACAACGGCATCGTCGTCTACGGCCGCTCCGACGCCACGCTGAACCCCGGCGGCGTGCGCATCGGCACGGCGGAGATCTACCGCCAGGTCGAGAAGTTGCAGCAGGTCGAGGAGTCCATCGTCATCGGCCAGGACTGGGAAGGCGACGTGCGCGTGGTGCTTTTCGTGAAGCTGCGCCCGGGCATCGTCCTCGACGACGACCTCGCAGCGCGCATCAGGACGCAGATCCGCAACGGCTGCACGCCGCGCCACGTGCCGGCCAAGGTGGTGCAGGTCGCCGACATCCCGCGCACCAAGAGCGGCAAGATCGTCGAGCTGGCGGTGCGCGACGTCGTGCACGGCCGACCGGTGAAGAACAAGGAGGCCCTCGCCAACCCCGAGGCCCTCGACCTCTACCAGGGATTGCCGGAGCTGATGGGCTGAGCCGCCCCCGCTCCGTTGGCCGGCGGCCTGGATCGCCCCCGACCGGTTTTGTCCTGAACGCGACAAATCATTGAAAATATTAAGTTAATGTGAATCCGAGCTATGCTTTGGCTGCATGGTGAACCTGAACAGGCGGCATTTGTGCGCTGCGTCAGAAGAGCCTATCTCACGCTCAAGACATCGGCACACAAGCGGCAGCCCGGGAGTTGAAGCCATCCCAAGGGACCGCTGCAGTTAGAGGAGCACCAGGGCGATGGCCAACGTGATTTTCACGGCTCGTCCGTACATGCCCGGCCAGATCATCGGCGATCTGCTGGGCCGTTTCGTGATGACGGCCTATGACCTCGTCATCGAGTTGCACGACGCCTACCTAGCCGAACGCAAGGAGCAGAAGCTGGCCCAGGCGACCCGCCACCTGGACCGCCGCCTGCTGCGCGACATCGGCCTCGACCACGGCGCCAGCTGACCCTGCCGGTCGCCTGTCGCGGCAGGGCGGCAGGCTTTGCTGACGGCAGGGATCGCATGACATGAGGACGGCCTCGGGAAGCCCCGGGGCCGTCCTTGCTTTTGCCCGCGCAACGTCAAACTGGATAGCGGATGAGCAGGTGGTTGAGGCCACCCAGCACCTGGTAGAGCTGGTCGAACTGCGCCTTGAAGTGGTCCCAGTCCTGCCGTGGGTCGAGGTTCTGCAGCGCCGATTGGATCTCCCCCAAGGAGGTGCGCCCGTCGATCCAAGGCAGCACCGCCGACGCCAGCCGCGGCAGCGGGAACTTTAGCGGCAGGCCATCGAACTCGCCTTTCAGCACGAGGTCGCGCTGCACCGCCTTGGCCAGCTTGGCGCCGTCGAGCACCCGCAGGCAGGGGATCGCCGCCGGCCCGTCCGGCCAGGCCAGGGTATCGGCGGCCGGCTTCTTCGACACGTAGAACACATGGGTCTTCATGTTGCCGGCCAGCTTCTCGGCCAAGGCGGCGCGGTCTTCCGGCGTCACGCCGCCGAGCTGGCGCAGCAGCACCGGGTCCTTCAGGTAGGTGGCGGGCTCGTAGCGCAGCGGCTCTATGAAGGAGATCAGATTGAGGCCGGCGCCGCGCAGCAGGGCAGCGATCTCCTCCACCGTGTAGGCGCGGTCCTGGCTGTGCAGCAGCAGGTCGACCAGCTCCGCATCGCTGCCGGTGTGGTCGCGTAGGACGGGATTGCGGGCGAAGAGATTGGTCGGCGGCAGGTTGGTCAGCAGGCGGCGCGTGAAGCTGACTTTCTCGGCCAGCGGCCGCTCGCCGATCAGCGCGCGCAGGACGGCCTGCAGCAGGTAGACGCCGCTGCGCCCATAGCTGCCGTAGACCATGAGGCCCATGCCGCCGTCCTCCGCCAGGGCGTCGGTGAGCATCGCGAGGCCGGCCTCCGGCTCGGCCAGGTGGTGCAGCACCCCACAGCAATCGATGTAGTCGAAGCTGCCGAGCCCGAGTTTTTCGAGCTCGAGCAACGAGCCGCTCACGAAGCGGATGTTGGTCAGCCCGCGCACCTCGGCGCGCGCTTCGGCGATGCCGCGCGAGGTGGCGGAGAGATCGAGGTAAACCACTTCCCCGGCGCCGCCGGCATCGGCCAGCTGCTGGGCCAGCATGATCGTGGCGTCGCCGGTGCCGCCGCCAGCGACCAGCGCACGGAAAGGTTGTGCGAAGTTGCGTCGTCCGGCGAAGAGGTAGTGATTGATCTCCAGCAGGCTGCTTGGCGAGCCGACGATGAGACGCCTTGCCTCGTCGGCCGGATCGCGCGGCGGATAGGGATAGGCTTCGTACTGGTCGCGGACCTTGTCGCTCATGGCTCGATCGCTGCAGGTACGGCTGACGTCGCGCCAGGGGCGAAGCGCCGGAAGGAAATCCGATGATGGCGGTATTTTAGGCCGCGCCGGCGATCAGGACCACCTTGCCGATGGAGCGCCTGTCGAGCAGCAATGCCATGGCTTCGGTAGCTCGGGAGAGGTCGAGCTTGTGTGAAACATGTGGCTTGAGAAGGCCTGATTCGAACCAGTGGAAGAGCTCGCGGAACTCCTCCACCAGACGCTCCGGTGCGTGCTTGCGGTAGGAGCCCCAGTAGACCCCCATCACCGCGATGTTCTTCACCAGCAGGATGTTGGCCGGCACCTGCGGCACCCGGCCCGCGGCGAAGCCGATGACCAGCAGCCGCCCAGACCAGGCAATGCAGCGCAGCGAGGCATCGAAGACGTCGCCACCGACCGGATCGAAAACCACGTCGGCGCCCTTGCCGGCGGTGATATCCTTCACCCTCTCGCGGATGTCCTCACTGCGATGGTCGATCAGATGGTCGGCACCGTGTGCCTTGGCGACCGCCAGCTTGTCCGCTCCGCCAGCCGTGGCGATCACCGTCGCGCCGATGGCCTTGCCGATCTCCACCGCCGCCAAGCCCACGCCGCCCGCCGCGCCGTGCACCAGCAGCACCTCACCCGGCTGCAGGTCGGCATGCCAGCGCAGGGCGCCGTGGGCGGTGCCATAGGTGATCGGGAAGCCGGCCGCCTCGGGCCAGCCGAGCGAGTCCGGAATGGGGTAGACGTCGCCGGCGCGCGCCAGCGCCGCCTCGGCATAGCCGCCCCAGTCGACCAGCGCCATCACCCGCTGGCCTTGCCGGAGGCCGGCGACGTTGGCGCCCAGCGCGCGGATGGTGCCGGCGATCTCGAGGCCGGGCGAAAAGGGAAAGGTCGGCTTCTCCTGATACTTGCCGGCGATCATCAGGGTGTCGGCGAAGTTCACCCCGGCGGCGGCGACCTCGATCAGGACCTGGTCGGGGGCCGGCTCGGGCGTCGCGACTTCCTCGACGGTGAGGCCGTCCGGGCCGTCCCAGGCTCGGCAGAGCACGGCTTTCATGGCAACCGATCCTTTAGAAGGCGATCTGCGCGGCCGGGCGGATCTCTCCGACGCTGTGGCTGGCGCGGTTCAGCACCGGCGTGGTGAAGAGGCCGCCGAGCTGGGCGGCCTGGTCCTCGCTCAGGATCTCGAAGCGGGCGAGCAGCCGGGCCATGAGGATCTCCGCCGCGCGGCCGGCGCCGTCGTCGACCTTGATGGCCGCGCCAAGCCCGAGTTCCGGGAAGGCGGCGCAGTAGACGCCCTCGGCACCGGTCTTGAGGAAGGCCTTCTCGCCGGTCAGCTCCATTACCCGGGTGTCGAAGCGCCCGCTGCCGGCCACCATGAAGGGATGCGCGGCTACTGCCTGGCGCAGCCGGGCGCAGGCCGACTGACGCGCCTCCGATTGGTCGTCGGGCGCCCCCAGGCGGGCCATGGCGAGCGCCACGTTGCCGAGCGGAATGCCGATCACCGGAATGCCGCAGCCGTCGATGCCGCGCGGCGCCGCGCCGAGATCGAGCCCCGTCATGCCCTCCAGTACCCCGAGGATGCGCTGCTGCACCGGGTGTTCGTAGTTCACGTAGCCGCCGGTCGGTGCGCCGAGATGGCGCGCCAGGGTGAGAAAGCCGCTGTGCTTGCCCGAGCAGTTGTTGTGCGCCGGCGTCGCCTGGCCGCCGTCAGCCAGCAGCTTCATGAGGGCCGGCTCGTAGCCCGGCAGCTGCGGCCCGCATTCCAGGTCCGCGACGGAGAGGCCGAGGCGCTGCAGCCAAGCGGTAACCGCCTCGACATGGCGCGGTTCGCCGCTGTGACTGGCACAGGCCAGCGCCAGCTCCGGCGGCGACAGGTCATAAGCATCGGCGGCGCCGCTCTCGACCAGGGCAATGGCCTGCAGCGACTTGATGGCGGAGCGGGCGTAGACCGGGCGATCGGTGTCGCCCGCCGCGAGCACGAGCTTGCCTGCCGTGTCGACCACCGCCACGGCGGCGCGGTGGCGGCTTTCCACCTGGTTGCCACGGGTCACTTCGACCAGCAGCGGGTTGACGGCCTCGGCGTCAGCAGGCTTGGGGGGAGTGTCTGCGAGCATGCCTGTGGAATCTTGCATCAGGGAGACGGCGCGGCTGTGAGCCCCGCGCCCGCAAGCAGCTTGCCTCCGCGGCCTGGGCCATGCAAGTTCTGCGGCCATGCGCGGATACTTTGCCATCGGCGCCGAAGGCATCAGCAAGCCCATGAACCTTGGCAGCCTGATGCGGTCGGCGCACGCCTTCGGGGCCAACTTCTTCTTCACCGTCGGGGCCGCCTTCAATCCCCAGGAGGTGAAGCAGGCGGATACCTCCGACGCGGCCAAGCACCTGCCGCTCTACACCTACGCCTCGGCGGCCGAACTGACGCTGCCGCGCGGCTGCGCCCTGGTCGGGGTCGAGCTGACCGAGGACGCCATCGAGCTGCCCTCGTTCCATCACCCGCAGGCGGCAGCCTACGTGCTGGGGCGCGAGCGGGGCAGCCTGTCGCCGGCGCTGCAGGCGCGCTGCGATCACCTGGTGAAGATCCCCACCAAGTTCTGCGTCAACGTCGGCACCGCCGGGGCCATCGTGATGTACGACCGGATGATCAGCCAGGGCCGATTCGCGCGCCGCCCGGCGAACCCGCGCGCCGAGCCGCAGGCGCTGCCCGAGCATGTGCAGGGGGCGCAGAAGGTGCGCCGCAAGAAACACAGCTAGGTCCGCATCCCTCGAGAGGTTCTAATCGAAGCAATCGATTTCGGCACTTGCCGTGCCGGCTGCGGCGGGCCTTCCGCTTGGCGGGCCGGCGCCGGCGCAGCGACGCCAGCGCCCAAAAAAAGACTCATTCTGCGCTGATCTTCAGCCACGCGGGCGCCGTCATGGGGCGTTTTCCCCGGAGTCCACTAACGCAGGGGTGGCGACACCGGCCGCCGATCCTATAGTATTCGCCATGCTTCAGAATAACATCCCATCAGCAGGGCCCATGCCGTCAACACCCTCCTCCTTCACTTTCGCCACGCTGTGCCTCGCTGCCGCGCTGGCCATCCTGCCGCTTGCCGGCGCCCAGGCCCAATCGATCGAGCGACTCGGCGACTTTTCCGACTGGAGCGCCTTCAAGTACGAGGAAAGCGGCGCCCAGGTGTGCTTCATGGCCAGCGAGCCGACCAAGGCCGAGGGCAACTATTCGGCGCGTGGCAAGATCCACACCATGGTAACTCATCGTCCGGGCGAGGCACGCAAAGACGAGGTGAGCATCGTGGCCGGCTACGTCTACCAGGACAGCTCGCCGGTGGACGTGGAGGTCGGCGCCTTGAAGGTGCGCCTCTTCACCGAGGGTGAGTCGGCCTGGACGGTGGACAAGGACAGCGACAGGCAGCTGGTGCAGGCGATGATCAGGGGCAGCACCATGGTGGTCCAGGGCACCTCGGCACGCGGCACCAAGACCAAGGACACCTATTCGCTGTCCGGCTTCACCCGCGCCTACCAGGCCATCAACCAGGCCTGCGGCTTCTAGAGAGACCCCGCCGCCGGCCCCTGGCTGGCGGAATCCGCTGGTTTTAACCGTCCGGGGGTCCTATCTAGGGCGCTATGAGCCAGCACGCCGACGTCTTCGCCCCGCCGCGCGACGCCCCCGACGAGAAACGCAATCTCGCCGGGCTGTCGCGGGAGCAGCTGGCGGCGGAACTTGCCGCGCTCGGTGAAAAGCCGTTCCGCGCCAAGCAGTTGTGGCACTGGATCTACCACCGCGGGGTCACCGACTTCGCGGAGATGACTACCTTGTCCAAGGACTTCCGTGCCCGCTTGGCCGAGACCCACGCAGTGCGCCGGCCGGAAGTCGCGGTCGCCCAGGTCTCCAGGGACGGCACCCGCAAATGGCTACTGCGTCTGGCCGACGGCCAGGAAGTCGAGACCGTTTATATCCCCGAAGAGGACCGCGGCACGCTCTGCGTCTCCAGCCAGGTCGGCTGCACCCTGACCTGCAAGTTCTGCCACACCGGCACCCAGCGCCTGGTGCGCAACCTTTCCCCAGCGGAGATTGTCAGCCAGATCATGGTGGCGCGCGATGGCCTCGGCGAATGGCCGTCCCCGGCGGAGGGCCGGCTGATCACCAACATCGTCCTCATGGGCATGGGCGAGCCGCTGTACAACTACGATAATGTGGCCATCGCCATGCGCATTGCCATGGACCGGGAAGGCCTCTCCGTCTCCAAGCGCAAGATCACGCTGTCGACCTCCGGCGTGGTGCCGGAGATGGAGCGCTGCGGGCGGGAACTCGACGTGAACCTAGCCGTGTCGCTGCACGCGACCACCGACGAGGTGCGCGACTGGATCATGCCGATCAACAAGAAGTATCCGCTGAAGATGCTGCTGGACACCTGCCGCAGCTATCCCGGCACCAACAATGCGCGGCGCATCACCTTCGAGTACGTCATGCTGAAGGGCGTGAACGACAGCGAAGACGACGCGCAGCGCCTCATCCGGCTGCTGAAGGGCATCCCGGCCAAGGTGAACCTGATTCCTTTCAACCCTTGGCCCGGTTCCTTCTTCGAGTGTTCGGATGCGGCTACGATCAAGCGCTTCGCCGACATTCTCTCCGCCGCGCACATTTCCTCCCCCGTGCGCGCGACGCGCGGCGACGATATCCTGGCCGCCTGCGGCCAGCTGAAGTCGAGCTCGGAGCGCAAGAAGAAGGCGGAGCGCGAGGCCGCTCGCGAAGCGCGCGCCTAGCACCACCGGCTCCGATCGGCGCCGTCCACCTACAAAGCTTCGTAATTCGTTAGGGCTTCGCCTCTAGGGTGTCCCGGCCTGCTGCTCTTCGCGGGGAGCAGGCTTGCCCTTCGCTGCAAAGTTGGACGCACCGTTGTCGACGAAGCTCAAGCAGTTCCAGGCGTCGGGGTCCCCTGCCGCCGTTTCCCCCGACCCCGCCTCCCGACGCCGGGCCAGTCGCTTCTGGACCCTGCGGCGCGCACTGTCGGCCATCGCCCTTGCCTTGGCGGTGATCGTGGGCTGCACGCAGATCTGGTCGGCGCTGTCCTTCCGCCACACCATCGGCGCCACCATCGAGCAGTCCGCCGCCATCGGGCGGAACACCTCCGGCCGGATGAGCGCGGCACAGCAGGAGACCGCCGCCGCGTTCCGCGCGCTGGCGCTGGAGACCCTGCGCACCACCAGCGAGGAGACCCTGCGCCTGCTGGTGCAAGAGCGTCTCGGGCCGCAGTACCTCGGCCGCATCGAACCCAATGTCGCAAGCTGGGCACGCCTCGCCTCGATCCGCGAAGACACCATCGCGGCCGACACCAACCGCCTCGCCGCCGAGGCGCTCGAGATCCGCAACGACCAGATTTTCCGCCTCGGCAGCTTCACCCTGGTCGCCGCCAACTTCTACGGCGCGGACTTGGCGCCGCTGCTGGTCGACCCGCGCGCCAAGGGCGCGACCATGCTGGCCGACGCGGCGTTGCGCGGCATGCTGGCGGCGCGCGAGGTGCAGGCGCAGCGCCAGATCGCCGGCTTCTACTGGCGCACGGCGGAGGGCCGCCCTGTGCACAGCCTGGTGGCGCCGATCGGCGGCTTCAAAGTGCTAGGCTTCATCGAGATCGTCACCGACCCGCTGGGCAGCCTGGCAGGCCTGGCCGAGACCATGGGCGGCAGCCTGGCGGTGCGCGACGGCAACGGCACCACCCTGTTCGAAGAGCGGCTCGCCGCGGCGAGCGCAGCAGACGACGCCACCTTCGGCACCACGGAAATGGTCGTCGCCGGCGCCGACGGCGCGCCCTGGGCAACCGTGGTGCTGTTCCGCGACCTCTCCGTCCTCAGCGGCGGCATCGACGCGGCCCAGCAGACGGCGCTGGCGACCATGGCGACGGTTGAGGCGGAGGCCGACGCGGCCGGCGGCCAGGTGCGCAAGGAGGCTCTGCAGGCCGCCGAGACCGCCCGCAACCTGTCGGTCGCCGCCATCGCGCTGCTGCTCTCGCTCGCCATCCTGGCCGGCTGGCTGGTGCTGCGCGTCACCACCTTCGCGCCGCTGCGCCGCTTCGCCGAGGCCATGGAGCGGATCGGCGAGGGCGACACCGAGGTGGCGATCCCGGAGACCGGCGGCGACGAGATGGCGGTGATGGCCGCGGCGCTCGAGAAGTTGCGCGAAAGCGCCCGCCAGCTCGACCGCCTGCGCACCGAGGAGGCCGAGAACAGCCGGCACCGGCAGCAGGAGATCCAGGACCGCCTGACCGAGATGTCGGCACGCCTGAACGACGAGTTGGAGAACACCGTCGGCGGCGTGCGCGCCAGCATGGAGCAACTGCTCTCCATCGCCGACAAGATGACCGCGGCGGCCGGCGATGCGCGGCAACGCACGGAGAAGGTCTCCGCCGTCGCCCGCAGCACCCACGACCGCTCGGAAGCGGTGAGCGGCAGCGCCCAGGAGATCGCCAGCTCCTTCGAGGAGATCCTCGAACTCGCCCAGCGCTGCGGCAGCACCGCCGCCGCGGCCCGCGACGACGCGCGCAAGGCGAGCGACACCATCGAGCAGCTGGACAGCGACGCCCAGGAGATCAGTGAGGTCATCCAGCTGATCACCGGCATCGCCGAGCAGACCAACCTGCTGGCCCTGAATGCCACCATCGAGGCGGCGCGCGCTAGCGAGATGGGCAAGGGCTTCGCGGTGGTGGCCGGCGAGGTCAAGAGCCTGGCGACCCAGACCGCCAAGGCGACCGGCGAGATCACCGCGCAGATCGAGCGCGTGCAGATGCGCAGCCGCGACAGCGTGGCGGCGATCCGCACCATCCTCCGGACCATCGAGGCGATGCAGGAGATGAGCGGCTCGATCTCCGGTACCGTGGAGGCACGCGCTGAGGGCGCCCGCTTGATCATCACCAACCTGCACGCCGCCGCCGAGGCCGCCGGCACCATGACGACGGAGATCGCCGCCGTGGCCGGCAACGCCCAGCAGGTCGGCGCCATGTCCGAGGACGTGCGCGGCGGCGCCGAGCAGGTCGCCCGCGGCCTCGACGAACTGCGCGAGCGCCTGGCGGGCATCGTGCGGTAGCGTTCTGTCGGATTTAGCAGATTGGCAGCCCCGGCAGGCCGATCTAGGCTTTGCCGTCGAACCGAGCTATGAAAGCTGATCTTTGGAGGGCAAGGTGGGACTCTTCCTCGGCATCCTCGTCGCGGCCGTCTTCTTTCTCTATCCGCTGTGGCGCATCTTCTCGCGCGCCGGGCTGCCGGCGCCGCTTGCCCTCCTGGTCCTCCTGCCGCTCGGCCAGCTCATCGTGGCGCTGATCCTGGCTTTCGCGCGCTGGCCCAACACCGAGCCGCCGGCGTCGCGGCCATGACCATGGAACATTCCGACGGCATGGGTCTCATGGGAATCCTCTTCGGCATCGCCTTCCTCGCGCTCCTCATCTGGATCTTCGCGCGCATCAGCCGCAAGGCCGGCTTCTCCGGCTGGTGGTCGCTGCTGATGTTCGTTCCGCTGGTGAACATCGTCCTGGTCTGGGTCTTCGCCTTCGTGAATTGGCCTGCGGAGACCAGCAAAGAGAAGATCGCCGGCGTCTTCGAGTAGGCGGGGGGAGCGGCCTGCCCCCTTGCCCGCCGGGCTCCTTTGCCTATACTCCGCGCGGATTTTCCGTTAGGGGCGCCTGTGCATCATGTCCGAGATCAAAAAAGTCGTGCTCGCCTACTCCGGCGGCCTCGACACCTCCGTCATCCTGAAGTGGCTACAGACCACCTATAGCTGCGAGGTGGTGACCTTCACCGCCGACCTCGGCCAGGGCGAGGAGCTGGAGCCGGCCCGCAAGAAGGCCGAACTGCTGGGCATCAAGCCGGCGAACATCTACATCGAGGACCTGCGCGAGGTCTTCGTGCGCGACTACGTCTTCCCGATGTTCCGCGCCAACGCCCTCTACGAGGGCGTCTACCTGCTGGGGACCTCCATCGCCCGTCCGCTGATCGCCAAGCGCCAGATCGAGATCGCCGCCGAGACCGGCGCCGATGCGGTCTGCCACGGCGCCACCGGCAAGGGCAACGACCAGGTCCGCTTCGAGCTCGGCTACTACGCGCTCAATCCCGACATCAAGGTGATCGCGCCCTGGCGCGAATGGGACCTCACCAGCCGCACCCGACTGATCGCCTTCGCCGAGGAACACCAGATTCCCATCGCCAAGGACAAGCGCGGCGAGGCCCCCTTCTCGGTCGATGCCAACCTGCTGCACATCTCCGCCGAGGGAAAGGTGCTGGAGGATCCCTGGGACACGCCGGAGGAGTACGTCTTCTCGCGCAGCGTCTCCCCGGAGGCGGCCCCCGATAAGCCGACCGTCATCACCATCGACTTCGAGCAGGGTGATGCCGTCGCCGTCGACGGCGAGCCGCTTTCGCCCGCCGCGCTGCTCACCCGCCTCAACAAGCTGGGCGGCGACAACGGCATCGGCCGCCTGGACCTGGTGGAGAACCGCTTCGTCGGCATGAAGAGCCGCGGCGTCTACGAGACGCCGGGCGGCACTATCTTGCTGGCCGCCCACCGGGCCATGGAATCGATCACCCTCGACCGCGGCGCCGCCCACCTGAAGGACGAGGTGATGCCGCGCTATGCCGAGCTGATCTACAACGGCTTCTGGTGGTCGCCCGAGCGCGAGATGCTGCAGGCCCTGATCGACAAGAGCCAGACCTGCGTGAACGGCACGGTGCGCCTGAAGCTCTACAAGGGCAATGTCGTCGTCGAGGGCCGCAAGTCGCCGGACTCGCTCTACTCCATGGAGCATGTGACCTTCGAGGAAGACACGGTCTACGACCAGCGCGATGCCGCCGGCTTCATCAAGCTGAACGCCCTGCGTCTGCGCCTGCTGAACCGCCAGAAGCGTTGAGACACAAACCGGTCGGAACGATCGCTACTTCTGCGAGGCGCCACCTTCGGACGGCTGGCTGAAGTTCGCCTCGCCGGTCGGGTCGACCTCGACCCGCTCGGCGATCACCTCGAAGGCCTGGGCGTTGTGGTCCATGTGGTCTTTGAGGGGCGGATTCTGCTCGCCGACGGAGCGAAAGAAGCCGGCGGCGTCGCGCAGTAGGCGCGCAGCAATCTCTGCGTTGGTTGCCATGGAAGCTCCCAAATCAAAGTTCTTGGCGATGGTGGAATTGGCTTGCACCGCAAGCCTAACATGGCGGTCGCCGCCTTGTCGCCCCCGCGGGGCAAAAAAGCGCGGCCAGCCGCCGGGCGCCTATCCAATCACGGCGCGCAGGACCACCACGGCGAGGCAACCGCCCGCCACGGCGACGATGAGCGGCAGGCGCACGGCCATGAGCACCGTGAGCGCCGCAGCCGCGGTTTCCGCCGGCCCGGTGGCCAGGGCCATGGGCGCGATGATGGAAGTGAGCACGGCGCCGGGCACCGCCTCCAGGGCGCCGGCAAGGCGCCCGGTCACCACCGTGCGGCGCACCAGCCAGTAGCCGATGAAGCGGGTGAAGTAGGTGGCGAGCGCCATGCCGGCGATGGCGGCAAGCACCAGGGGATCAAGCTGCATCGGTGGCCTCCTGCAAGGCCACCGGCCGCTGGAAGGCGCCGGCCAAAGTCCCGGCCAGCCCGCCGAGGGCGATGTACCAGACGCCAGGCAGCAGCTGATGGGCGGCGACGGCGACCAGCGCGGCAGCGAGCCAGGGATAGAGGCTGCGCTTGCCCTTCCACAGGCTGACCAGCAGGGTCAGAAAGACCGCAGTGAAGGCGAAATCGAGGCCGTAGCGCGCCGGGTCCTGCAGCACGCTGCCGAAGATGGCGCCCAGCGTGGTGGTGGAAATCCAGCCGAGGTAGAGCGGCAGGGAAAGGCCGAAGTAGTAAGCCGGCGTCAACGGCTGCCCGGCACTGCGCTTCAGGGCGAAGGCCCAGATTTCGTCGGCCAGGAAGAACAGGCCGCCGTAGGTCGCGCCGGCCGGCCAACTCCTGATGCCGGGCGCCAGCGCCGCCCCCATCAGCACGTGGCGCAGGTTGACCATCAGGGCGGTAGCCGTCAGCAGGACGACCGCCACCGGCGTGGTCCAGATCTCCACCGCCACGAACTGCGAGGCGCCGGCAAAGACCGTGGCGCTCATCAGCGCCGTCTCCAGGGGCGAGAGGCCCTTCTGCGCCGCCAGGGTGCCGAGCAGCAGGCCAAAAGGCACCACCGCCACCAGCAGCGGCAGAATGGTGAAGGCGCCAGCGGCGAATTCGCCGCGGCGGAAGGTAAGGGATGTGGTCATGCGCCAGCTCTGGTTTCCATACTGCTTCCTAGGCGACTCTGCGACCGCGCGTCTTCCCGAGTCTTGTACCGAATTGCGGTAAAGTGGTGCCTAGGCGTCGTCGCGGCTGGGTTGCACCAGGTCCCACCTATTACCGTAGAGATCTTCGAAGACGGCCACTGTGCCATAAGGTTCCTGGCGCGGCGGCTCGCGAAACGTCACGCCGCGGGCCTGCAGGGCGCCGTAGTCTCGCCAGAAATCATCGCTGTAGAGGAACAGAAAGACCCGGCCGCCCCCCTGCGCACCCACCTGCGCTGCTCTTCGCCGTCAGGCCGTCGAACAGCTCGACGATCGTCGCCCGGGTGTTCGGTTCGCGCGGCTTTCCACCTGGTTGCCACGGGTCACTTCGACCAGCAGCGGGTTGACGGCC
>WHTV01000072.1:0-3854 GCA_009377535.1 Kiloniellaceae bacterium
GCCTCGCCGTGGCGGCGCTGGCCGCTTTCAGTCTGCCGGGCGAAGCCGCCCGGGCTCTCGCGGTTCGACGCGGCGGTGATCTTCGAAGAACTGGCCGCGGCCTGCCCCTCTACGGCGGCCTACATCTCGATCCACAACATGGTGGCCTGGATGATCGACTGCTTCGGCAGCGATGCCCAGCGCGCCGCCTTCTTGCCCGACGTCTTGTCCATGCGGCACTTCGCCAGCTATTGCCTGACCGAACCGGATTCGGGTTCGGACTCTGCCGCACTGAAGACCAGCGCGGTACGGGACGGCGAAGTCTATGTATTGAACGGCTCCAAGGCCTTCATTTCCGGGGGCGGGGCGAGCGACGTCTACCTGGTCATGTGCCGCACCGGCGGGCCGGATGCAGAGGGCATTTCCGCCGTCGTGGTTCCCAAGGACACGCCGGGGCTCTCCTTCGGCAAGCAGGAGAAGAAGCTCGGCTGGAACAGCCAGCCGACCGCGGCGGTCATCTTCGAGGATGCCCGTGTGCCGGTCGCCAACCGGCTGGGCGAGGAGGGCGAAGGCTTCAAGTTCGCCATGATGGGTCTCGATGGCGGTCGCGTGAACATCGCCGCCTGTTCCCTGGGAGGCGCACGCGCCTGCCTGGAGGCGGCCACGGCGCACATGCAGCAGCGTCAGCAGTTCGGCCAGCCGCTCGCCGACTTCCAGGCCCTGCAGTTCAAGCTGGCCGACATGGCGACCGACCTCGATGCCGCCCGCCTCATGGTCTGGCGCGCGGCGCAAGCGCTCGACGACGACGCGCCGGACAAGACCCAGTTCTGCGCCATGGCGAAGCGCCTTGCCACCGATGTCGGTTTCCAGATTTGCGACGATGCGCTACAGCTCCACGGCGGCTACGGCTACATTAAAGAATATCCCATCGAGCGCTATTTCCGGGACCTGCGCGTGCATCGCATCCTGGAAGGCACCAACGAGATCATGCGCGTGATCATCGCCCGCAAGCTGCTGTTCCCGTGAGGGGCGCGGGCATTTCCTGGCGACCGGCGAGAAACAATGAATGAAACAGAGGAAGTTCTCTTCGAGGCGCGCGGCAGCGTCGGTTACGTCACCCTGAACCGGCCGCAGGCGCTCAACGCGCTGACCCTGCCGATGATCCGCGCGATCAGTCCGCAGCTCGTCGCCTGGCAGGAGGACTCCCGTGTCAAGGCGGTGGTGATCCGCGGCGCCGGTGAGCGCGCCTTCTGCGCCGGTGGCGATGTGCGCGCCGTCTGGGCGGCCGGGCGCGACGGCGATCCTCTGACGGAGGTTTTTTTCCGCGAGGAATACCGTCTCAACAGGCTGATCCACTGCTTCGCCAAGCCTTACGTCGCGCTGATCGACGGAATCACCATGGGCGGCGGGGTCGGGCTGTCGGTGCACGGCAGCCATCGCGTCGTCGGTGACCGCACGCTGCTGGCTATGCCGGAGGTCGGCATCGGCCTGTTTCCGGATGTCGGCGGCAGCTACTTCCTGCCGCGCCTGCCGGGGCGGCTCGGCCTGTTCCTGGCGCTGACGGGGTGGCGTCTCGGCGCCGCCGATGCGATCCATTGCGGCCTGGCGACCGACTACGTGCCCAGCGACCGGATGAACGCGCTCGCCGCGGCTTTCGCCGAGCTGGATTGGAGCAAAGACGGCGCCGATGCCCTGGTCGATGGGGTGATCGACCGCTTCAAGGCCGAGGCCGGCCCTGCCGAGCTGGCAGCCCACCAGGATCTCATCGATCACTGTTTCTCGGCCGCGTCGGTCGAGTCCCTTCTGGCGGCGCTCGATGCGTCGGGCGACGACTGGGCCGCCAAGGTGGCCAAGATCATCCGCCGGCAGTCGCCGACCAGCCTGAAGGTAACCTTCGCCCAGATCGAGAGAGGGGCGGAGCTCGATTTCGATCAGGCGATGATCCAGGAATACCGCATGAGCCAGGCCTTCATGGCCGGCGGGGATTTCTACGAAGGCATCCGCTCGGTGCTGGTCGACAAGGACAACCAGCCGAAATGGTCACCGCCGGACCTGACGGGGGTGACGCCGGCCGTGGTGGAACGGCATTTCCTTCCGCTCGGCAAACGCGAGCTGACGTTCAACTGAGCGTCATTGCCTCGCCGCATCCGATTGCGGTAGGCCTGGAATCAACAAGAACGCTTTTCGTTTCGGGAGGAAGACATGGCGCGCATCGGATTTCTCGGTTTGGGCAACATGGGTCTGCCGATGGCCCGGAACCTCAAGAAGGGTGGCTACGAGGTCGTCGGCTTCGACGTGGTGCCGGCGGCCTGCAAGGCGGCTGTCGAAGCCGGGCTGGATATCGCCACCGAGCCGCGCGGCGTCCTGGAGGGCGCCGAGGCCGTGGTCACGATGCTGCCGGCCGGCGAGCACGTCCGCGCCGTCTACCTCGGCGACGACGGCCTGTTGGCAGGAGCGGCCCAAGGCACCCTGTTCATCGACTGCTCGACCATCGACGTGGCCTCCTCGCGCGAGGTGCACGCCGCGGCGGCGGCGCAAGGACTGGCGATGCTCGATGCGCCGGTTTCAGGCGGCGTCGGCGGCGCCGATGCCGGCACCCTGACCTTCATGGTCGGGGGGCCGGACGATGCCTTTGCCAGGGCCAAGCCGCTGTTCGAGAGCATGGGCCGCAACATCGTGCATGCCGGCGGCGGCGGCAACGGCCAGGCGGCGAAGATCTGCAACAACATGATCCTCGGCATTTCGATGATCGCTGTGGCAGAGGCTTTCAGCCTCGGCGAAAGGCTCGGCCTCGATCCCAAGGTGCTCTTCCAGATCAGCTCCAAGGCCTCGGGCTCCTGCTGGGCGATGCTGAACCACAATCCGGTGCCGGGCATCGTGGAGACCTCGGCAGCCAACCGGAACTACCAGCCGGGCTTTGCCGCGGCGATGATGCACAAGGACCTGAAGCTGGCGCAGACGGCAGCCAACCATGCCGGCGCGGCGACTCCCTTGGGAGCCGAGGCGGCGGCGCTCTATACCCTCTTCGTGAACGCCGGCAACGGCGGGCTCGACTATTCGGCCATTATCAAGCTGATCCAAGGCGCCAAGGATTAGTTAGCGGCCGATGAACCCTCAGCTCAAGGCCTACTGGATTCACACATCTCTCTCGCTCACCCAGATCGTCATCCCGGCCAAGTGAGCGTCAGCGAGCGCGAGCCGGGATCCATGGTAGGAACGGTCTCCCGGCCTCGGCCTGGCTTTCTCTGCTTCACGTCATGCTGTGCTTGGCGAACTTGACCCAAGCACCCGCAGCAGCGCCAGCTGCGGCCCATGGCCTGCTACGTCTACATCCTTGCCAGCCGACCCCACGGCACACTCTACCGTCCGAAATCGGAGATTTGCGGTTGGGCCTGGTGCCCGGCCTCTGCCGTGGATCCCGGCTCGCGCTCGCGCTGCTCGCTTGGCCGGGATGACAGCCTCAAAGTGGGCACCAGAGATGTGTGAACGTCGTAGGCTCAAGGCCGAGGGTGACGATGGGCGAGACAGCGGAGGGTGCCGGCCAAGCTGTGACATTTAGTGGCGCGCAGAAAAATATCTAGAGAAATCAACAGGATAAACTGAGTTTTCATTAAGTAAAGTTTAACAGGCTTCCCCTTAGTCTTTGCAACAAAGCAGCGGTTTCGACCGAACCATGATTCATGCGAGGGTAACGTGAAGTCTAAGTATCTCGAACTGATCGGACTGATCGAGCGTCTGCACCGGCAGTGCCTCGAGGTCATCAAGTCGGACCTCGATCGCCAGAGCATCCGCGACCTGAACAACGTCCAGGCGTTGATTCTGTTCAACATCGGCGAGGAGGAGCTGTCCATCGGCGAACTCACCCAGCGCGGCTA
>WHTV01000072.1:3864-22909 GCA_009377535.1 Kiloniellaceae bacterium
CTATCTCGGCTCCAACGTCTCCTACAATGTGAAAAAGATGGTCGAGAACGGCTATCTGATCCAGGAGCGCTCGCCGCACGACCGCCGGTCGTTCCACGTCCGCGCTGCGGCGAAGGGTATCGACGTCTATCGCAACCTCGCGGCGCTGTTCGAACAGCACTCTCAGCAGCTGAGCGACATTCAGTTGTCGGACGAGGGACTGGAATCGGCCAACCATGCGCTGCGTCGCGTGCAGCAGTTCTGGTCGACGCCGGCCAGCATGGCGCGAAACCTGAGCCCCGCCGCCTAGCGGAATTCTTCCCGGGCGCGCCGCCGACACTCGGCGGGGGCACGCCCTCGCGCATCCCTCGCAGATTTTACGAGAAGCCCCGGCCAATCCGGCCGGGGCGTTTCGCGTTTGGGATGCGGCGGCATTGCCACCCCACTTGTCATTGCCGGGCTTGACCCGGCAATCCATCGCGAAGCTTGCCCGAACCACCTTGACACCGCCGGCCTCATATAAGCCCGCGGGTGACAGTTGAGAAAAGGGGGGCCAGCGGTCCGTCAGCCTTAGAAGAAGGCCTGGATGCCGGTCTGTGCCCGACCCAGGATGAGGGCGTGCACGTCGTGGGTGCCCTCGTAGGTGTTCACGGCCTCCAGGTTCATCACGTGACGGATGACGTGGTACTCGTCGGCCACACCGTTGCCGCCGTGCATGTCGCGGGACTGGCGGGCGATGTCGAGGGCCTTGCCGCAGGAATTGCGCTTGCAGAGCGAGATGGCCTCCGGCGCTGCCTTGCCCTGGTCGAGCAGGCGGCCGAGTTGCAGGCAGGCCTGCAGGCCGATGGCGATTTCCGTCTGCATGTCGGCGAGCTTCTTCTGGATCAGTTGGTTGGCCGCCAGCGGGCGGCCGAACTGCTTGCGCTCCAGGGTATAGCTGCGGGCAGCGTGCCAGCAGAACTCGGCCGCCCCGAGGGCGCCCCAGGAAATGCCGTAGCGCGCCTTGTTGAGGCAGCCGAAGGGACCCTTCAGGCCGGAGACGTTGGGGAGAACGTTTTCTTCCGGTACGAAGACGTCGTCCATGACGATCTCGCCGGTGATCGAGGCGCGCAGCGAGAACTTGCCCTCGATCTTGGGCGCGCTGAGGCCGGCCATGCCCTTTTCCAGGAGGAATCCCCGGATGCTGTCGCTGTCGTCCTTGGCCCAGACCACGAAGACGTCGGCGATGGGTGAGTTGGTGATCCACATCTTGGCGCCCTTCAGGCGATAGCCGCCGTCGACCGCCCGGGCGCGGGTCTTCATGCCGCCGGGATCGGAGCCGTGATCCGGCTCGGTGAGGCCGAAGCAGCCGATAAGCTCGGCGCTGGCCAGGCGCGGCAGGTACTTCTGGCGCTGCGCCTCGCTGCCATAGGCATGTATCGGATGCATCACCAGGCTGGACTGCACCGACATCGCCGAGCGGTAGCCGCTGTCGACCCGCTCGACCTCGCGGGCGATGAGGCCGTAGCAGACGTGGCTCACCCCGGCGCCGCCGTAGGCCTCCGGGATGGTCGCGCCGAGCAGGCCGAGGGCGCCCATCTCCGCCATGATCGCCCGGTCGAAGATCTCGTGCCGGTTGGCCTCGAGGATCCGCGGCATCAGCTGTTCCTGGCAATAGGCCCGGGCAGCGTCGCGGATCAAGCGCTCCTCCTCGCCGAGCTGGTCTTCCAGCAGCAGCGGGTCTTCCCATACGAAGCGGGCTTTGCCGTCGGAGGGGCTGGAGGCGGGGGCGGGGCCGGTGACGGCGCTGGCCTGGGACATGGGGGCGGTCCTCTCTGAAATCTGCCTTACGGGCGGTCCTGCTCCAGATATAGCGCAATCTCCAGGGTGCCTAAAGCCATACCGAAGGCGGCCGGAAGCCTCGCCTTTCTCATCCTCGCGAGGCTGTCATGCAGGAGTCATCAATCCGCCACGAAGTCCTGTTAACGGTTTGTTTGCCATAGCTGATTGAAAATGGGGCCATGCCACAGTCACGCGAGATCATCTTCGAGTTCCAGCGCGTTGGCGGATACGTGAAGGTTTCCGCCATCGATACCCAGACCTCTGCCGAAGTCAGCATCGTCGGACCCCCCTCGGCCGGACAGGTGCAGCTGGAGCGTCTTGCCGTCCGCAAGCTGGAATACGTGCTCGCCAAGCGCGCCACCGGTCAGCGCGGCGGCCTCCTCGCCTAGCCCTTTGTCCGGGCGCCGATCCGGCGCCCTTGCGACAGACTATGCCGCTCTTGAGCCGCCGCGACACCTTGTGGCACCTTTTCATTTCTCTGCGACATATGGTAGGGTCCGCGGGTTTTTCCGACACAGGCGGGCGTTCCCACAGTCATGACATTCAAGTCGATCGCGATCGCGGCCGATCACGCCGGTTTCGACCTCAAGTCGACGCTGCTCGAGGAGCTGAAATCCGCCGGATACGAGGTTCTGGACCTCGGCACCAAGGATGCGACCACCTCCGTCGATTACCCTGACTTCGGCAGGCTGGTGGCCGAGTCCGTGGCCTCCGGCAAGGCCGACGCCGGCGTCGTGGTCTGCGGCACTGGCATCGGCATCTCCATCGCCGTAAACCGCCACCCCGGCGCCCGCGCGGCGCTGTGTCACGATGTCACCTCGGCGCGCCTCAGCCGCGAGCACAATGACGCCAACGTCCTGGCGCTCGGTGCCCGGATGACCGGCGAGCAGGTCGCGAAGGATTGTCTTCATACCTTCCTGAATACCGAGTTCGCGGGCGATCGCCATGCCCGCCGTGTCCAAAAGCTGGGCTGATTGCCCCCTTTCGAGGAGTTGCGAGCAACGATGACTGCTGCGAAGGCCGCCAACACGTCCCCTTTTCAGGACGGCTTTTTTTCCGCTCATCTCGGTGAAACCGATCCCGAGCTTGCCGAGGCAATCCGCGGCGAGTTGCACCGCCAGCAGGACCAGATCGAGTTGATCGCGTCCGAGAACGTGGTCTCCCTGGCGGTGCTCGAGGCCCAGGGCTCGGTGCTCACTAACAAGTACGCCGAGGGCTATCCTCACCGCCGCTACTACGGCGGCTGCGAATTCGTCGACATCGTCGAGGAACTGGCCATCGATCGCGCCAAGCGGCTGTTCGGCTGCGAATTCGTCAACGTGCAGCCGCATTCCGGCGCCCAGGCCAACCAGTGCGTCTCCCTGGCGTTGCTGCAGCCGGGCGATACCATCCTCGGCATGGCACTGTCCGCCGGCGGCCACCTGACCCACGGCGCCAAGCCGAACCTTTCCGGCAAGTGGTTCAACGCGGTGCAGTACGGCGTGCGCCGGGACGACGGCCGCATCGATTTCGACGAGGTCGAGAAGCTGGCCCTCGAGCACCGGCCCAAGCTGATCATCGCCGGCGGCTCGGCCTATCCGCGCTTCATCGACTTTGCGCGCTTCCGCGAGATCGCCGACAAGGTCGGCGCCTACTTCCTGGTCGACATGGCC
Source organism: Kiloniellaceae bacterium (assembly GCA_009377535.1). Classification (GTDB taxonomy): domain Bacteria; phylum Pseudomonadota; class Alphaproteobacteria; order Kiloniellales; family Kiloniellaceae; genus Pelagibius. The sequence goes on from WHTV01000072.1 coordinate 7,317, forward strand.
CACTTCGCCGGCCTGGTCGCCGCCGGGGTCCACCCGAGCCCGCTGCCGCACGCCCACGTGGTCACCACCACCACCCACAAGACGCTGCGCGCGGGCAGGGGCGGCATGGTGCTGTCCAATGACCTCGAGCTCGGCAAGAAGATCAACTCGGCCGCCTTCCCAGGTCTCCAGGGCGGCCCCTTGATGCACGCCATCGCTTCCAAGGCGGCTGCCTTCGGCGAGGCGCTGAAGCCGGAATTCAAGCACTACTCTCAGGCCGTGGTGGACAACGCCAAGACCCTCGCCCAGGCCATGGTGGACGAGGGCTTCGACATCGTCACCGGCGGCACCGACAATCACCTCATGCTGGTCGACCTGCGGCCGAAGAAGCTGACCGGCAACGTCGCCGAGGAGAGCCTCGACCGGGCCGGCATCACCTGCAACAAGAACGGCATTCCCTTCGATCCGGAGAAGCCGACCGTGACCTCCGGCATTCGCCTCGGCACGCCGGCGGCGACCACCCGCGGTTTCGGTGCCACCGAGTTCAAGCAGGTCGGCGCCTTCATCGGGCGTGTGCTGGGCGGGCTGGCGAGTCATCCCGAAGACAACCAGAAGATCGAGCAGCAGGTTAAGGAAGAGGTGAAGACCCTGTGCCGCCGCTTCCCGATCTATCCGGGGATGGGGATCTAGAGACTTAACGTAAGGGGGATCGCACGCCGGCCGCGTCTGTGGCTGCCGCTGCACCCGAAGGAGAGGGGGGACCATGCGCTGTCCGTTTTGCGTCAACGAGGACACGCAGGTAAAGGATTCGCGGCCGACGGAAGACAACTCGGCCATTCGCCGCCGCCGCCAGTGCCCGAACTGCGGCGCGCGCTTTACCACCTTCGAGCGGGTGCAGCTGCGCGAGTTGACGGTGGTGAAGTCGACCGGCAAGCGCGAGCCCTTCGACCGCGACAAGCTGCTGCGTTCCATGTCGCTGGCGCTGCAGAAGCGCCAGGTCGATCCGGAGCGCATCGAGCGCGTGGTGAACGGTATCGTCCGCCGTCTGGAATCCTCCGGCGAGTCGGAGATCCCGACCAAGCTGATCGGTGAACTGGTGATGGACGCCCTGGCGACCCTGGACCAGGTAGCCTATGTGCGCTTTGCCTCGGTCTACCGCAACTTCCGGGAGGCCCGCGATTTCGAAGAGTTCATCGGCAAGCTCGGTGACGGAGACGACTGACCCCCAGGACCTCCAGTTCATGCGCGCCGCCCTGACGCTGGCGGCGCGGGGGCTGGGACAGGTCGCCCCCAATCCGGCCGTCGGCTGCGTGATCGTGAACCACGGCCGCGTCGTCGGCCGCGGCTGGACCCAACCGGGCGGGCGTCCCCATGCGGAGACCGAGGCTCTGCGGCAGGCCGGCGCGGCTGCCGCCGGCGCCACCGTCTACGTGAGCCTGGAGCCCTGCGCCCACCACGGCGAAACGCCGCCCTGCGCCGAGGCGCTGGTGGCCGCCGGCGTCGCCCGCGTCGTGGCGGCGATGGAGGACCCCGACTCCCGGGTTGCCGGTCGTGGCCTCGAGATCCTGCGGCAGGCCGGCATCGCCGTCGATCTCGGGGTCGCCCGCGGCCAGGCCGAGCGCCTCAACGCCGGCTTCCTGAAACGGATCCTCAAAGGTCAGCCCCTGGTGGTGCTGAAGCTGGCGACCTCCCTCGATGGCCGCATCGCCACCCACAGCGGAGACAGCCAGTGGATCACCGGGGATCTTGCGCGGCGCCGGGCGCACCTGTTGCGCTCGCGCGCCGATGCCATCCTCATCGGCAGCGGCACTGCGGTCTTCGACAATCCACGCCTCGATGTGCGGTTGCCGGGCCTGACCGGCCGCAAACCTCTGAGGGTGGTGGTCGATGGCCGCCTGCGCCTGCCGCTGACCCACGACCTGGTGGCGCGAGCGGCGGAGCTTCCGACCCTGCTCGTCACCCTCGCGGGCAACCCTGCGGCACGTCTGAACGCCTACAAGGACGCTGGCGTCGACGTGGTGCAGTTGGCCCCTGATGGCGACGGCGGCGTCTCCCTAGACGCCACTCTGTCGCACCTCGGCGGGCGCGGCATCACCCGCCTGCTGGTCGAAGGCGGCGGTCATCTGGCGGCTTCCCTGCTGCGCGGTGGGCTGGTGGACCGTCTGGCGTGGTTCCAGGCGCCGCTGATCATCGGCGGCGATGGCGTTGCCGCGGTCTCCAGTTTCGGGGTCGATCGGCTGGACCAGGCGCCGAAGTTCCTGCAGGCGGCGATGGCGCAGCTCGGGCGCGACCGCATCGACATTTTCAGCTTGGACAGCTAGCCCCGAGTTTCTAGGTTAGCCCATGTTCACCGGCATCATTACAGACCTGGGGGCCGTCAAGGCGGTCGAAGCGCCCGATATTGCAGCAGCAGACGCCCGCTTCGTCTTCGCGACCGGCTACGACACCGCGGCGATCCCGCCGGGCGCCTCGATCGCCTGTTCCGGCGTCTGCCTGACCCTGATTGACCGCGGGGAGGGCTGGTTCGCCGCCGAGGTCTCCGCCGAGACCTTGTCACGCACCACCCTCGGCGAGTGGCGGCAGGGCACGCCGGTTAACTTCGAGCGGCCCTTGAAGCTGGGCGACGAACTCGGCGGCCATATGGTCTCCGGCCACATCGACGGCATCGCTGTGGTGCGCGAGCGGTGGCCGGAGCAGGGCTCCCTGCGCCTCAGCCTCGAGGCGCCCGCTGAATTGGCGAAGTTTGTTGCCCCCAAGGGGTCTGTGGCGCTAGACGGTGTCTCGCTGACGGTCAACGAGGTCGCGGACAGGGTCTTCGGGGTCAACATCATCCCCCACACTGCCGCGGTCACCACGCTCGGCGCCCGGCAGCCGGGCGACCGGGTGAACCTGGAAATCGACATGCTCGCGCGCTACGTTCAGCGACTGCTGGCGGCGACGGATGAGAAGTAGATATCAGATGGCGAAGTCCGAGGAACCCTGGCGCCTGAGCTTCAGCGAGATGGTCTCGCCGATCGAGGAGGTCATCGAGGAAGCGCGCAACGGGCGCATGTTCATTCTGGTGGATGACGAGTCTCGCGAGAACGAGGGCGACCTCGTGATTCCCGCCCAGATGGCGACGCCCGACGCGATCAATTTCATGGCGCGCTACGGCCGCGGCCTGATCTGCCTCGCCATGACCCGCGAGCGCATCGAGGAACTCGGCCTGCCGCTCATGGCGAGCAAGAACGAAACCCGGCACCAGACGGCCTTCACGGTGTCCATCGAGGCGCGCGAAGGCATCACCACCGGGATCTCGGCGCCGGACCGTGCGCGCACCGTGGCCACGGCAATCGATCCGACCAAGGGGCACGACGACATCACCACGCCGGGCCATGTCTTCCCGCTGCTGGCACGCGACGGCGGTGTGCTGGTGCGCACCGGCCACACGGAGGCGGCGGTCGACCTGGCGCGCCTGGCGGGGCTCAATCCCTCCGGCGTGATCTGCGAAATCATGAACGACGACGGCACCATGGCGCGGCGCGACGACCTCATCGCCTTCGCCCAGCGCCACGGCCTCAAGGTGGCGACCATCGCCGACCTGATCTCCTATCGTCGGCGTCACGATCATTTCGTCGAACGCCGCCTGGAGAGCCGCTTCACCAGCCGCCACGGCGGCGAGTTCAAGATGGCGATCTACGTCAACACGCTGAACTACGCCGAGCACGTGGCACTCTGGAAGGGTGACATCAAAGACGACGAGCCAGTGCTGGTGCGCATGCACGCCATCAACGTGCTGGACGACGTGCTGGGCGACGGGTCCAGCGGCAAGGCCGGCGACCTGCAGCAGGCCATGCGCATGATCGGCGACGCCGGCCGCGGCGTGGTGGTATTGATCCGCGAGCCCTCGGCCGACGCCCTCTCGACTTCCCTGCGCCTGCGCCTCGAGGGCAAGGCCAAAGGCGGCGGCGAGCTTCGCGACTACGGCGTCGGCGCCCAGATCCTGCTGGACCTTGGCGTGCGCGACATGGTCCTGCTGTCCAATACCAGGCGCACCATCGTCGGCCTCGATGGCTATGGCTTGCGCGTCGTCGGGCAGCGCCCGATCGAGCCGCTGGGCAAGGCATGATGGGCGGGTCATGAGCGAAGGCAATCACATCACGCCGCACGTCCTGGTCATCGAGGCGCGTTTCTACGAGGACATCGCAGATGCCCTCTACGAAGGCGCTGCGGCCGAACTGGATGCGGGGGGCGTCACCCATGAGCGCGTGGCGGTGCCCGGCGTCTTCGAGGTCCCGGCGGTGATCCGCATGGCGGTGCGCTCGATGGATTTCTTCGCCGGGCGGCGCCGCTTCGACGGCTATGTCGCGCTCGGCTGCGTCATCCGGGGCGAGACGACGCACTACGACTATGTCTGCAGCGAGAGCGCCCGCAAGCTGCAGGATCTCGCCTGCGAGCACACCTTGGCGCTGGGCTATGGCATCCTTACCTGCGAAAATGCCGAACAGGCCCGGGTGCGCGCCGCGGTGGACCAGAAGAACAAGGGGAAGGACGCAGCACAGGCCTGCCTGGCCATGCTGGACGTGAAGCGCCGCTTCCATCTCTTTCCCCGCTGACCCTTTGACCGTTATACGGATTCACAGCTTTTGAGCGATACGCCCAAACCAAAGTCTGCCGGCGGAAGATCCAAACGGCCCTCCGGCCTCAGTGCGGCCCGCCTGCTGGCCGTGCAGGCCCTTTACCAGCGCGTGGTTTCCGACCAGACGGCGCCGGACGTGCTGCGCGAGTTCCTGCAGCATCGCGTCGAGGAAAGCATCGAGGGGCTGAAGCACACTTCGGTGAACCGCGACCTGCTGACCGAACTCGTCGAAGGCGTGGCGCGGGAGGAGAACGCGCTCGACGACATGCTGGCGGCGGTGCTCGACGAGGACTGGACCATCGAGCGCCTGGAGATCCTGCTGCACGTGCTGCTACGCGCGGCGACCTTCGAGTTGTCGGAACGCCTCGAGGTGCCGGCCCGCGTCGTGATCTCTGAATACGTCGATCTTGCCAACGCTTTCTACGACGGTCGCGAGATCGCCTTCGTGAACGGCCTGCTCGACCGCCTGGCCCACGTGCTGCGGGCCGAGGAATTCGGTGGAGCGGCGGACTTCTCCAACCTGCGTTAGGCAGGGGAGGCAGATCCTTGAGCTCCGAACGCACCACCGGACAGGCTGGCGAATTCGAGCTGATCGAGCGTTACTTCGCGCCCCTGGCCGCCAAGACGGAAGGGGCCTTCGGGCTGCACAACGACGCCGCCGTGCTGCCGCTCGTCGCCGGCGAGCGCCTCGTTGCCACCGTCGATACCATGATCAAGGGCCGGCACTTCCTTGACTGCCCGCCGGATCTGGTGGCCCGCAAGCTCTTGCGGGTGAACCTCTCCGATCTGGCGGCGATGGGCGCCCGGCCCTTCGGCTACCTGCTCGCTTCGGCCTGGCCGCTCGACGTCGAGGAGTCCTGGATCGCGGCCTTTGCCGAGGGGCTGGCTGCGGATCAGGCGATCTACGGCGTCGCACTCTACGGCGGCGATACCACCGCCACGCCCGGCCCCATGACCCTCAGCCTCACGGCCTTCGGCAGGCTGGGCGGCGCGGCGGCGCTGGACCGCGGCTCGGTGCGTCCGGGCGACGACTTCTACGTCACCGGCACGATCGGCGACGGCTATCTCGGGCTGCGCGTCTTGCGCGGCGAATTGGAGGGCCTGCCGGCGGAGACGCAGGCCGCGCTGGTCGCCCGCTACCGCCTGCCGGAGCCGCGGCTGCTGGCAGGGCAGGCGCTGCTGGCAGAGGGCATCGCCCGCTCGGCGCTCGACGTGTCGGACGGTCTCGCCGCCGACCTCGGCCACCTGCTGGAGGCTTCCGGCGTTGCCGCCGAGATCGACCTCGCGTCCGTGCCGATGAGCGCGGCGGCCGCGCAGTCTCTGGCCCTCGGCGGAGACCCGCCCGAGCTGCTGCTGACCGGCGGCGACGACTACGAGTTGCTGTTCGCATCCGACCCGTCGCAACGCGACGCCGTTGCAGCGCTGTCGCAGCGGCTCGGCCTGCCCATCGCCAGGATCGGCCGGGCGCGGGCCGGCAGCGGCCTGTCCCTGCGCGACGCCGCAGGTGCCGAGGTCGTTCTGGGTAAGCCGGGCTGGACCCATTTTTGATAGTGAATTCAATCCACTCGGATGCGTTCTTAGCTTCCAGGGTGCCAATCCTTAACGCCATGTTTACCTCGAAGCCCTAAGACGGGAGCCTGGAATTGGCTTCTCTGGCCGGGGTCGAGTGCTTTTGCGCAACGTCATTCTCATCGTCGTGGCTGTGATCCTGCTGCTGGGCGGCGGCGGGGCGACGTGGTGGTTCCTCCTGGGGCCGGGCGCCGAGCGGGCCAACGAGCTGATCGCCGAGATCAGCAAGCCGGAAGAGATCTTCGTCCCGATCGAACCGCCTCTGGTCATTTCCCTGATCCAGGAAGGCGAGGTCACCTATCACGTGACCATGATCGTCAGCCTGCTGTTGGCAGACGATCACGACCTCGAACGTACCACCCGTCGCATGCCGCCGTTGCGCGATGCCTTGCTGACCGAGCTGCACAGCCTTTTCGCGCTGCGCATGGTGCGCAACGCAGGATTCGAATCCGGGCTGGTGAAGGACCGCCTGATGCAGGTCTGTGAGCGTCAACTGGGCAAGGGCATCGTCACCGACATCCTGTTGCGCGAGTCCGAGCGGCGCCAACCGCCGCGAAACTGAGCGAGACTGAGGCGCCCATTCGGCGCATGGCTGCCTTGCAGGCCTGCGAACGCAGCTTTTTTCGCCTGAAGGATCGCGTAGATTGCGGCGATGGACTCCGCGGTACCGCAAAAATCCGGCATGGGCAGCGTGGCGAACCTGGCGGTGTGCCAGGCGCTCGGCATGAGCTGCCTTGCCCTGTCGATCACGATCACGGCGCTGGTCGGCAAGGGACTGGCCCCCACGCCGGCCCTGGCGACCCTGCCGCTCGCCCTGCAGTTCGTCGCCACGGCACTGGTGACCATACCGGCCTCCCTGTTGATGGGCCGTTTCGGGCGGCGCATCGGCTTCACCTTGGGCAGCCTGGCGGGGATTATCGGCGGCGTGGTGTCCTGCCTCGCGGTCATCCTGGCCGATTTTTGGCTGTTCTGCATTGGGGCGGCCTTCCTCGGCGGCTTTGCCACCCACGTGGCGCTCTACCGCTTCGCGGCCGCCGACGTGGCCGGCCCGGCACTCCGTAGCCGGGCGATCTCCTACGTCATGGTCGGCGGTCTCGTGGCGGCGGTCCTCGGGCCGGAATTGGCAAAGTGGAGCAAGGATCTCTTCGCCCCGGTGACCTTTGCCGGAGGCTATGCCGGCGTCGCCGTGCTGGCCTTCCTGACCCTGGCGCTGGCGCAGTTCGCCGACCTGCCGAAGCCGCTGTCGCGGCAGGCCCGCAGCCTCGGCCGTCCGCTGACGGAGATCGTTCGCCAGCCGAAACTCATCGTCGCCGTGCTCTGCGCCATGGTCGCCTACGGCGCGATGAACCTCATCATGGTGTCGACCCCGCTGGCCATGGTGGCCTGCGCGCACCCCTTCGAAACCGCAGCTTTCGTCATTCAGTGGCATGTGGTGGGCATGTATGCGCCGTCCTTCGTCACCGGCCACATCATCCAGCGCGTCGGTGCCCTGCCGGTCATCGTGGTGGGCGGCCTGCTGATCTTCGGCTGCGTGGCGGTCAACCTTACCGGGGTCGAGGTGCTGCAGTTCTGGGGTGCCCTGGTGCTGCTCGGCGTCGGCTGGAACTTCATGTTCGTCGGCGGCACCACGCTGCTCACCGAGACTTACCGTCCCGAGGAGCAGGCCCGGGTGCAGGCGTTCAACGAGTTCATGGTGTTCGGCACCACGGCGGTGACGGCGCTGGCCTCGGGGCTCGTCTACAGTGAACTCGGCTGGCAGTGGGTGAATCTCGGGATCGTCGTCCCGGTGGCCGTCGCGACCTCCGCCGCTCTGTGGCTGAGTCGTCGGCGCCAGCCGCCGCAGGCCGCCTAGTCGGGGAGTCCGGCCGGGTTCCCGTCGACCTCCTAACGGTTGCTATCCTGGAACGATTCTGGCATTTTCCGCGCGATTTTGGGGTGCTGCGGGTCCGCAGCCGAGTCTTTGCGCAGGGCCCGTCTGCTCGGCCTGCCTGTACATCTTGAGGGAATCTACATGGACATCGTGTTGATCTTGGTGCTTGTCTGCGGAGGACTGGCACTGGCCTACGGCGCCTGGGCGTCACAGTCGGTGCTCTCGGCACCTGCCGGAAACGCGCGCATGCAGGAAATTGCCGCCGCCGTGCAGGAAGGCGCCAATGCCTACCTGGCTCGCCAGTACCGGACGATCGCCATGGTCGGCGTCGCCGTATTCGTCCTGCTCGCCGTGTTCCTCGGCGTGAAGGAGGGCATCGGCTTCCTGATCGGCGCGATTTTGTCGGGCGCGGCCGGCTACATCGGCATGCACGTCTCCGTGCGGGCCAACGTGCGCACGGCCGAGGCCTCGCGCAAGGGCCTGGCCGCGGGTCTTGCCATCGCCTTTCGCGCCGGCGCCATCACCGGCATGCTGGTGGCCGGCCTGGCGCTGCTCTCCGTCGCCGGCTACTACGCGATCCTGGTGGGGATGGGCGTGGCCGAGCGGGACATCTCCGTGGCGCTGGTGGCGCTCGGCTTCGGTGCCTCGCTGATCTCCATCTTCGCACGCCTCGGCGGCGGCATCTTCACCAAAGGCGCCGATGTCGGTGCCGATCTGGTGGGTAAGGTCGAGGCCGGCATCCCAGAGGACGATCCCCGCAATCCTGCGGTGATCGCCGACAACGTGGGCGACAACGTCGGCGATTGCGCCGGCATGGCCGCCGACCTCTTCGAGACCTACGTCGTCACCGTGGTGGCGACCATGGTGCTGGCCACCATCTTCGCGGTGGACGATCCCAACATCGCCGCCGTGGTGATGTATCCGCTGGCCCTCGGCGGCGCCTGCATCATCGCATCCATCATCGGAACCTTCTTCGTGAAGCTGGGCGCCTCCCAGAATATCATGGGCGCCCTCTACAAGGGTTTCATCGCCTCGGCGGTGCTCTCCGCGGCGGCCCTCTGGCCGGTCACCGACTACGTGATCGGCATGGACACCCAGATGTCGACCCGCGGCATCACCTTCACCGGCCTTGATCTCTACCTGTCCGGCCTCGTCGGCCTCGTGGTGACCGGTGCGATCATCTGGATCACCGAGTACTATACCGGCACCGACTACCGGCCGGTGCGCTCGGTCGCCCAGGCCTCGGTGACCGGCCACGGCACCAACGTCATCCAGGGCTTGGCCATCTCGATGGAGGCGACGGCGGTTCCGGCGCTGATCATCTGCGCCGGCATCCTCACGACGTTCCTGCTGGCTGGCCTGCTCGGCATCGCTATTGCGGTCAGCACCATGCTGGCCTTGGCCGGCATGGTCGTGGCGCTCGACGCTTACGGCCCGGTGACCGACAACGCCGGCGGCATCGCCGAGATGGCGGATCTGGATGCCGACGTGCGCAAGACCACCGACGCCTTGGACGCCGTCGGCAACACCACCAAGGCGGTGACCAAGGGCTATGCCATTGCCTCCGCCGGCTTGGGTGCCCTGGTGCTCTTTGCGGCCTACACCTCCGACCTCGACCTCTTCATCGCCGAAGGCTCGATCGTGCTCGCGCCGGGTGAGGCGGTGAACTTCTCCCTGGCCAGTCCCTACGTCGTGGTCGGCCTGATCATCGGCGGTCTCCTGCCCTACCTCTTCGGGGCGATGGGCATGACGGCGGTCGGCCGTGCGGCCGGCGCGGTGGTGATCGAAGTGCGCCGCCAGTTCAAGGAGATCCCGGGCATCATGGAAGGCACCGGCAAGCCGGAGTACGGCAGGTGCGTCGACCTGCTGACCAAGGCCGCGATCAAGGAGATGATCATCCCCTCGATGCTGCCGGTGCTCTCGCCGATCGTGCTCTACTTCGTGATCCTGGCGATCGGTGGAAAGGCGGCGGCATTCAGCGCCGTCGGCGCCATGCTGCTCGGCGTCATCGTCACCGGCATCTTCGTGGCCATCTCAATGACCGCCGGCGGCGGCGCCTGGGACAACGCCAAGAAGTACATCGAGGACGGCAACCATGGCGGCAAGGGCTCCGACGCCCACAAGGCGGCGGTGACCGGCGACACGGTGGGCGATCCCTACAAGGATACCGCCGGCCCGGCCGTCAACCCGATGATCAAGATCACCAACATCGTGGCCCTGTTGCTTCTCGCGGCGCTGGCCCACTAAGTCAGGCGACGCCGCCCTTCCTCTCTCGGGGAAGGGCGGCGGCAGCGAAAAGGCCCTGGAAGCCGCCGGCTTCCAGGGCCCTTTTTTTGTGCCTGCCTTCCGCCGGTCCGGCGGCAGCTACTCGCTGCTGGAGAACTGACCGATGTTGCCGAAGAGTTGTTGCACGAGCGTCAGGTCGCGCCCCTCGGTGGGCGTTGTCCGGCTCACCGGATTGATCTCCTGCGCGTCGGCCATGTCATAGCTTCGAGTTCCCTCGACCAGGCCGGTTTCATCGAAGGTGATGACCAGCACGTTGCGATCGAGGACTTCGGGCTTCAGGAAGGCGATTTCCTGCGTCTTCTGGCCGATGTAGTACCACTTGCGGTCCTCGAAGGTGGACACCGCAGAGGGCGACCCCAGGAGGTCGACGATGTCCTGCCGGCTGTGCTGGCCTGGCTTGATCCCGGCGATGTCCTCTGGGTCCGGCGTATTGCCGCGCAGCTGAACGTCATTGCCGCAGGCGGACAAGCCGATGGTGGCGAAGGTCAGCATCAGGCAGACGCCAAGGCTGGGCAGCCGATTGCCCGAGCGGCGATCGTTCATCGCGTTCATTTAACCTCTCGTTTGACCCCGAATAGCTTGATTAAACCCATGGCCGGTGTCATTTCAAGACCGAAATCAAGGCAACCGCCCGGGACGAGGGCATGCCAGCACCCCATTGCAGATGACAGCATCCATGATTTGGAAGCGTTTCTTCGCCTCCCAGCAGCGCGATCCCGCCGCCTGGTCCCTCTACGAAGCCATTGTGGCCCAGGCGCGGACGCCCGGACTGTACCGGGACCTCGGCATCCCGGACAGTCTCGATGGCCGCTTCGAGGCCATTGTGCTGCACCTGGTGCTGGTCCTGCGTCGCCTGAAGCGGGATTTTCCGGAGGGGCTCGACCTGGCCGAAGCCCTGCAGGAGGCCTTTTTCGCGGATATGGACCGTTCCCTCAGGGAGATGGGGGCCGGCGATCTGGGTGTCGGCAAGCGGGTCAAGCGGATGGCGGAAGGCTTCATGGGGCGTCTCGGCAGTTACGAGGCGGCGCTCGATCGCTTCCCGGTCGACGGCGAGGAGAACCTGCGCGCCGTGCTGCGCCGCAATGTCTTCGGCACGCTGCCGGACGGGCAGGGGGATCTGGCCGGGCTCGCTGCCTACGCGCTGGCCCAGGCGGCAGCCCTCGACGCCCAGGACGGGACGGAGCTGCGCCAGGGCCGGCCGACCTTCGTCGCCGCCTCGGTCGTGGCGGAAAACGGCTGAAAATTCAGCCCAATCGGAACGGCGGGCCGCGGGCCGCAAGGGGATTGACCCGAACCCGGCCAGACCCTAAGGTGCGCCGCTTTTCGGCACCGGTAACGGAGGTTTGCCGTGCCTGGATCAACCGATAAGGCACCCAACGAGTTTTCACGGATCTTGACGCCGGATCGCCAGGGCGCACCGGCGGTTACCGAGTCCTTGGAGGCATCGCCCAAAGAACGGGCTGCGGTAGCCCGACGGCTCGACATTCCGGCCGTGGACCGGCTGGTGGCGGAGTTGACGGTAAGGAGCCTCGGGGATCGCTTGCTGCGTGTCGAAGGCCATTGGGAGGCCAGCGTGCAGCAGGCCTGCGTGGTGACTCTGGCGCCTGTCGCGGCCGATCTGAACGGCTGGCTGGAAGCGTCCTACGATATCGCCGAAGGCGATGAGGACCGGGGCGGCAGCGAGGTCGTGGTGGACCCGGAGGCTGGCGACCCTGCCGAAGTCCTGCCCGCGGGCGGGCTCGACCTGGGCGAGCTGGTGGTGCAGGAACTCGCGGTGGCGCTGGACCCCTATCCCAGGGCGCCCGGCGCGGAGGTCCCGGCGGAGTACAGGCCACCGGAAGTTGAAGGGGCCAGTGGGCCTTTTGCAGCGTTGAAGGCGCTGAAAGATGATAAGTAGATTGGGAATTATCTGCGACTGTGGCCCGGCTTTACTTGCTGCGCAGCCTTAGATTGGCTACTTAAGCGCAGGTGAAGGCGGTCGTCGCCTGACGATGAGAGAAGAAGATTATGGCAGTTCCTAAAAGTAAGATCTCCAAGTCTCGGCGCAACATGCGCCGGGCGCACGATGCCCTCGCGCCGAACAGCTATCACGAGTGCTCGAATTGCGGCGAACTGAAGCGCCCGCACCATGTCTGCCCGGCCTGCGGTCACTATGACGGCCGGGAAGTCACGGAATCCGAGGGTCTCTAGGTAGCCGGCTGTCAGGCGGCCCTGTGGGCCGCTGGAACGGGGCTGCCTGAGGGCAACTATGGTCAAAGCGCTGACAATCGCACTGGATGCCATGGGCGGTGACGCCGCCCCCAAAATGGTGGTGCGCGGGGCGAGCATTGCGCTGGAGCGCTTTCCCGAGATCCGTTTCCTGATGTTCGGGCAGGAGCGCGAGATGGCGCCCCTCCTGAAGGGCAAGAAGGCTTTGCTGGCGGCGAGCGAGCTGCGTCATACCGAGGACGTGGTGAGCAGCGATGCCAAGCCGTCCGTGGCGCTGCGCGGGGGCCGCAAGTCGAGCATGCGCCTGGCCATCGACGCCGTCCATAACGGCGAGGCCGACTGCGTGGTCTCGGCCGGCAATACCGGCGCGCTGATGGCCATGGCCAAGTTCGTGCTGAAGACCCTGCCGGGGATCAACCGCCCGGCCATCGCCTCCTTTTTCCCGACGCTGCGGGGCGAATCGGTGATGCTCGACCTCGGGGCCAATGTGCTGTGCGATGCCGAGAACCTCATCGACTTCGCGGTCATGGGCAATGCTTTCGCCCGCTCGGTGCTCGGCCTGCAGGTTCCCACCTACGCCCTGTTGAACGTCGGCTCTGAAGAGATCAAGGGGCACGAGTCCTTGCAGGAAGCCAGCGCGGTGCTGCGGGCAAGCAACCTGCCGGGCAGGTTCCTCGGCTTCGTCGAGGGCGACGACATCGGCAAGGGCACGGCCGATGTCATCGTTACCGACGGCTTTACCGGCAATGTGGCGCTGAAGACTGCTGAGGGCACCGCCAACCTGATCAACGAGTACCTGCGCCATACCTTCCGCACCTCCCTGCTCGCCGGTCTCGGCTACCTGCTGGCCCGCCCGGCCATGAAGAAGCTGCGCGAGAGGGTCGATCCGCGCGGCTACAACGGGGCGATGTTCTTGGGCCTGAACGGCATTGTGGTGAAAAGCCACGGCGGCACCGACGCGCTGGGCTTCGCCAATGCCATCGGCGTAGCGGTGGACATGCACCGCCATGGTATCATCGAGAAAATCCGCTCCGATCTCTCCCTGCTGGACCGAAACTCCGGTAACGCTCAGGCGGCTGTCGTATAATTATGTACCGTTCCCTCGTCACGGGCTGTGGTGCCTACCTCCCTGCCCAAATCCTCACGAATGCCGAACTCGCCAAGAAAGTCGACACCACCGACGAGTGGATTCGCCAGCGCACGGGGATCCGCCAGCGCCATATCGCCGCCGCTGGCGAGATGACCTCCGACCTCGGCACCGCCGCGGCCAAAGAGGCCATGGCCCAGGCCGGTGTCTCACCTTCGGAAATCGACTTCATCGTCTGCGCTACCTCTACGCCGGACGAGACCTTTCCGGCGACCGCGACCCGCATCCAGGCCCGCCTCGGCGTCGGACCGGTTGCGGCTTTCGACGTCCAGGCGGTGTGCAGCGGCTTCGTCTACGGCCTCGCCGTGGCGGACAACTTCCTGCGCGTCGGCCAGGCCAAGACGGCGCTGGTGATCGGCGCCGAGACCTTCTCCCGCATTCTCGACTGGGAGGACCGCTCGACCTGCGTGCTGTTCGGCGACGGTGCCGGCGCGGTGGTGCTGCAGGCCACCAACGGCGGTCAGGCGGCCGGCGACCGCGGCGTGCTCTCGACGCACCTCTACGCCGACGGCACTCATCACGACGCGCTCTACGTCGACGGCGGGCCATCGTCCACCATGACGGTCGGGCGTCTGCGCATGGCGGGACAGGAGGTCTATCGCCATGCCGTGGTGCGCATGGCCGAGGCCATCGACGCGGCGCTGGAGGCCAACGGCCTGACCCCGGGCGACGTCGACTGGCTGGTGCCGCACCAGGCCAACATCCGCATCATCGAGTCCATGGGCCGGCGCCTCAATCTGCCGAGCGACCGGGTGGTGGTTACCGTCGACCGCCATGCCAACACCTCGGCCGCCTCGATTCCATTGGCGCTGACCGAGGCCGTCGGCGACGGCCGCATCCGCCAGGGTGACCTCGTCCTCATGGAGGCCATGGGCGGCGGATTCACCTGGGGTTCCGCCCTGGTTCGCTGGTAGTTTCGCGAGTCGTCCCGGCCGCTGGCGGCAGTCCTTCGGAATCTGCGTCAAAAGTAAGTCGCATCCCTCGGTATTCGCTACATAATTGACCGCATATCTCCAGTGCGTTAAGCTTTGCTGTCAGTCGAACGCAAGAGGAGGGGGGAATGGCCGGTGGGACGATAACGCGGGCAGACCTGAGCGAGGCCGTCTACCAGGAAGTCGGCCTTTCGCGTAACGAGTCTGCCGAGTTGGTCGAATCTGTACTGAACGAGATTTCCGATTCTCTGGTGCGTGGCGAGATGGTCAAGCTGTCGTCCTTCGGCAGCTTCTCGGTGCGCGAAAAGGGAGAACGGATCGGGCGAAATCCGAAGACCGGCGAAGAAGTGCCGATTCTGCCGCGCCGGGTCCTGGTGTTCCGTGCATCGCACGTCCTGAAGAACCGCATCAACGGCTCGCTTGCCTCGGCCGAAGAAGCTCAAGCCTAAGTGTCTTGATAGTTGGACATATCACAGGTCAACATGCCTGCAAGTCGCCCCGCCGGAAAATCTGCTGCAGCCTTTCGCACGATCAGCGAGGTCAGCGGGGAGCTTGATGTGCCGCAGCATGTGCTTCGATTCTGGGAAGGCAAGTTCAGCCAGGTCCGGCCGCTGAAGCGAGGCGGCGGGCGGCGCTACTACCGGCCCGAAGACATCGATCTGCTGCGTCGGATCCGCGACCTGCTGTACAGCGAAGGCTACACCATCAAAGGCGTCCAGCGCCTGCTGCGCGAGGGGCGCGGCAAGGATGGCGAGGCCGAGGAAGCCACCGCGGAATTGCCCAAGCCGGTGGCGGCGGTCGCTGCATCCGGCAGCGACCTCAAGGGCGAGGTCAAGGCGGTGATCGACGAGCTCAGCGCGCTCAGGGATATGCTGAAGGCCGCCGGCAAGGGGCGCTCCTGAGGCCTTTCGGGCAGGGCGAGGCAAGCGTTGCCATCGTTCGGAAGCCCGGCTATACAGGGCCGCATCGGAGGCCCCATTTCCG
>WHTV01000073.1 GCA_009377535.1 Kiloniellaceae bacterium
GCCGGTGGAGATCCAGACCGTCGTCGAGCGCAACGCAGAGACGTACGCGCTGCTGCAGCGCGACGACATCGAAGCGGTCAACGCCGCCGGCGCTGCGGCGCTGTCCTGGGTGGTGCGCGAGAACGGTGCGGAGCTCACCGCCCGCGGCGAGCTCTTCGATCCCGCTGCAGCACGGCGCCTCACCGATCGCAGCCTCGCATGGCTGGCGCGCCACGGCGACCTTCTCGACGCCCGCGCCGCCGCCGGCAAGGTGCGGCACTGCCACGGCGATCTGCACTTACGCAACGTCGTTCTGCTCGACGGCCGGCCGACCCTGTTCGATGCCATCGAATTCAACGACGCCATCGCCTGCATCGACGTCGTCTACGACCTCGCCTTTCTGCTGATGGACCTCGATCACCGCGGCCTGCGGCCCTTCGCCAACCTGGTGCTGAACCGCTACCTGCAGCAGCGCGACGAGGCAGAGGCGCTTGCCCTGCTGCCGCTCTTCCTCTCGGCCCGCGCCGCGGTGCGGGCCAAGGTTGCGGCCAGCCTGGAGGCCGTCGCCGAACCGCAGGATGAGAAGGCGAAGCGCCGTCGGGAAGCCGTCGCCTACTTCGAGCGGGCGCTGGGCTACCTGGCGCCCGCACCGCCCCGCCTCGTCGCGGTCGGCGGTCTCTCCGGCACCGGCAAGACGACCCTCGCCCGCGCCCTGGCGCCGGACCTCGGCGCCGCGCCCGGCGCCCTGCACCTGCGCAGCGACCTGCTGCGCAAGCAACTGGCCGGCCTGCCCGAACTGGAACGCCTGCCACCAGCCGCCTATACGCCGGAAGCCAGCGACGCGGTTTATGCCGCCCTCGCCCGGCAGGCCGCCGCGGCCCTGGCAAGCGGCCAGGCGGTGGTCGTCGATGCGGTCTTCGCACGGCCGGACGAACGCGCGGCCATCGAGCGGGTCGCCCAGCAGACCGGCGTCCCCTTCACCGGCCTCTGGCTGGAAGCCGACCCACAGGTCATGGCCGCGCGGGTGACCGAGCGACGGGGCGATGCGTCGGATGCCACCGCCGCGGTCGTGGAACGACAGCTGACGTACGATCTCGGCGCCATCGATTGGCACCGCGTCGAGGCCGGCCGGCCGGCCGACGACCTGGCCGTCCACGCCCGGCGCCTGCTCGACGACTCTTTCTGAATCTCCTGCTCTTTGCCGCTTGTTAACGTTCCAGGTGCTATCCCCTGCGCACAACAGGAGCGCCGCCTTACTTCAGCCCTCGCAAGGACACAGTCGAACCATAATCCGACCCTCGCAAGGACACGGGATCGAAGCGGAACAATCTTTGCCGCCATGCGTCGACTTGGTGGGACTAACGGCACAAGGAGGTCTTGGCAAATGAGTCCGGTTTCAGGACACGACGACGGCGAAGCAGCGAGTACGACCGAGGATCGCGCGGAGAGCAGTCTTGCAACTCTCGCTCGCGAACTGGTCGACAAGGTCGGCATCGACGGTGCCATGCGCTACTGCCGCAGCCTCGGCTGGCGCGGCGTCCTCGACCAAGTTGAGAATCTGCGCTCGCAGCGCTCCTAGGGCCCAACGCTCCGGCCGGGTCTTGCGCAGCAAGGGCGTGAGACGGCCAAACAGCGCCCGCCCGGCCAGCTTCCACTCTTCCGAGGCAGTCCGTACCTCTCCGGGCTACTCCCTCTGCCCGCCTTGCGGTCCGATGCCCTGGGCGGCAGAGTTGCCCTGACGCCGACCACGATGTCCTCCTCGAACACCGTCATCGGCGTATCCATATCAGCCTGACACTCCCTGAATTCGACTCCCCGGTGCCTCGGCGCCGGGGCTTTCTTTTGCGTCTTTCCCTGCGCCCCGGCTTCAGCCCGGCAGGAAGCCGTCCCCGAGCGGGTCGTCCGGCTCCAGGGTGAAGTGGGATCGGCCGTAGTAGTGGGCCTGGCCGGAGATCTCGGCCACGATGGCGCGGTAGGGGCCGGCGCGAGTCTCTTCCACGGCGGTGCCGGTGAACTGGCCCCCGGTAAGGCTCTCGAAGCGGCGCGCCTGGCCGAGCGCGATCTGGCCGCGGGTCCACTGCAGGGCGAGGCGCGCGGCAACGCCGGAGCCGGTCGGGCTGCGGTCGACCTGGCGGCCGGCGAAGACACAGACATTGCGCGTCGGCGTTTCGGCGAAGCTGTCGGCCCCATCCGTGAAGAGCGTGCCGTAGAGGAAAGCCAGGTCAGGGTCGTCGGGGTGCGAGAGACGGAGCTGCGCGGTGGCGGCCTCGGTGATCGCGGCGCCGGCCTCGGCCAGCTGCCGCACCGGCGTGTCACGGACGTCGAGGCCAATCGCGTCCGCCGGCAGGATAGCGTAGAAGGCGCCGCCATAGGCGACGTCGACTTGCAGCGGCCCCCACTCGCGGGTATCGACCACGATCTCCCTTGCGAAGGCGAAGGAGGGCACCGATCGGAAGCTGACGGCGCCGGCCCGCTGCCCGCCCGGCCCGCTCTCGACCTGCACCCTCGCGCGCACCAGGCCACAGGGCGCCTGGATGGCGACCTCGGTCACCGGCTCCCGCGCGTCCACCAGGCCGGAATCCACGGCCCAGCGGCCCAGCGCGATAATGGCGTGGCCGCACATGGTGGAGTAGCCCTCGCTGTGCAGGAAGAGCACCGCCAGATCGGCTTCGGGATCGTCGGGCTCCACCAGCACGGCGCCGTACATCTCGGCATGGCCACGCGGCTCGTGCATCAGGAGACGGCGGAAGGCGTCGTGATTAGCCCGGGCATCGCGGCGCTTGTCCAGCAGCCGGCGCCCTTCGAGCTTCGGATAGCCCGAGGTGATGATGCGCAGCGGCTCACCGCCGGTGTGCATCTCGATGGTGGAGATCTCGAAGGCGCCGGCTGCAAAAGGCATTGAAGCCATGCTTCCTGCTACTCGACTATAATCGGTTCGTCGTAGAAGCCGACCCGGCGGTTGTCCTCTCCCGCCAGGGGCTCGGCATGGCAGTCGACGTCCGCCAGGGTGCGGTAGCAGTAACGCTCCGCATAGGTGAGCTTCGGAAAGGCGTCCGCACAGCCCGCCAGCAGCAGGGCCGCCAAGCCCAGGGTCGCGGCGCCAGCAGTGCCGCGCTTGAGATCACGCCTCTCCACCGCCCTCACTCCTTTTTCAGGGGGCCAAGCTTGGCCCGGCCCGCCTTAGAATAGACGAGTCAGGGCGACGTTGACCACGCCCAGGGTGGCGAATATGAAAGGAGACCGGCGCAATGAGGGCAGAGGCGCCGTCGTTGTCGAGCCCGCTCAGAATTTGTAGTACGATAGCGTCCATAGTGGGTGATCCACCGTGGTGGACCGTCCACCGTCTTGCTCCCCCTCCGACGGGCAGCTGCCGGAGAGGGAGAGCAAGAGGCGGGCGGGTACCGGCCGCCCCCCGACGGCCGGTACCCGCCGCTGGCGGACCTCAGACTTCGTCGCGACCGTGGTCTCCCCCGAAAGGCGACCGGTCGTAGGCGACTCGGCTGCGCCGCATCTGCTGCACGGTCTCCAGCTCGAACGGGTCGACTGCGACCTCCTTGCCGCGGCGGTCCGCACCGAAAACAGCCTTGCCGCTCAACATCTTGCGATGGCTGCCGCTATCGGGCTCTTGAGCATGCTTTCCTCCCGGACTGTCTTTTTATGGGGCGCAGAAGGTATCCCCTTCGACCCGATGCAGGGCATAAGCGCAGCAGTTCCGTAAAGTTATCTACCGGAATGTAGTCAATTGCACAATAACTAGTTGTTATAGAACGAAATTCTTGTAAATATCTATCTCAGGCCAGCGCATCCTTCGTGAAAATTTTACACCGCGCCGCACAAGATGACGCAAATTGAGAGGCTTAACCCATGGCCACCCCGCTGATCGGCCTGAAGATCCGCGAACGCCGCAAGGAGATCGGTCTGACCCAGACGGAGCTGGCCGGCCGCATCGGCATCTCGGTTTCCTATCTGAACCTCATCGAGCACAACAAGCGCAGCATCGGCGGGCGCCTGCTGCACCAAGTCGCCGACGAGCTCGCGGTCGGCCCGGAAGTGCTCGACGGCGCCACCGAGCGCCGGCTGGCGGGCGACCTCAACGAGGTGGTGGCCGACCCGCTGTTCGACCGGAACCGCCTCGACCCGCAGGCGATCGACGGCCTGGTCGGCCGCTACCCGGCCTGGGCCCAGGCGCTGGTCACCTTACACCGCGCCTTTCTCGATCGCTCCAAGGCGATGCATGCCCTCGCCGATCGGCTGAACCACGACCCCTTCCTGGGCGATGCCATTCACCGCATCCTGACCAACATCTCGGCAATCCGTTCGATCTCGGAGATCCTGACCTCGGTGGACGACCTCGATGCCGAACGGCAGCGGCGCTTCCACACCATCCTGTCGGAGGAGAGCGCGCGCCTTTCGAGCGCCGCCCAGGGGCTATCCACCTTCTTCGACAAGGCTCACACGGCCACGCGCTCCACCACGCCGGCGGAGGAGGTCGACGACTTCATCCTGGAGAACCACAACTACTTTCCGGCCTTGGAAGTCGCTGCCGCCGACCTGCTGAGGCGCCTGGACGCGCCGCCGCGGCAGCTCGAGGAGCGGATGCTGGAGCGGCTCGAGCTGGATCACCGACTGAACATCAGCCGGGCCGGGCCGGAGGACGAACGTCTCCGTTCCGCGCGCAATCCGCTGCGCTACAGCCAGCACAGCAGGCGGCTCATTCTCCTCGACAGCGCCCCGGCGGCCACACGCCGCTTCGCCATCGCCCGCCTGCTGGCACGCCTTACCTTTGGCGCGGAGATCGAGGCGATCATCGCCGAGAGCGCCACCCTGACCACGCCGGCGGCGTGTGAGCGGGCGGCCATCGCGCTGCAATCCTACTGCGCCGGCGCCGTTCTGATGCCCTACGACCGTTTTCTCGAGGACGCCAGCCGGGCGCGCTACGATATCGACCTGCTGCGCCGCGCCCACGGCGCCAGCGTCGAGCAGGTCTGCCACCGTCTCGTGACCCTGCGCCGTCCAGCCGCCGAGGGCATTCCCTTCGCCTTCATGCGATCCGACCCGGCCGGCTTCGTCACCAAGCGCTTCCCGCTGCCCAACCTGCCGTTACCCCGCTATGGCGGCGCCTGCCCGCTCTGGGCCGTCTACCAGGCCTTCCAGGCGCCGGACACCGTGGTCCGTCAGCTCGCCGAATTCCCCAGTGGCGACCGCTTCCTCTTCGTCGCCCGCGCCGTGGTGAAAGGCGACAACGCCTACGGCCAGCCGCGCCAGTTGCTCTCCATCATGCTGGCCTGCGATGCCCTCTACGCCGATCAGGTGGTCTACGGCGACCGCCTCGACCTCTCCGCCAGCGCGCCCGCCGACAGGGTCGGTGCCACCTGCCGGCTCTGCGCACGCAACGATTGCCCACAGCGCCAGGAAGATGTGATCATCCAACCACAGAGTCTGGAAGAGACGTGAAGCACTAAAGCGAACCCCGGTCCCTCCCTCCACCTGGCAGCGTCAAGGGAGGCCAGAAACAATGAGGCGGCAATCAGGCAGACGCTGTCATGTCATGGGGGAGTGGTCTCGATGCGGGTGATGATCGTCGAGGACGAGCCGAACATCGTAGAATCCCTGAGCTTCGTGTTCAGCCGGGAGGGTTGGCAGGTCGTCGCTGCCCTCGATGGCGATACCGCGATCGGCCACCTGCTGGACGAGCCGCCAGACGTGCTGGTGTTGGATGTCATGCTGCCGCCACACAGCGGCTTCGAAGTACTGAAACGGGTGCGCAGCGAGCCCAGCCTGCGTCATCTACCGGTCCTGGTTCTCACCGCCAGGGGCCAGGAGAAGGATCGCCACACGGCTCTCCGGCTGGGCGCCGATGCCTTCGTGACCAAGCCGTTCTCCAACCGCGACATCGTGCAGCAGGTGCGTGAGCTGGCCGTCGGCAAGGAAGGTACCGACGGGGCGCAAACGGGCTGTTGAAGAACGCGCCTTTGGCGGGCTTCACAGCCACCTGTACAGCCGCCTGTTAGGTCTTGAAAAGCGTATCGATGCGATAGCCGGCATCTTCCGCAAGGGTTTTGGCGGCTGCCTTTTCATCATCACGAAGCGGCGCATGCCGCGCCGCCTCGGCGTGCTGCAGCACGGCCACCTCCTGGGCGCGGCAGTCGGCCAGCAGGGTGTCCATCCCTTCCGCTGCGAAGGTCGCCTTGGCGCGTGCCAGGGCGGTCTCCAACAGGCTGCGTTCCTCCGGCGGGCCGCCGGGAATGTCATCCTCGGCGATCATCCGGCCGCCGAAGAAATCGGCCTCGCCGGCTCGGCGCTCGGCCAGCGACCTGAGGTCCCCCGCGCGCGGATCGCCAGCCATCAGCTCGGCCGCCAGCACGCAATGCTGGGACGAGGCGCGGCAGGCCTCCACGAGATCGTGCAGGGCCAACAAGCGGTCGTCGCGCTGCAGATTCAAGGGCCGCCTCCTTGGCGCTCCTGCGGCCGGCGCGGCGGCGCAAATACCACCACGGCAGCCGGTTCTATCTCGACGACAACGGGGGTATTGCCGTTCAGTTCCCCATCGACGTCGACCGGCAGCGGCCGCCGTGTGCGGATCTCTACCCGCCTGGCCCGGCGCACCTCCGCCTCCGGAGTGCGGCGCAGCCAGCCGAAGCGCAAGGCCGGCAGCATCCACAGCATGGACAGCAGTCCCGCCGGCCGCAGGTAATAGACCCGAAGCCAGCCGTCATCGATCTCCGCCGCCTCGTCCACCGTCATGCCGCCGCCGTAGTGGCGGCCGTTGCCGACGGCGATCTGCATGCAGCTGCAGCGCAGCAGCTCTCCGTCGATGACCATCTCCGCCCTGAACGGCCGATGACGGCGGAAGGCGGCCCAGGCGCTCAAAGGATAGCTCAGAACGCCGAGCAGGCGCTTGCGTTCGCACTCGCCTTCATGCTCGCGCACCACCTCGGCGCTGAGCCCGAGGCTCGCGACGTTGAAGAAGGGCGCGCCGTTGATGAGGCCGAGATCGATGCGCCGGGTCTCGCCCCTCGCGATGACGTCGGCGGCGTCCACCGGGTCGAAGGGTATATCGAGTGTGCGCGCAAGGTCGTTGGCGGTGCCGAGAGGCAGCAGGCCGAAGGGGCGCTGCAGCGTCCTCAGCGCCGGGGCCGCCGCACTGGCGGTGCCGTCGCCGCCGCCAAGGATGACGACCGCCTCTTCGCTGTCCCGGATCAACCGGCGCAGGACTTCAACCGAGCCCGGCGACTCGACCCGGACCGAGAGGCCGCCCTGCTCCAGCCGCCCGATCGCCGGCGCCAGATCGCGGGCCGCGCCGCCGCTGTTCTTGTTGGTCAGCAGCAGGGCGGGCCGAACGGCCACCTGCCCGATTTCCTGCAAGTGCGATTCTCCGAGTGCTATTTCCGCGCGGTGAAGAGGACGACGGCGCCGCGCTGCCACAGGACGACGTCGCGGAACTGCGCCGCCAAGGCGTCGTGCAGGCCGGCGAGATCGTCCTCGGCGTTGCCGAAAATGCCGCGGGCGGTGTAAAGGCGCATGACGCAGCGGCCAAGGGCGTTGTGCGGCACACCGCGGCCCAGAATGGTGGCGCCGAATACGCGCGCGCCCTCGCTGAGCAGCGGCTTCAGGTTGGCGAAGGCCACGGCCTTGCGCGACATCGGCCCGGGCAGGCAGTGCAACAGGTACGTAATGCCGAGGGAGTCGAAAGGTTCCGCCTGCGGCTCGATCGGTGCCAGCACGTTGGCGCGCAGGGTCTGTGGCCGATAGCGGGCGACACGGGCCGCCGCGGTCGCAAGGCAGGTGGCGTTGAGGTCAAGCAGGCAGAGGCGCGGCGCGGCGACCGGAAAGCGGCAGCGGTCGAGAAAGTAGCCGGTGGCGACGCCGGCGTCGAGGTGGTTGGCGCTGACGTTGGCATCGTAGAGCGCCACCAGTTCTGACGTCAGGCAGCGCCAGAGGAAGCGGTTGGAAAAGCCGAGCACCGTAGCGTCATAAATGCGCAGGCTGGTCGCGGTGTAGACGGCCTGGCCGGGCAGGGCTTCGGCGTCGGCATCGGCGACGGCTTCCTGCTGCATCATGTCGCTGAGGCTCTCACGTCGACGACGATCCGGCCGCGCACCTGCCCCTTCAGGATGTCACGCCCGAGCGAGAGCAAGTCGGCCAGCGTCGCCTCCTGCATCATGCCGTCGAGCTTGTCCATCGGCAGATCGCGCACGAGGCGCGCCCAGGCGGCCTGGCGTTCCGCAAACGGGCTGAGGACGGAATCGATGCCGAGAAGGTTGACGCCGCGCAGCAGAAAGGGAATCACCGTCGTCTCCAGCTTGTTGCCGCCGGCCAGGCCGACGGCGGCGACTACCACATACGGCGATCTGGGGCAGCACGCAGGCCAGCGTCGCGCCGCCGACGGCGTCGACACAGGCCTGCCAACGTTCCTTGTCGAGCGGACGACCGCTCGGCGTCGCGATCTCCGCCCGGTCGACGATGGTCGTTGCGCCGAGATCCTTCAGGTAGGCATGAGCCTCGGCCCGTCCGGTGGAAGCCGCCACCTGGTAGCCGAGCTTGTGCAGAATCGCCACCGCGACCGAGCCGACGCCGCCGGCGGCCCCGGTCACCAGTACTTCCCCCTGGTCCGGCTGCAGGCCGTGCGCTTCAAGCGCCATGATTGCCAGCATCGCCGTGAAGCCTGCCGTGCCGATGGCCATGGCGCGCTTCGCCGTCAGGCCCTCGGGCAGCGGCACCAGCCAGTCGGCCTTCACCCGCGCCTTTTCTGCATAACCACCCCAGTGCTGTTCGCCGACGCGCCAACCGGTGAGAATCACCTTGTCGCCCGCTTTGTAGGAGGCGTCGCTGCTGGCCTCCACAGTGCCGGCGAAGTCGACGCCGGGCACGTGCGGATAGGAGCGCACCAGACGGCCGAGGCCGTTCAGCACCATGCCGTCCTTGTAGTTCAGAGTGGAATACTCCACCGCGACGGTGACTTCCGCCTCCGGCAGCTCGGCCTCGTCAAGCTCAGTAACCTCGGCCGAAACCTTGCCGTCGCTCTCATTCAATAGGATCGCCTTGAACATCACGTCTCCCTTGAAGCACCGACGGCCGGAAGCCACTCCTGCAGGACGAGTTCCAGGGTGATGCAGATGGGGTTGGCGCCGCGTCGGAAGCGCCCGCCATAGACCTGGGCCTTGCCGTCGGCGATGGTGCCGCGCAGGTCCGCCTCGGGCACACCGACCTTGTCGCTGCGCACCTCGCCGGCCAGCGTCAGGATCTCGATGCCCGGACCGGCGACCTCCAGCGTGCGGTCGCCGGCCTCCAGCACCGCGTCGACCAGGCTGCCAACGGCGGAGCGCACGATAGCATGGGCCAGGCGGTGCTCGCGGCAGGCCGCCTCGACCGCGGTTACCAGATCCTCGTTGGGTCGGATACGCACCACGGCGATGCGCCCCAGGCTGCCGGCCTCGAAGCTCGCGGCGATGCTCATGCGGTGAGCCTTTGCGGCTGGAACAGCGGGTAGTTGGTCTCGCTGTCGTAGGCGGCGGCGAAGGCCGCCTCGCGCAGCGGCGTCGCCAGCGCGACGGCGCCGCCGGAGGCGAGCAGCACGTCGCCCGGCGGTAGGTGGCCGCCGTGCAGCCGGCCCGCGGCATCGACCACCACCGCGTGGCAGTGCAACAGGCTGTCGCCGTCCGGTCCCGGCCCGAGGATGCCGTTGGCGCCAATGAGAGTGACCGGTCCGTCCAGCCAGGTCGGCGGCCCGTAGGTGGCGACACGCGCACCGCTCGGATCCTCCGCACCGGTCAGATAGGCCATGCGGGCGATCTCCGCCGCGATCACCTGCACGGCGGCGTGGCGCAGCCCGCGCTCGGCCAGGGCCGCCACCAGGCCGCACAGCAGATCCTGCCCGCCGGCGAGACACAGCCGCAGATCCGTGGCCGGCGCCGCCCACTCCAGCAGGCGGCGCGGCTGCAACGGGGCGCCCGGCTGGGTGAGCGTCCTCATTGCGCCGCCGCCTCGGCGAGCTCGCCACGGGCATAGAGCTCCTGGCGGATCAGGTGCTTGGGTACCTTGCCGTAGCCGGACTTCGGCAGCTCATCCCAGAAGAACAGCCGGCGCGGCTGTTTGTAGCGGGCGAGCTTGTCCTTCAGGAAGGCCAGCAGCTCCTCGGCCGTGGCACTCTCGCCTTCCTCCAGCACGACGACGGCAACGCCGGTCTCGCCCCATTCCGCATCGGGCACGCCGAGCACCGCCACCTCAGCCACCGCCGGATGGGTCAGCAGCGCCTCCTCCGCCTCGCGCGGATAAACGTTGGAGCCGCCGGAGATGTACATGTCGGAAGCGCGTCCAGTGATGTAGAGAAAGCCGCGCTCGTCCAGGCGCCCCAGGTCTCCTGTGTGGAACCAGCCGTCCTTCAGCGCTTTTGCATTCGCTTCGGGATTGTCGTGGTAGCCGGCGAAGACCGCCGGACCGCGCACGCAGATCTCGCCCTGCGCCCCGGCGGACAGGCGCCGCCCCTCGGCGTCCTTGATGGCGATCTCCATGCCGGTGCGCGCGTAGCCGCAGGAGCCGACCGGCATGGCGTCGTCGTCGAGGCTGTGCAGCTCGCGCGGCAGCACGGTGATGTTACCGGTCACCTCGCCCAGGCCATAGTACTGCACGATCACCTTGCCGAGCTTCTCCAGCGCCTCCTTCTGGTCGGCGCGGTACATCGGCGCGCCGGCATAGATGACGTAGCGCAGCGAAGCATGATCACAGCGGTCGACCGCCGGATGCCGCACCATGCGGGTCAGGATGGTCGGCACGGTGAACATGTTGGTGATGCGCCGCCGCTCGACCAGGCGCCAGATTTCCTCCTCGTCGAATTTCTCGCCGGCCGGCAGTACCGAGGGCGCGCCGCGCGCCACCTGCGAAAGCACGTGCACGCCGGCGCCGTGGCTGAGCGGCGCCACCACCAGCGAGGCGTCCTCCGCCGTCGTTCCCGGCATGAGGTCGGCCAGGTGGTTGTTGGTCACGAAGGCGAGCTGGCCGTGCGTCAGCACCGCTGCCTTGGGCCGCCCGGTGGTGCCGGAGGTGTAGAAGAACCAGCAGGGATCGTCGTAGTCGACCTCCGCGGCCTCGACCGCCACGCCATGGCTCTCGGCGACGAGATCCTCGTACGATAACTGGCCATCGCCCGGCCGGCCGATAGCGATGGTGAGCTGCAGCGCCGGGGATGCCTGCTTCACCGCCTCGGCATGCTGTGGGAACGTGTCGTCACAGATCATCGCCCTGGCGCCGGAAGAGGTCGCGAGGTAGGCGACCTCGCTCGCTGTCAGTCGGTAGTTGGTCGGCACCCAGATGCCGCCCAGCTTGAAGGCGGCCCAGAGACTCTCGAACATCTGGTTGGAGTTCTTCGCCTGCACCAGAATGGCATCGCCCTTGCCCAATCCGCGGCGCCGCAGCGCCGCCACCAGGGCATCGACGCGGGTGCTGGTTTCCGCCCAGGTCCAGCGGCGCTCGCCCCAGATCAGGGACGGCCGTTCCGGCAGGCGCCTTGCCGTGTCGGACAGCAGGCACCCCAGGTTCATCACGTTGCCCATGGCGCTCGACCCGGCGGCGGAGCTACGAGCGCAGCGGCTCGAGGATCGAGACGTAGTTGGCCACGGCGGCGCCCCCCATATTGAAGATGCCGCCGAGCTTGGCGTCTTTCACCTGCATGTCGCCGGCCTGGCCGGTCAGCTGCATGGCGCTCAGCACATGCATGGAAACGCCCGTAGCGCCGACCGGATGGCCCTTGGCCTTGAGGCCGCCGGAGGGGTTGACCGGCAGCCGGCCGTCCTTCTCCGTCCAGCCCTCGGCAACGGCGCGGGCGCCCTGGCCGCGCTTGGTGAGGCCCATGGCCTCGTACTCCAGCAGCTCGGCGATGGTGAAGCAGTCGTGGGTCTCGACGAAGCTGAGGTCGCTCAGCTTGACCGCCGCGGACTCCAGCGCCTGTCCCCAGGCCTGCTCGCAGCCTTCGAAGAGGGTGATGTCGCGCTTGCTCATGGGCAGGAAATCATTCGCCTGCTCGGCGGCGCGGAACACCACCGCCTTGTTCAGGCTGAGCGCGGACTCGACGTCGCAGAGCACCAGCGCCGCCGCGCCGTCGGAAACCAGCGAGCAGTCGGTGCGCTTCAGCGGCCCGGCCACCAGCGGGTTCTTGTCCGAGACGTTGCGGCAGAACTCGTAGCCGAGATCCTTGCGCATCTGCGCCAGCGGATTGGCGACGCCGTTGCGGTGGTTCTTGGCGGCGATGGCGGCCAGCGCGTCCGACTGGTCGCCGTGCTTCTGGAAGTACTGCTGGGCGATGAGTCCGAAGACGCCCGCAAAGCCGCCCTCGATCTCGCCGTCCTCCTTCAGGTAGGAGGCTTTCAGCAGCATATTGCCGATCTCATCGCCGGAGATGCCCGTCATCTTCTCGACGCCGACCACCAGCACGAAGCGCGCTGCCCTGGATTGGATGGCGCGCAGGCCCTGGTAGACCGCGGCCGAGCCGGAAGCACAGGCGTTCTCCACCCGCGTCGCCGGCTTGAAGCGCAGGCGGTCGTCCGACTGCAGCACCAGGGAGGAGGGAAAGGCTTGGCGCGAGAAGCCCTCGTTGAAATGGCCGACAAAGATCTCATCGACTTCGTCGGGGCCGATTCCGGCGTCCTCCAGGGCCTGGAGAGCGACCCGGCCGATCAAGGATTCAACGTCGTCGTTCTCGTGCTTGCCGAACGGCGTGTGGCTCCAGCCGACGATGCAGGCAGTCATGCGAATTCTCCCTCCGGCACGGTACTGGCGTGGCCTTCTGCGAGGCCCCATGAATGTGCGAGAGTAGCAAAGTGGTCCCGGCCCGTACAGGCGATGCCGAACCCCGGAAAGCCGGCGGGAGCCCTCAATCCGTGCCATTCTTGGGGCTCGAGCCGGAAATCCCTGGCGCCGCGGGAACCTTGCCGCTAGGACTGGGTTATAGGCGCGACCGACGGACCTTCGGGGGATAATCTTGCGTTTTTTCCGAGGCAGGACGAGGGGATCGGCCGCCGCCGGCGTCCTGCTGACGAGCGTGCTGCTCATGCCGCCACCCGCAGGCGCCGAGGAGAGCGAAGCGCGCGACCCGGACCCGGCCTGGATCATCACCGGCCAGTTCAGCAACGACCTTTTCGGCGGCTCCGACGCTCATTTTACCCACGGCACCCGCCTTAGCGCGCTGTCGCCCGACGGCCACGTGCCCGGCTTCATCGAGCGCGCCGGCAAGTGGCTGCCGCTGTTTCCCGAAGACGGCAACCTGCGCGTCACCTACAGCCTGGGCCAAGAGATGTTCACGCCGGAGCGCATCGAGGAGCGCGAGCTCATCGAGGACGACCGCCCCTACGCCGGTTGGCT
Source organism: Kiloniellaceae bacterium (assembly GCA_009377535.1). Taxonomy (GTDB): domain Bacteria; phylum Pseudomonadota; class Alphaproteobacteria; order Kiloniellales; family Kiloniellaceae; genus Pelagibius. The sequence continues at coordinate 13,333 of WHTV01000073.1, forward strand.
CTATGGCGGCATCGGCCTGATCTCGGAGAACGGCGACCGCCTCGACAATCTGGAACTGAATGTCGGCGTTGTCGGCCCGGCCTCCCTCGCGGACAAGACGCAGATCGAATACCACAAGCTGATCGACGTCGACGTGCCGGAAGGTTGGGACAACCAGCTGCACAACGAGCCGGGCGTGGTGCTCTACTATGAGCGCAAGTGGCGCAATCTCTGGCAAGTGGAGCTTGGCAACGTCGCCATGCTCAACAACCTGGGCGTCGACTTGACGCCGCACCTCGGCGGCGCACTCGGCAATGTCTACACCTATGGCGCCGGTGGCTTCACCCTGCGCCTCGGCGAGGACCTGCCGGATGACTACGGCCCGCCGCGCCTGCGCCCGGCGCTGCCGGGTTCTGACTACTTCCGTCCAACCGACTGGTTCGGCTGGTACCTCTTCGCCGGCGCCGAAGGCCGCATCGTCGCGCGCAACATCTTCCTCGACGGCAACACCTTCGAGGACAGCCACAGCGTCGACAAGCGCCCGCTGGTGCTCGACCTGCAGGCAGGTATCGCGATCATGCTGGGCGAGCGCGTGCGCCTCGCCTACACCCACCTCCTGCGCAGCGAAGAGTACCGCGAGCAGGACGCCCCCGACCAGTTCGGCACGATCAGCGTCTCGATACGATTCTAGACCGCATGTCGCGTCAGCCGGCCGCAGGCGGCAGCGTCTCCGTAAATCGCACCGGCCGCCCCGTCGGGCCGCCGAGCAGTTCGCCATCACGCATGGCGACATGGCCGCGGATCACCGTGGCCATCGGCCAGCCGGTGACCGGCTTGCCCTCGAAGGGCGACCAGTCGCACTTCGACTGCAGCCAGTCGTGCTCGACCGTGCGCTTGGCGTTCAGGTCGACCAGGGTGAAGTCACCATCATAGCCGACGGCGATGCGCCCCTTGCCGGCGATGTTGTAGATGCGCTGCGCGCCGGTCGAGGTCAGGTCGACCAGCCGCTCGACGCTCAGCCTGCCGGCGTTCATGTGGTCGAGCAGCAGCGGCAACAGGGTCTGCACGCCGGGCATGCCGGAAGGCGAGCGCGGATAGGGTGCCTGCTTTTCCTCGCGGCTGTGCGGGGCATGGTCGGAGCCGATCACGTCGACGATGCCGAGGCGCACGGCCTCCCATAGCGCTTCGCGGTGGCGCGCCTCGCGGATCGGCGGGTTCATCTGCGCGAGGCTGCCGAGTTCTTCATAGCAGTAGGGCGCCGCCAGCGTCAGGTGTTGCGGCGTCACTTCCATGGTGGCGATGTCCCTGGCGGCGGCCAGCAGCGGCACCTCTTCCGCCGTGGTGACGTGCAGCACGTGGATGCGTCTCCCGGCCTCGCGGGCCAGGCGCAGCAGGCGCTTGGTCGAGCGCACCGCGGTTTCCACATCGCGCCACTCCGGGTGCTGCGACACCTTGCCGCCCTCGCGGATCAGCTCGAAGCGTTCGCGCAGGCGCGCCTCGTCCTCCGAATGCACGGCCACCCGGCGGTGTCCGTGGCGCAGCACTTGGCGCAGCACATCCTCCTCATGGACCAGGAGGGTGCCGGTCGAGGAGCCCATGAAGATCTTCACCCCGCAACAGCCGGGCAGGCGCTCCAGCTCGCCGAGCCGCTCGGCGTTCTCCGCCGCCGCGCCGATGAAGAAGGCATGGTCGCACCAGGCGCGCCCTTCGGCCCGCGTCAGCTTTTCGTTCAGCGCTGCCGCGTCGATGGTGGCGGGACTGGTATTGGGCATCTCGAAGACCGCGGTGACGCCGCCCATCACCGCCGCGCGGGTGCCGCTTTCCAGATCCTCCTTCTGTTCCAGGCCGGGCTCGCGGAAGTGCACCTGGGTATCGATGACGCCCGGTAGCACCGTCAGCCCCTTGGCGTCGAGCACCTCGTCGGCGCGTCCGGCATCCAGCGCGCCGATGTCGGCGATGCGGCCGTCGGCCACTGCCACGTCGGCGGCGACCAGTCCCGAGGGCGTGAAGACCTCGCCGCCCGTGATGATGAGATCCCAGTTCTTAGCCATGCTCTGCACTTCCTTGTCAAATACTCGCCTAGCTTACGACGCGGCGGCGGTCTGCGCCTCATCGAGCAGGCGGTCGAAGAGTTCGAGATAGCGTCGCACGGCAACCGCCTCTGTGAAGCCCGTTTCGAAGGTGCGGCGGCCGTTCTGAGCCAGGCGCTCCGCCATCTGCGGGTCGTCGATCAGGCGATGCAGCGCCGCCGCCATGGCGTCAGCATCGTCTATGGGGACCAGCAGGCCGTTTTCGCCGTCGCCGATCAGCCAGCGCGGCCCCTGGCTGGCCGCTGCGACCATCGGCAGGCGGTGCATCCAGCCTTCCAGCACCACGTTGCCGAGTGGCTCGTGGCGCGACGGCACGACGTAGAGGTCGGCGGCGGCGAAGTAGGGGGCGGCGTCGTGCTGCCAGCCGAGGAAGCGCACGCGACCGCCGAGGCCGAGCTGCCCGGCCTGCCGTTCCAGGCTGTGGCGCAGCGGACCGTCACCGGCCAGCCAGAGGTAGGCCTCAGGCACCGCCGCCACAGCCTGCAGCAGCGCATCGAAGGCCTTGTTCTCGTGCAGACGGCCGAGCGCGAAGATCAGCGGCGCCTCGGCGGGCGTATCCAGGGCCGCGCGGTCCATGGGCGGCGTGTCGGCATGGTCTTCGACGAAGTTGGAGATGACGTGGACGCGGTCTTCGGCAAAGCCGTGCCTCACGCAGTGCGCCTTGATGTCCGGCGTGTTGCAGACCAGGTGATCGCACTTGCGATAGTATTTGAGATTGTAGTAGCCGCCGAGCCGCCCCAGGTGCAGGAAATCGCCCTTCGGCATGGCCGCGGAGGCGCGGTTCATATAGGTCAGCGCGAACTCCGGCCGGAAGTCGTCGATCTGCCGCTGCAGGATACTGCCGGTGCGCCAGTCGAAGATGCCGCCGAAGGGCGCGGTCACCGGCTCGATACCGCCGGCGCGCAGGATGTCCAGGCTTTCGGGATAGGGACGGATGACCACGCGCTGCTCCACCCCGGCACGCTGCAGCGCCAGGCAGAGACGCAGAAAATGCCGTTCGGCACCGCCTTGCGGGGCGCCCGCCAGGGCCTGCAGCAAGCGCGGCATGGGACCGAAGAGAACTCCTCTGGGCTGTGCGCGTCCTGGGTTTGCGCGGGAACTACTTTGTCCGGCTAACGGCCGGCCAGCGGTCGCGCCGGCAACCCGGCGACGCGCCGGGCCAGTACGCGACTGCGGAATACCATCAGATAGAAAAGGATGAAGAGAGACAAGTAAAGCTCCTGCACTTCGCTCGCCCGGTAGAACAGCGTGAACTCCCAGAGGCCGTGGGCCTGCAGGCGTTCCCAGAACCTCGCAACTTCGCCGATGACGGCGACCGGCAGACAGACGAGCGGCGGCAGGAAGATGGAGAAGCGGCCGTCGCGCAGCGCAGGGCGCGCCAGCGCCGCCAGCGGAATCAGGATGCCGCCGACGATGACGCCGATCTCCAGCAGCGTGCGCGGCTTCTGATCGAGCCACGACGAGATGTTGTGCAGGTTGGTCTCGCCCTGGTCGTTGATCGCCTGCCAGGTCTCCGGCGTCAGCCAGCCGGCGTAGTGCTGACCCCAGCTCGCCTCCTCGCCGGCCATGTAGACGCTGCCGAGCAGCCCGACGAAGATCCAGAGCAACACCAAGCGGTCGCGGCGCACTTCCCACAGGATGAGGATGCGCAGACAGTAGATCGCCGAGATCAGCGGGATGACGACGTGAGTCCCCTCGAGGATGCCGACTTCGCCGACCAGATAGGTGCTGTAGAAAACCGGCGCCGCATGCCACGCCAGGGAGAGCGCCACGGCGACCGCCAACGGCATCCAGAGATAGAGCCAAGCCGGCAGCCGGTCGGCATGCTGCAGACGCAGCGTGGTCTGCGCTTCGGCCCCGCTGGCCCTGAAATCGCTGGAGTGAGACATGCCGCCCTGTCGCCGTCACCTTGCCGCGTCGCCACTATGTCACCCGCGCCGGAAATTACAATCGCACGACGGCTCTAGGACTTGCGCCCGGCCCTGTCCGACCTAAGCTGCGCGGGGCGCCTGCCGGACGACTCCGCAAACATGGGACCTCATGGCTTCTTCCCCCTCGCGCATCCTGGTCATCAAGCTCTCGGCCTTCGGCGACTTCGTGCTGTCGGTCGCCAGCTTCCAGGCGATCCGCGCGCACCACCCGGAGGCCGCGATCACCCTGCTGACTACGGCACCCTACCGCCTGATGGCAGAAGCGAGCGGCGGCTTCGATACCGTGTGGATCGATCGCCGCCCTGCCTGGTGGCAGCTTGGCGGCTGGCTGGCCCTGCGCCGCCGGCTGGTCGAAGGGAACTTCGAGCGTGTCTACGACCTGCAGCGCTCCGACCGCAGCGGCAGCTATTTCCGCCTGCTACCGCGCCCGAAGCCGGCGTGGATCGGCGTGGTGCCGGGCTGCTCGCACCGCTACCGGCCACCTGAAGGCGAGGTGCTGCACATCTGCGAGCGCGAGGCGCAGCAGCTCGCCCTCGGGGGCGTGCCGCGGCCGGGCCTGCCCGACCTCTCCTTCCTCACCGCCGACCTGGGGGAACTCGACCTGCCGGATCGCTTCGCCCTGCTGGTGCCGGGCGGCTCGGCACACCGCCCGGGCAAGCGCTGGCCGGCCGAGCGCTACGCCGCCCTCGCCCGCCACCTGCTTGGGCGGCGCCTCGTGCCGCTGCTGCTGGGCGCCGAGGCGGAGCGGGCGGAGATCGCCGCGATCGCCGCCGCCGTGTCGGGCGCCCGCGACCTCTGCGGCCGCACCAGCCTGGAAGCGCTCGCCGAGCTCGGCCGCCGCGCGGGGCTGGCGGTGGGCAACGACACCGGCCCCATGCACATCATCGCCGCGGCGGGCTGCCCTTCCCTTGTGCTCTACTCACGGGACTCCGACCCGGCGAAGAGCGCGCCGCGCGGGCCCAGCGTGGAGACGCTGCGGCGCGAGCATCTGGCCGATCTCAGCCTGGAGGCGGTACTGGCGGCTCTGCCCGAGACCGCGGAGGCGTCGACGCTTTCGCCCAGAGATACCGCGCCGCCGCCTCCACAGCATCGACCGTCAAACTCTCCATGAAGCAGGCGCGGGCGGCGAAGTCGAAGCCCGGCGCGCCGGTCAGCGCCTCGAAGCTCTCCGGCGTGCGCACGTAGGCGGCATGCGGCCCCCAGGGGCGGTAGCGGGCTTCCGGGCTGGGCCCGAAGAGGCCGAGGGTCGGCGTGCCGGCGGCGGCCGCGAGGTGCATGAGGCCGGAATCGTTGCCGACGAAGAAGGCGGCGCGCTGCAGGCAGGCTCCAGCCAGCAGCAGGTCGCCCGCCGCGACGAGGTCGACCCCGCGCGCGCCCGCCGCCTGCAGCACGGGCCGCGTCTGGAACACCTCATGCGGCGCCGCCACGACGGCGATGCGCCCGCCGGGCAGGATGCCGCCCTCTCCAGTCAGCCGGAGCGCCAACTCCGCGAAGCGCTCGACCGGCCAGGTCTTGCCCATCCAGTTGGCGGCCGGCGCGACCGCCAGCACCGGCGGGCCGTCCGGCAGCATCTCCGCCGCCCGCGCCTTCACCGCCTCGGCGAGCCAGAGCCGCGGCGCCGGCGGCGGCCCCGGTCGTCTTGGGTCAGCAACGAGGTCGCCAAGCTCCTCGACGCGGTGGCGGCCCGGCTGGCGCTTGCCGATGACGTAGCGCTTGCCCGCAGGCACCAGGTAGGCGATCACGGAGCCGCGCAGGTCGACGACGAGGTCCCAATAGCGGAACGCGGTGCGACGCCACAGCCTGAGCCAGTGGCGGTTGTAGCTCTGCTTGTCGATGACGACGATGCGCTCCAGCCCCGGCACGGCGGCGAAGAGCGGCGCCGAAAGACGGCCGACCGCGACGGTCACCTCGATCCCCGGATTGTCGTCGATCAGCTGGCCGAGCAGGCCGCTGGAGAGCACGGCATCGCCGATACGGGTCGCAGTGAGGAAGAGCAGGCGCATGGGCGATTCGCAGCTTGCGGCAGTCCGCCGCCTTATAGAGCGCCGGTCCCGTCATGGCAAAGCCCCTTGCACCGGACTGCCGACGATGCCACCTCTAGGGGCCTGAAAGCGCGCGGAGGCAAGCGGAAGGCCATGACGGCAGCCAAGGCACTCATCCTGGCGCATCGCGGCGTCCTGAAAGTGGCGGGCGCGGACCGCAGCAGCTTCCTGCAAGGCATCGTCTCCAACGACGTGGCGCGCGTGACGCCCGAGACGGCCGTCTGGGCCGCCTTCCTGACCCCGCAAGGCAAGTTCCTGCACGAGTTCTTCCTGTCCGAAGACCCCCAGGAAGGCGGGGACGCCTTCCTGCTCGACTGCGAGGCCGAACGCGCCGCCGATCTGCTGCGCCGCCTGAAGCTCTACAAGCTACGCTCCCAGGTCGCGCTCGCGCCGGCCGAAGACCTCGCCGTCTCCGCCCTCTTCGGCGATGACGCCCTGCAAAAACTCGGCCTGCCCGCCGAGCCGGGCCGCGCCAAGCCTTTCGGCGGCGGCCTTGCCTTCGTCGATCCGCGTCTGCCCGGGCTCGGTGCCCGCGCTCTGCTGCCCAAGGACGCGGCCGCAGGGGTGCTCAGCGCAGCCGGCTTCGCCCCGGCTACGCTCGAAGACTATGATGCCCTGCGCATCGCCGCCGGCGTGCCCGACGGCAGCCGCGACCTGGAGATCGAGAAGTCGACGCTGCTGGAAAGCGGCTTCGACGAACTGCACGGCGTCGACTGGGACAAGGGCTGCTACCTGGGCCAGGAGCTGACCGCGCGCACCCGCTACCGCGGTTTGGTGAAAAAGCGCCTGGTCCCGGTGGAGATCGCCGGCCCTGCACCGCAGCCGGGCACGGCGATTACCCGCGACGGCAAGGAGGCCGGCGTGCTGCGCTCGGCCGTCGGCCGCAACGGCGGCGACGGCCCGCAAACCAGCTGGGGTCTCGCGCTGCTGCGCCTGGAGGTGCTGGAAGACGACAGCACGCCCCTGATGGCCGGCGAGGCAACCGTCACCCCCCGCAAGCCGGCCTGGGCGAAGTTCTAAGCCGACGTCAGTCGACGATCGCGGCGGCGAGGTCGGCGAGACGCTCGTAGGGCGCGTCGCCGCGGTCGAGGTTCATGCGGCAGCCGAGCATCTCGGCCCGCTTCACGCCCTCGCGGCCGAAGCGCGTGGAAAGCGCCTCGCGGAACCACAGCTTGGCGTTGGAAAGCCGCCGGCTCTCTCGACGGCCGGCTTCGTCCAGCCAGTCGGCGTGGCGATCGAGGGCGGCGATCAAGGGGGAGATGCCGGTCCCCTTCTGGGCCGAGACCGGCAGGATCGGCACCGACCAGCCGTCGCGGCGGCGCTGGTGGCTGAGAGCGGCGCGCAGGTCCGCTTGGGTGCGCTGCGCGGTCTCGCTGTCGGCCTTGGTCACCACCGCGAGATCGGGGATCTCGGTGATGCCGGACTTCATGAACTGAAGCGAGTCGCCGGAGCCCGGCTGCACGCAGAACACCACGGTATCGGCGACCCAGGCCACGTCGGTCTCCGACTGGCCGACGCCGACGGTCTCGATCAGCACGACATCATAAACCGCCCGCATCAGCAGCATGCCGCCGACGGTCAGTTCGGCGAGGCCGCCGAGGCGGTCGCGCGCGGCCATAGAGCGCACGAAAACGCCGCTGTCTTCCGAGTTGGTCATCAGGCGCAGTCGGTCGCCCAGCAGGGCCCCGCCGGTCTGCCGCGAAGAGGGATCGACGGCGATGACGCCGACCGTGCGGCCGGCCTCGCGCAGCCGCGGGATTACCGCGCCCAGGAGCGTCGATTTGCCGACGCCCGGGGGGCCGGTGACGCCGATCACCCGCCCGCGCGCCGCGGCATAGGCGGCATCCAGCAGGTTGATGGTCTGGGCGGCATCGGGCGAGGATTCCAGCACCGCAAGGGCCTCCGCCATGGCGGCCTTGCCGCCGTCGGTGAGATCCTTGAGGGTTATGGTGCGCCTGAGGCTCATGCCTTCAAGTTGGCCGCGTCGCGGCGGGCGGGTCAAGCCCGAAGATGGAGGCAATCACAGCAAAACGGCCAGCAACGGCCTCCCAATACGCAGGACGCCCGCTTGATCCGCCTCAAGGCGCCTTCGCTCCCCACGCCTGGGCTTAATCATCCGCACGCCTAGACTTAGCCAATCGTCATTCGATGACGTCCCTTGAACCAACAGGAGGTTAGGAATGGCATTGAAAGACTTGGCCCCTTGGCATCATGGCAAGGGCGTCGCCGCACCCTTTCCGCTCGGTGATCTGCACCGGGAAGTCGACCGGGTCTTCGAGAACTTCTGAGCGGCTTCGGCACCCCCTCTCTGCTGCGTGAGAGCGCCGGCAGCCTCGCCCTCGACGTGCGCGTCGACGCCAGCGAGGACGACACGGCCTATCACGTCACCACCGAGCTTCCGGGCCTCAGCGAGAAGGATGTCGAAGTCACCTTCGCCGACAATACCCTGACGATCTCCGGCGAGAAGAAGGAGGAAAAGGAGGTCAAGGAGGAGAATTATCACCGCCGCGAGCGCTCCTTCGGCAGCTTCCGCCGCTCCTTCACCCTGCCGGGCGAGGTCGACGAGGCCAAAATTGCCGCCACTTTCAAGGACGGCATCATGACTATCGACCTGCCGAAGTCGAAATCCGCGCAGAAGAAGGCCCAAGCTTCCGAGGTTCCCTGCGAGACACGGGCCGCCACCCGGGAGGATCGGGCGGCGGCCCGTTTCTTTCCGCTCTGGCGCCGTTGGTGCTTTTCCGGATACGCAGTGCACCAGCGTCGTTCGTCCTTGGAGACGAGTGAATCCGCAGGTTGTGCGTCACATTTCCAGAACTGCGGGAACCCCTTCTTGCGGTTAACCTTTGTTAAGTGTTAAGAGCGGATACTGCGGCCAGGAACGACCCTGTGTCACCCCAAGGGATGGGCCCCCTATGACCAAGCATCTGGTTTCGCCGGAGAACCCCGGCGGCAAGCGCACCGAGGAGATCCTCTCGGAGATCCGTGCCGAGATTCTTGTCCGCATGGCGAACTTCGGCGAGGATCCGCGCCCCGAGGCCAAGGCGGTGATGGAGAACAATCTGAAAATCGCCCAGCTGCTGACCGAGGCCATCCACCTGGCCGAGGCCAACACCAACAAGCTGGGCGAAGTGGGCTGAGAGGAGGCCGATCATGCGTCGCAGCCAGATGAAAACGCCCCGCCGCAAGGGCTTGCAGCCGCAGCCGCGGCGGTGCGATGCTCGCCTCACCGATGAGCCAATCACCCTCCGCCGCACAGCACTACGCCCGGGCAGGCGAGCTGACCGGACGAATCCTCTCCGCGCTTACGGCCGCGGGTAAGGACCTCGACCGGCTCACCGCCGCAGACCTCTCCCCCTACGATCAGTTCCACAGCCGCGGCCACAAGGCGACGGCCGAGTTGGCAGAGCTGCTGAGCCCGCAGCCCGGCCAGCTGCTGCTCGACCTCGGCTGCGGCATCGGCGGGCCGGCGCGCTGGCTGGCCCAGGAACGCGGCTGCCAGGTGTTCGGCCTCGATCTCAC
>WHTV01000074.1 GCA_009377535.1 Kiloniellaceae bacterium
GGGCGGCCTCACGGCGGCGGCGAGCGCGCTCGGCATCGATCATTCGACCGCGTTTCGTCGGCTGAATGCGCTCGAAAAGAAGCTTGGCGTGCGCTTGTTCGAGCGCCTACCGGGTGGCTCGTATCAGGCGACCCCGGCTGGCGAACGAATGGCCGCCGCCGCCGAGCGCATGGAAGACGAGACGCTTTCGCTGGATCGCGACATCGCTGGCCGCGATCACCGGCTCTCTGGCAGGCTGCGCGTCACCTCGTCCGAAACGCTCGCGTACAGCCGGCTGACCCGGCATCTCGCCACGTTCCGGCAGGCCCATCCAGGGATTGTCGTCGAGCTCGCGATCACCAACCGCGTGCTGAGCCTGTCCCGCCGCGAAGCCGATATCGCGCTCCGCCCGGTTCGTCCAAGGGAAGGCGATCTCTGGGGGCGCAAGCTCGCTGACGTCGCCTGGATGCTCTACGCATCACCGGCGGTTCTCCAGACGATCGGTGGACCGCTCTCGCGCGCAGAAGATGCGGCCCGGCATCCGCTCATCGGTTGGGAAGAAGACGTCGCCCGGATCATGGCGGCCGACTGGCTCGGCCGCGCGGCGCCGGCCGCGGCCTTCGTCTATCGCACGAGCAGCTTGGTCAATCAGTTGGTGGCCGCCAAGCAGGGGCTTGGCATCGCGCTGCTCCCCTGCTACCTCGGCGACGGCCATCCCGAGCTTGCACGCGCGGTCGCCGGTTCCATCCCGGAACTGGCGGGCGAGCTCTGGATGGTTACCCATGCCGACCTGAAAGGTACCGCTCGCGTGCGCGCCTTCTTCGATATCGTTGGAGAGGGCCTTACCCGCGAGCGCAGCGTCTTTGCGGGCAAGCCCAGCCGAGCGCCGCGTTCGCGGCCCGCCCAAACGAGTGCGAGAGAGCGTCGACGCGGCTAGCGGTCTTTCGAGAAAATTTCGTTTGGCGGCCCGCGGGGGCCTGTGCAGAGTGTTCACGCGCGCCTGCGGTCCGGCAGGGGGTTCGGCGCTGACGAAGGGGCTTTCATGCTTGGCGATCCACGGTCTCATGGTTTGTGGGAGAAGACAGCGCCGGCAGCGCCGCCAGCGACCGTTCTGACAGGCGATCACGCGGCAGACGTCGTCGTTGTCGGCGGCGGCTATACCGGCCTGTCCACGGCCCTGCACCTGGCGGAGGCCGGCGCCGGCGTGATCCTGCTGGAGGCCGCGGAGATCGGCTTCGGCGGCGCCGGGCGCAACGTCGGCCTCGTGAACGCCGGCATGTGGGTCATGCCGGACACGCTTGTCGAGACCTTGGGCCAGGCGCGCGGCGAAGCGCTGCTCGACCTGCTCGGCGGCGCCCCGCGCCTGGTGTTCGATCTGATCGAGAAGCACGGCATCGCCTGCGAAGCCGTCCGGCGCGGCACGCTCCACTGCGCTGTCGGCACGTCCGGCCTCGAAGAACTCCGGAAGCGCAGCGAGCAGTGGCTGCGCCGAGGCGCCCCCGTCGAGCTGCTCGACGCGTCACAGACCGCCGGGAAAACCGGCACCACGGCCTTTGCGGCCGCGCTGCTGGATCGCCGCGCCGGCACCATCCAGCCGCTGGCCTATGCACGCGGCCTCGCCCAGGCAGCCATGACCGCCGGAGCGGTCATACACATCGGCTCGCGGGTGCTTTCCATCGGGCGCGCCGGGTCGAACTGGCGTGTCGCGACCGCCCAGGGAAGCGTGAGCGGCGAACAGGTCGTGGTCGCGACCGACGCCTATTCCGCCGCGCCCTGGTCCACCCTGCGCGCCGAGCAGGTCCGGCTGCCGTACTTCAATTTCGCCACGGAGCCGCTCCCCGATGACCTGCAACGGACGATCCTGCCGGAGCGGCAGGGCGCATGGGATACGAAGTCGGTTCTCAGCTCCTTCCGCCTTGATCAGACGGGGCGGCTCGTCTTCGGCAGTGTCGGTGCGCTGCGCGGAACCGGCCTGGCCGTGCATCGGGCCTGGGCGAAACGCGCGCTCCGCAGGCTGTTCCCGCAGATCGGCAGCCTCCGCTTCGAAGCCGAATGGTTCGGCGTGATCGGCATGACCGACGACAACCTGCCGCGCTTCCACAGGCTCGACCGCAACGTGCTGACCATCTGCGGCTACAACGGCCGGGGCATTGCGCCGGGGACGGTCTTCGGCCGCTGCCTGGCGGACCTGGTGCTCGGAAGGATGCGGGATGAGGATTGCCCGCTTCCCTGCACCGCCCCCAAGGACGCCCGCTTCCGGACCGTCAGGGAAGGCCTCATCGAGCTCGGCGCCCAGCTCGTCCACCTGGCGCCCTAGGGTGGTGTGCTCGGCTCTGCGGTGACGGGCGGCCCCGCAACAGCCATGCACGCACCACTGTCGTCCCGGGGCTTGTCCCCGGGACCCACCCGTTGGCGTCAGTGCAGGGCGACAGCCTGCGACCTTTGCATCGTCAGCAGCCACCGATTGAACGGTTAGGATAATGGGTCCCGGCAACGAGTGCCGGGACGACAGTCTTAGATGTGGCAGGGCCGAGCCTCCCCCTGCATGAGACCTGTGGATGCCGTAACGGATTCAGCGCGCCGCGACGACGGCGATCTCCACCGTGAATTGCGGCGCCGCCAGCCTGGCCTCGACGCAGGCCCGCGCGGGCGCCGCGCCCGGCGCCACCCAGGCATCCCAGAGCTCATTCATCTCGTTGTAGGTCGCGATGTCGGTGAGCCAGATCGTGGCCGAAAGCAGCTTCGTCTTGTCGCTGCCCGCCTCGGCGAGCAGTTCGTCGATCCTGGCGAGGATGTCTTTCGTCTGCTCGGCGACCGGGGCGCCGGCAGCGCGCTGTGCCACCTGGCCCGCCAGGAAGACGAGGTTGCCGTGGACAACGGCCTGGGACATGCGCTGGCCCGGGCTGATGCGCTTGATCTCTGTCATTGTCGGTCTCTTTTCGTTGGAGCTGCAGCTTTGCGGATCTGCCGGCGACCCGCCGCCGCCCACCGCCATGTCTTTCTACTCGAACATCCCCTTCGGCGTCTCGCCATTCAAGAAAGGTTCGATGAAGCCATGCAGCAGGTCGGTCTGGCCAATGACGGCGGTGTGCGACGTCGCCGGCATGACGGCGAGACGCGAGGCCGGCAGTGGCTCGCCCATGTCGCCCATGACGCCGCCGCCGAGCAGCCGGAACATCGCCACGTTGTGCTCCAGCGTGGACACGTCGGCATCCCCGGCGATGATCAGTACCGGCGTCTTCAGCGCCTTCACCTCCTCGCCCCAGGCCATCGGCTCGTGTTCGAGCGCGATCAGCTTCTCGACCAGGGCGGGGAAGCCGTCGGGATCGGCGGCGAGCTCGCGGTAGTCCTCGGCAAAGGGCATGTCGAGAACCATCTCCACCGTCATCTGGGGGATGAACTCCCGGAACGCCGGCTGCCAGCCCTCGACGTCATAGGCGACCGAGGCCGCCACCAGCTGGTCGACCTTTTCGGGGTAATCGATGGCCAGCCGCAGCCCTGCCCCCGCGCCCATGGAGTAGCCGAAGACATCGGCCTTCTCCAGCCCCACCGCGTCCATGAAGGCCGCCACGTCGTCCGCCAGGTTGGGATAGGTGATCGGCCGGTCGATGTCGGTGGTGCGGCCGTGGCCCTGGAATTCCAGCGCATAGACCGTGTGGGTTTCTGCCAACTTCGGGATGATCGCGCCCATGGACGGAATGTTCATCTAGGCGCCGTGCAGCACGACCAGCGGATCGCCTTCACCGGAGACCTCGTAGTACATCTGCATGCCATTGACTCCGACGCGGTCGCCCACCGGTTCCGGCTGAGCAAGCGCGCAGCCGGCGACGAACAGAACTCCGGCAATCAGAACGCTACGGAACATCGGTACTCCTTCTCGGTTTTCCGTGCAGCTTATGCTGATGCAGGGCATCGCCGACAGCCCACAGTTGAGAAGCCGCTGTCATTGCTGCCGCCCTCCTGACAGCAAACGGGCCTCACGAATTCGGCATTGGCAGGGGTGGCTGGCCGATACCATATTCAGGGCCCGAGGTTGAAAATGAAGGCCGGAAACGGAGGATAACCGAATGACCGAGCGCGCTGTTTTGGCCGGTGGCTGTTTCTGGGGCATGCAGGACCTGATCCGCAAGCTGCCCGGCGTCATCCAGACCCGCGTGGGCTATACCGGCGGCGACGTGCCGAACGCGACCTACCGCAATCACGGCACCCATGCCGAAGGCATCGAGATCCTCTTCGATCCCGAGACGATCAGCTACCGGCGGCTGCTGGAGTTCTTTTTTCAGATCCACGACCCCACCACCAGGAACCGGCAAGGCAACGACGTCGGCCTCTCCTACCGCTCGGCGATCTACTACGTCGACGACGCGCAGAAGCGGATTGCCGAGGACACCATCGCCGACGTGGATGCCTCCGGCCTCTGGCCGGGCAAGGTCGTCACCGAGGTCGAGCCCGTCGGCGACTTCTGGGAGGCGGAGCCGGAGCACCAGGACTACCTGGAGCGCATCCCCAACGGTTACACCTGCCACTTCCCGCGGCCGGACTGGGTGCTACCCCGGCGCAGTGCGGCGGAGTAGGATGCGGAAAAAGCGGCCGGGCTGCGCCTCGGCAAGGTGAGTCTTCTCGTCAATCCATGAACTTGGGCAGTGCCGCCGCCAGGGCGTCGACGGCCAGACGCAGCTTTGGCGGCAGCTTCGGCGTCGGCAACCACAAGGCATAGCAGTCGTAGAGGTAGCCGGGCTGATCCGGGAGCAATTCCACCAAAGCGCCCGCCTCGAGACGGTCTCGTACCAGCCAGTTCGGCAGCCAGGCGACGCCCGCGCCGCCGGATGCCGCATCGGCAATGGCCTCGAGATCGTCGAACCGGAAGCGATGCGCCGGCGCGACTTCCGCCGGACTTTGCCCCTCCAGTGGGAACAGCCAGGGACGCACCCGGCCGGAGCGGCGATAGACGATCGCTTGATGCCCGGTGAGGTCGTCAATCTTCCGCGGCCGGCCATGGCGGTCGAGATGGGCCGGCGCGGCGCAGACGATCATGCGCTGCCGCGCGAGGCGGCGCGCGATCAATCCTGACCGGCTATCCAGTTCGCCGGTGCGGACGGCAAGGTCGAAGCCGTCCTCTGCGAGATCCACGAGTCGGTCGGTCAACGACAGATCGAGCTCGAGAGCAGGATAGCGCCCGGCCAGTTCCAACAGGACAGGCGCGACGCAGCGCCGGCCGAAATGGATAGGCGCCGTGACGCGCAGCCGGCCCCGCGGCTGCGACAGTTCATCGGCAGCGAGCGCATCCGCCGCCTCGGCTTCGGCGAGCACCGCGCGGCAGCGTTCGTAGTAGTCCCGTCCGATGTCGGTGAGACTCTGCCGCCGCGTAGTGCGGTTGATAAGCCTGACGCCCAGGCGTTCTTCGAGGAAGCGGACGTGCTTCCCGACCATGGGGCCTGATATGTCGAGGGCGTCGGCCGCGGCGGCGAAGGAGCCCAGGTCGACCGCCTTCACAAAGACGGCCATGCTCGTCAGTCGATCCATGATTGCGAACCAATAGTTACTACTGTTCTTCCATTTCGGCCATTTATCGAGCAGCCGGCCTGCCGCTACGGATTATTCCATTCAATCATTTTGGAGTTGGCGGCAAATGGCAAGAGTGGTTCGCTTCCATGAGTATGGCGGTCCCGAGGTCCTGAGGATCGAGGAAGTCGCGTTGCCGGCCCCGGGCCGGGACGAGGTTCAGATCCGAGTGAAGGCCTTGGGGTTGAACCGGGCGGAGGCGATGCTGCGCTCGGGCCTCTATCTCGAAACGCCGACCTTCCCGTCAGGCCTCGGCTTCGAGGCCGCCGGGACTGTCGAAGCGGTCGGCGAGGGTGTGGAGGGGCTGGCGCCCGGCGACCCTGTCAGTGTCATCCCGCCGCTTTCGATGGTGCAATGGCCGGCCTATGGCGAGCTGGCCACCTTCCCCTCCGCCCATGTGGTGAAGCATCCCGCCACGCTGAGCTGGGAGGCGGCGGCCGCGGTCTGGATGCAGTATGTCACCGCTTACGGCGCTCTCATCGAGATTGCCGCGATCGGCCCGGGGAACGTCGTCGTCATCACCGCCGCATCGAGCAGTGTCGGACTTGCCGCGATTCAGATCGCCAACAGCGTCGGGGCGACGCCGATCGCCGTCACGCGCGGCTCAGCCAAGAAGCAGGCCCTGCTGGACGCGGGGGCGGCCCATGTCGTCGCCTCGGCAGAGGAGGATCTGGAAAGCCGGCTGAAGGAGATCGCAGGCCCGGCAGCCGTGCAAACGGTCTTCGACCCGATCGGCGGGCCGATCTTCGAGCCACTGACGGCAGCCATGGCGCGCGGCGGCATCCTCCTCCAGTACGGCGCGCTGAGCGCGGAGCCGACGCCCTTCCCCCTGTTCACAGTGCTGAGCAAGTCCCTGACGCTGCGCGGCTACCTCGTTCACGAGATCACCGGCGATCCGGCGCGCCTGCAAGCCGCCAAGGCCTTCGTTCTCGACGGCCTGCGCTCAGGGGTGCTCCGGCCCATCATCGCCAGGTCTTTTCCGTTCGAGCAGATCGTCGAAGCGCACCGCTTCCTCGAATCCAACGAGCAGTTCGGCAAGGTCGTCGTGACGCTCTGATACGGCCGCCCTCTACTCCCACTCGATCACTTCGGAGGCCAAAGCCATCGCTGCCACCACGCGATCAACCGCCTGACCAGTGCATGACGACGCCCGCGATCGCACCGATGAACAGCAGGAGACAGACGGTCGTCTGGACCAGGAAACCCGGCAGGCGCTTCTCCACGGCTTTGCTATAGCCGAGGAAGTACAGGACACGCCCGCCGATCCAGACAAGTCCGAGCACCGCGGCGGCGAGGTCATTGAGATAGATCGCACAGAGCCATAGCGGCACCAGGAACGTCGGCAGCCATTCAAGCGTATTCATGTGCACGCGAACGACGCGCTCAAAGTCGGGATGGCCTGTCGTCGCCGGATGCTTCACGCTGAACTTGCCACGCGCCGCCGCGACGCGCGTCGCAAGAAAGAAATAGAATGCGACGGCGAGCAGTGTGACGATCGCGGTGTAATGCGGCATGACGATATCCTTGCTGGATCAATCCTTGCGAAAGTAGCGGCGGTCTGTGCTTCCGGGAATCTCGTGTTCAGAACGGTACTCTGCGATAGCGCCGCTCGCGCCCCCTACTTCCACTCGATCGTCCCCGGCAGCTTGGAGGTCACGTCGTAGACCACGTGGTTGATGCGGGTGGCCACGCCGGTCAGGAAGTTGTGGTCGTCGTAGATGCCGGCCTCGCCTCCCGCGAAGGCAGGAGCGCCCTTGATTGTGGAACAGATCAGGGGGCCATCTCGTCACTGCTGCAAGCGAACTTGGCCAGCCGCTCGATAAACTTCCCCTTCCTTTGGTGCCGCGCGCGGATCGCAACGACGCGGCGGTCGAAGTCGCCCTGGCTTCCTTCGTCCGCAGCCAGAGCCTGAAGATCGCAAAGCAGGCGTGCCGCCTTGTCATAGCCGGCGGCATTGCGGCGCTCGATCTCAGCTTCGACCTCGCGCCATGCCGCGGCGCCGCGCTGCTTAAGAGCCTGGAGCCGGGCGCGGCGCTCCTTCTCAGCTTGCTTCGCTTGGCGACGCCGCTCCGCCTCGCGGCGTTCGGCGTCGAGCCGCTCACGCGCCTCGGCGATCTCCTGCGCCCGCGTCCGCAGGGCACCGGCAGTGCGCTGCGGCAAAGACGGCGCCGGGCGTCGGCTGCGAATTCTCCTCTTGAGCTCGGCGATGACATGGCTGTCGCCTTCGACAGCACGCAGCAGAAGCGCCGTCTTTTCCCGCTCGGTGATCGCTGTCAGCGCTTCACGCAGATCGTCTTTGGACGGCGCCGCATCGTCCCTGCCGGATTCGGCCGCCGCCTGCACCAGGTCCGGATCGATGTCGAAGAAGGCCGCGAAAGCCTCGAGCGTGCCGGTCAACGGGCCGATCCCCGGCAACGGCTCGATTGCCTCGTCGGCGACCAGTTCCTCCTGCACTGCCGTCAGCCACACCAGATAGAACAGCCTGAGATCGCCTGCGATCACGTCGGCGCGCAGGGGCGTGAGCGCGGCAAGCCAGCCGGAGCCATCGTCCCATTCGTCTCCCGGCTCGCCCTCGTCCCAAAAAAGGTCGACGATCAGGTTGTCGCCGGACGGCCACAGCTCGGCCCAGTCTAACTCCCGAAGAAAGGGTGCCAAGGCCTCGCGATCCACAAGGTGCCCCGGCAGCCGCATCATCAGGCGCCGCGAGCCCCAGTTCGTGAGGTAGAGATGGAGGTCGAACCATTGCTCCATGCACTCGCGCGGGTCGCCCTTGAAGTCGCCCCATTCGTAGTGATTGGTGAAGCTGGTTGCCGTGATCCGCGCCCGTGACGAGATCGACCGCAACGCTTCCTGTGCCGCTCTGTCGAGGGGGCCGTCGATCGCCTGGAACTCGTAATACTGGTATTCACTCATGGATAGCGTTGGTTCTCGGGAACGGTGGGTGGTGCTTCTCGCGTGAAAGCCGGGATGCTTCGGATGGGCGTCATTCCCACCGCGACAGAAGATGCCGGATGTCGTCGATCTTCTCCTCCGACAGGCCGCTGAGCTGCTCTTCCTTCAGATAGCTTTTGCGAATGAGCATGGCAAAGACGAGCAGCAGCTGCGAGTAGCGATAGTCGAAGATCCGGTCGATCTCCTGGCGCTTGCGGTACAGGTCGTCGCCGATAGCCCACATGTCCTCAGGCGTCGTCGCCGCGGCCGCTCTCGCCTTGAACTCGGCCATGATCTTCGCCAGCGCGTCGTCGAGCGCCGCATCGAACGCCCGACGCGCGATCTTCTTCTCGGAAGCGGTCCAACGGAGATCGTTCATATCCGCATTGTCTCTCAGGAAACAGCCGCTTGGCGGTCAGCAGATTGGCCACAGCAACTCATCAGACTCTATGAGCCGCAGCGCCTCTTCCAGCGTCACCGAAGAATGAAGGCACCACCACTGTCCAGTATGCCTGAGCCACATGACATTGAAGCGAATGTCGCTCAGATGCTCTTCGACATGGTCGAGCCGTGTGAAAGGCGCATTGAATTCTTCGCCCAGGTTGTCGGGAAAGCCAGAGCGGTAGCGCATGATGAAGCTGTACCTGCTGCCCCGCCATTTGCCAAAGATATCGACCGGATAGTTGAACTCGGTCGGGCGGACCTCCGGCAGAAAGCGGGACTTGAGCGTTCGGGCGATGAAGTCCTCGCAAGCCGCTGCGATTACAGCCTTTTCCTCCGCAGAAAGGGCTTTGACTCTCACCCATCGTCGCACAGGTCTCGGCATCATCACGCTCGCAATTCACAATGACGAGTAGAGTCATTTTACGCGATCGAAGCAAGTTTGCGAAGGATCAAGCAGGCTCCCCTCACTCCCACTCGATCGTCCCCGGCGGCTTTGACGTCACGTCGTAGACGACGCGGTTGATGCCGCGCACCTCGTTGATGATGCGGGTGGCGACGCCGGCCAGGAACTCGTGGTCGAAGGGGTAGCTCTCGGCGGTCATGCCGTCGGTCGAGGTGACCGCCCTGAGGGCGCAGACGTACTCGTAGGAGCGCGCGTCGCCCATCACCCCGACGGTCTTCACCGGCAGCAGCACGGCGAAGGCCTGCCAGATGGCGTCGTAGAGCCCGGCTTTGCGGATGGCGTCGAGGTAGACCGCGTCGGCCTTGCGCAGGATGTCGGCCTTGTCGGCGCTGACCGGCCCGGGAATGCGGATGGCCAGGCCGGGCCCCGGGAAGGGGTGACGGCCGACCAGGCTCTCCGGCAGGCCGAGCTCGCGGCCCAGTTCGCGCACCTCGTCCTTGAACAGCTCCCGCAGCGGCTCGACCAGCTGCATGTTCATGCGTGCCGGCAGGCCGCCGACGTTGTGGTGCGACTTGATGGTGACGCTGGGTCCGCCGGTGAAGGAGACCGACTCGATGACGTCGGGATAGAGCGTGCCCTGGGCCAGGAAGTCGGCGCCGCCGATTTTCGCGGCTTCCTCCTCGAAGACATCGATGAAGGTGCCGCCGATGATCTTGCGCTTCTGCTCCGGATCGTCGACGCCCGCCAGCTTGCCGAGGAAAAGGTCGCTGGCGTCGCGGTGTACGAGCGGGATGTTGTAGTGGTGGCGGAACAGCTCGACCACCTGCGCGGCCTCGTCGAGGCGCAGCAGGCCGTGGTCGACGAAGATGCAGGTCAGCTGCTCGCCGATCGCCTCGTGGATGAGCACCGCCGCCACCGAGGAATCGACGCCGCCGGAGAGGCCGCAGATCACCTTGGCCTTGCCGACCTGGTCGCGGATCGCCGCGACGGCCTGCTGGCGGAAGGCGGCCATGGTCCAGTCGCCGGCGCAGCCGCACACCCGGCGGGTGAAGTTGGCCAGCAGCTTGGCGCCGTCGGGGGTATGCACCACCTCCAGATGGAACTGCACGGCGTAGATCCTGCGGGCCTCGTCGGCGATCACGGCGAAGGGCGCACCTTCGGAGGTGCCGTAGACCGCGAAGCCCTCCGGCAGGCCGACGACGCGGTCGCCGTGGCTCATCCACACCTGGTGGCGCTCGCCCGGCGCCCAGATGTCTGCCGTCAGCGCGCAGTCGCCTTGCATCTCGACGAAGGCCTTGCCGAACTCCTGGTGGTCGGAGCCCTCGACGACGCCGCCGAGCTGTGCGCAAAGGGTCTGCTGGCCGTAGCAGATGCCGAGGATCGGCACGCCGAGGTCGAAAACGATCTGCGGCGCGCGCGGCGTGTCGCTGCCGGTGACCGAGGCCGGACCGCCGGACAGGATGATGCCGCAGGGCGCGAAGCCGGCAATGCGCTGCGGGTCCGTGTTGAAGGGAAAGATCTCGCAGTAGATGCCGCTCTCGCGCACCCTTCGGGCGATGAGCTGGGTCACCTGGGAACCGAAATCGAGAATCAGTATGCGGTCTGTCATGCGCTCTTTCCGTTCCTTTGCGTCACGTCCCTATCCCTTCATCTGCGCCAGCCAGGATTCCAGATCCGGCCAGCCGTAAGCCAGCTCCTCCAGCTCGCTGCCGGCGAAGGTCTCCTGGCGCTCGCCGGCGCGCTGCCCGCCCATGGCCTCATAGAAGAAGCGCGCGGGGTTGGCCGCCAGCACCCAGACCATGGCGCCCCGGTGCCCTTCCTTCGCCAGGGCCTCCAGGGCGGTGGCGAGCAGGCGCCGGCCAAGGCCCTGGCCCTGCCAGTCGATGTGGATGTAGAGGGCATAGACCTCGCCGCTGTAGGGCATCGCCGGCGTGCGGGTCGGCCCGAAGGAGACGAAGCCGACGACCCGCCCCTCGATCTCCGCGACCACCAGGTCGTTGCCCTTCTCCGCCCGCGCGGCGGCGCGGTGCCACTGCGGCGCCGAGCGCGCCACGCTCATGCGCGCCAGATAGTCGGCGGGCACCAGGCCGGCGTAGGCGCTCTGCCAGGTTTCCACGTGCACCCGCGCGATGTCGTCGGCATCGCGCGGCAGCGCCGGGCGCAGGACGACGAGGTCGCTCATGCCGTGTGTCTCCGCTCGAAGATCGCAACGAAGAAACCGTCGGTGCCGTGGCGTGCCGGCGTCAAGGTGAGATAGGGATCGCCCCCCGGATAGGGCGCCTCCAGGACGGCCCGCCAGACGGCGGCGACCGGCAAAGCGGCGAAATCCGGCGTGTCGGCAAGGAAGGCCGCCGCCTGGTCTGCGTTCTCCTCCGGCAAGAGCGAGCAGGTGACGTAGACCAGCCGGCCGCCCGGCTTCACCAGCCTGGCCGCCCGCTGCAGCACCTCGCGTTGCGTCGCCTTGTAGCCTTCCAGTCCCTCCGGCGTCAGGCGCCAGCGGGCATCGGGATGGCGCCGCCAAGCGCCGCTGCCGCTGCAGGGCGCATCGACGAGAACCCGGTCGAAAGCCGCCTGCAGGTCTTCCGCCGCCCCCAGATCCTTGGCCGCGCGACGTTCGACGAAGCCGGCCCCGGCCCGGCGCAGGCGCAAGGCGCTGCGATCGAGGCGCAGCTGCACGACGTCCATGGCGAGCAGGCGCCCCTGCCCCGCCATCTCCGCGGCCAGGGCGAGGGTCTTGCCGCCGGCCCCGGCGCAGACGTCGGCGACGGCCAGGCCGGGCCGCGCCTCGCAGAGCAGCGCCGCCAGCTGCGAGCCCTCGTCCTGCAGTTCCACCAGGCCGGCGGCGAAAGCGAGGCTGGCGCGCAGGGCGCGGCGACCGTCAACGCGCAGGCCGCGGGGCGACAGCGGCGTCGGCGTGGTCTTGATCCCCTCCTCCGCCAAGGCAGCCTGGGCCGCCCCCCGGCTTCCCAGCAGGGTATTCACCCGCAGGTCGGTCGGCGCCTCCTGCAACAGGGCCGCGGCCTCCCCACCCGCGCCGCTCCCGAAGGCCGCCTCCAGCCGCGGCATGATCCACTCCGGCACCTCGTGGGCGACCCAGGCCGGCGGCGTCGCCTCGCGCAGCGCGGGATCGTCGAGCCGTTCGACCAGCGCCGCCTCGTCGGGCGTGAGCGGCGCCGGCGCGTAGCCCGCGCCGCCGAAGAGGCCGCGCAGGCTTTCCGGAGTCTCCTCCGCGTAGAGCGCCAGGTAGGCGAGCACCTGCTGGCGCGCCTCCGCCGCCGAGCCCTGGGCGCGCTCCAGCCACCAGGCGATGCGCGCGCGGTGGCGCAGCAGGTCGAAGGTCATGGCGGTGACCGCCTTGCGGTCCTTGGAGCCGATATAGCGACGCTGGCGCAGATAGTCGTTCACCACCGGCTCGGCCGGGTTTTGGCCGAGACCGTCGAGGATCTCGATCACTGCTTGCAGACGCGCGCCCGGGGTCATTGTTGCCTCTTCCTTCCGGGCCTGCTGGGTTCACACGTCTCGCGCACAGCCATGAAACGGTGATACACACACTGCTGTCGTCCCGGGGCTTGTCCCCGGGACCCATTGGCGTCAGGTCGTGGTGATGCCTTACACCGTTTATATCCGTTCCAGGCAGCGATTGAATGGATAGTGCAATGGGTCCCGGCAACGAGTGCCGGGACGACAGCCTTGAGATGGCAGGAGTGAGCCTCCCCGGCAGGGGATATGTGAATGCCGTGGCCTCCGGGCTGCAGACGCAATTGCTGTGTGAAATCCGGTGGGAAAGGCAGCCGGCGCGCGATCACATCTCGTTGCGGTAGTTGGGCGCCTCGCGCGTGACGGTGACGTCGTGCACGTGGCTTTCCCGCAGGCCCGCATTGGTGATCTGCACGAAGCGCGCGTTGCGTTGCAGGTCGGCGAGGGTGGCGCTGCCGGTATAGCCCATGGCCGCCCGCAGGCCGCCGACCAGTTGGTGGATGACGGCGCCGACGGGGCCCTTGTAGGGCACCCGGCCCTCGACGCCTTCCGGCACCAGCTTCAGGTCGTCGGCCACCTCCTGCTGGAAGTAGCGGTCGGCCGAGCCGCGCGCCATGGCGCTGACCGAGCCCATGCCGCGATAGGATTTGTAGGAGCGGCCCTGGAAGAGGAAGACTTCGCCGGGGCTTTCCTCGGTGCCGGCGAAGAGCGATCCGATCATGGCGGCGCTGGCGCCGGCCGCCATGGCCTTGGCGAGGTCGCCGGAGAATTTGATGCCGCCGTCGGCGATGACCGGCACGTCGTGCTTCTGGCAGACCTCCACGGTATCGAAGAGGGCGGTCAGCTGCGGCACGCCGACGCCGGCCACCATGCGCGTGGTGCAGATCGATCCCGGCCCGATGCCGACCTTGATGGCATCGGCGCCGGCATCGATGAGGGCACGGGCACCCTCGGCCGTGGCTACGTTGCCCGCCATCACCTGGGCCGCATTGGAGAGCCGCTTGATCTCGCCCACCGCGCTCATCACGCCGCGCGAATGGCCGTGCGCGGTGTCCACCACGATGACGTCGACCCCGGCCTCCAGCAGGGCTTCGGCGCGGGCGTAGCCGTCCGGCCCGACGCCGGTGGCCGCGGCGGTGCGCAGGCGACCCTGATCGTCCTTGCAGGCACGGGGAAAAGCCTGCGCCTTTTCCATGTCCTTCACGGTGATGAGGCCGATGCAGACGTAGTCGTCGTCGACCACCAGCAGCTTTTCGATGCGGTGCTGGTGCAGCAGGCGCCGCGCTTCCTCCTTGCTGACGCCTTCCTTGACGGTGATCAGCCGCTCCCTGGTCATCAGCGCGGAGACCAGCTCCTGCGGATTTTCGGCGAAGCGCACGTCGCGGTTGGTCAGCACGCCGACCAGCTTCTTGGTCTTGCGCTCGACCACCGGAATGCCGGAGATCTTGTGGTGTTCCATGAGCGCCAGCGCATTGGCCAGGGGCTCGTCCGGGTGGATGGTCACCGGGTTGACCACCATGCCGCTTTCGAACTTCTTCACCCGGCGGACCTCGTCGGCCTGCTCGGCGATGGTGAGATTCTTGTGGATCACGCCGATGCCGCCGGCCTGGGCCAGGGCGATGGCGAGGCGGCCCTCGGTGACCGTGTCCATGGCCGAGGATACCACCGGAATGCCCAGCTCGATGGAGCGGGTCAGGCGGGTGCGCGTGTCGGTCTGATTTGGGAGGACTGCGGACTCCACCGGCTCGAGAAGGACATCGTCGAAGGTAAGAGCCTGTCGGAGTTTCATGCCTATCCCCTGGGCGGTGATTGGCGCCGCATCATACACATGGCCCCCGCCATGCCAAGCGGATTAGGGCGCAGGACAGGCGCGCGCGACGCTCATGGCTGACTCCGCTGCCGCGTAGGAGGCCTATCCGCCCCACCTTGCCTGGCCCGGATCAGGCGCCATCTGTGAAGATGGCAGGAGAATTCGTGCAAAACCACTGATAAACATAGGACATCGACCATGAAACCTACCCGGAGCTGGATTGTCGTCGCCGATGGCGCCCAAGCGCGCATCCTGGAGAACCAAGGCCCCGGCAAAGGCCTGATCCCGCTGCCGGAGAAGGAGATGCAGCAGACGCTTCGCCCGAGTCGCGATATCGATGCCGACCGGCCCGGGCGCAGCCATGACCGCGTGGGCCCTGGTCGTCACGCCGTCGAGCCGCCGACCGACGCCCATCGCGAGGAAAAACGGCGCTTCGCCGAGGAACTGGCGAATCGCCTGAACGCCGCCGCTCTGAACCACAGCTATGACCGCCTGATTCTGGTGGCCCCGGCCAAGACCCTGGGCGACCTGCGCCAGGCGCTCAGCAAGGAGGCGGCGGCGAAGATCGACGGCGAGCTGTCGAAAGACCTCACCTCGTTCTCCGATCACGACCTTCCCGGCCACCTCGGCTCGGTGATCGCCCTCTAGGATTCGTCCTCGTTCTCGTCCGGGCCGACGGCGGCGCCGCGAAAGCCGGTGGCGACGAGGTACATCTCCGCCGAGTCTGAGCGGCTGGCCGCCGGCTTCACATGGGAAACCTTGGCGAAGTCCCGCTTCAGGGCGACCAGCAGGTCACGCTCGGTGCCGCCCTGCAGCACCTTGGCGACGAAGGCGCCGCCGGGCGCCAGCACTTCGCGGGCGAAGGGGTGCGCGGCCTCTACCAGGGCCATGACTCTCAGGTGATCGGTCTTGGCGTGGCCGGTGGCAGGGGCCGCCATGTCCGACAGCACCACGTCGGCCGGACCGCCCAGCGCCGACTTCAGGCGCTGCGGGGCGTCCTCGGCCAGAAAGTCGCCGACCATCAGGTCGGCACCGGAGATCGGCTCCACCTCGGTAAGGTCGATGCCGACGATGCGCGCGCTGCGCCCGCAGCGCTCGACCACCACCTGGGTCCAGCCGCCCGGCGCGCAGCCGAGATCTACGACGCGGGCGCCGTTCTTCAGGAAGTGGAAGCGGTCGTCGAGCTGCGTCAGCTTGAAAGCGGCGCGCGAGCGGTAGCCGCGCTTGCGCGCTTCGGCCACGTAGGGATCGTTCAACTGGCGCTCCAGCCAGCGCGCGGAGGAGATCGTGCGCCGCTTGGCCGTCTTCACCCTGACCTTGAGGCTGCGCCCGGAGACATCACGCCCCGACGCGCCGCGGGAGCTGGCACCCCCGCCACCGCCACGGCCGCCACCCGACCGACTTCCTCCGGATTTCGCCACG
Organism: Kiloniellaceae bacterium; assembly: GCA_009377535.1. GTDB lineage: Bacteria > Pseudomonadota > Alphaproteobacteria > Kiloniellales > Kiloniellaceae > Pelagibius. The sequence goes on from WHTV01000074.1 coordinate 16,029, forward strand.
CTGCCCTGCCTCAATCCGCTGCCGTGCCGGCCGCGCCGAAACCGGTCTCGGCCTCCGCGCGCCAGCGACCTTGCGGGGCCGTGACGCCATGGATCATGGCGTAGAGCATGCCCTCGCGCAGCCCGCGGTCGGCGACGCGCAAGCGCTCCGCCGGCCACAGGCGGCAAAGCGCCGAGAGGATGGCGCAGCCGGCGATCACCAGATCGGCCCGCTCCGGACCGATGCAGGGGTGCGCCGCGCGCTCGGCATAGGTCATGGCGATGATGCGGGCGGAAATCTCGCGCACCGTCACCAGGTCGAGATAGCTGCCGTCCACCGCCGCGCGGTCGTAGCGCGGCAGGTTCATGTGCACCCCGGCGAGGGTCGTCACGGTGCCGGAGGTCCCCAGCATCTGGATGGCGCCCTGGGCGACGGCGCAGGCGACTTCATAGCGTACCTCGAAGGCCGCTACGGCGGCTGTCATCTCCGCCTCCATCGCGCGGTAGACCTCCAGGCCGATCTGCCCGCCGCCGTGGCGCTCGGCCAGGGTGATCACGCCGATCGGCACCGACAGCCAGGCAAAGAGCGACAGCTCTGCAGCACCGGTCGCCGCGGCGTCCAGGCCGGGCGCCGACTTCAACCAGCAGATCTCGGTACTGCCGCCACCGATGTCGAACAGCAGGATGTCCGGGGTCTCCGGATCGATGAGCGGCGCACAACCGCAGATCGCCAGCGCCGCCTCTTCATTCTGCGAAATGATCTCCAGCTCGATGCCGGTTTCCCGCCGCACCTCGTCGAGGAAATCCTGACAGTTGGCGGCACGCCGACAGGCCTCGGTGGCCACCGCGCGGACCCGCGTCACGCCGCGGCGGCGAATCTTGCCGGCGCAGATCTTGAGCGCCTCGATGGTGCGCGCCATGGCGGGCGCGGAGAGCCGGCCGCTGGCAGCGAGGCCCTCGCCCAGGCGCACGATGCGGGAGAAGGCGTCGACCACGTGGAAACCGTCGTCAGCCGGGCGGGCCACCAGAAGGCGGCAATTGTTGGTGCCGAGGTCGAGGGCGGCATAGAATCCGTCCGCCGGCCGCCGCTCGCGGCCCGGCTGGCTGGCGCCCCTCTGCCCCGAGAAGGCATGACGCTGCCCGTTCACGTAGACGGTCACCTGAACCCTGTTCCTGTGCTTCTTGAACGCCGGGTTCACCCGGCGGCGCCGGGAGGCGCTGTCCTGATGGCCATCTTAGCGTCACAACGCGACTTTTCACCAGCGCCCCGGCCCGCGGGAGGGTATCAAAGCGGCAAAAAATTCGCCGAAAAGCGGTTGTCACGCAGGGGTCGGTAGGATTATGTAAAGTACCGCCGCGCTATGAAGGTCCGATCGAGGCCGTCGAAAGGCCCGCTTGCTGGGGGATAGTTTAGCGGTAGAACTCTCGGCTCTGACCCGAGCAACCCTGGTTCGAATCCAGGTCCCCCAGCCAATTCCTCCCGTAAGCCATTGATATCACGTGCCTCTGAGCGCGCCTGATTCCCCTCGTCGTCGGCAGCGGGACACGTCCAGCAACCTGCGCCGGAGTTACCGTCGTCTAGCCCTTGATCGCACCGGCCGTGAGGCCGGCGACGATGCGCCTCTGAAGCAGCATGACCAGCGCGACAAGGGGAAGCGTCACGATGACCGAAGCTGCCATGACACGGCCCCAGGGCAGTTCGTAGGCGCTCGCCCCGCTGATGAGGGCGATGGCGACCGGCACGGTGCGCTGCTCCGGCGACAGCGTGAAGGTCAGCGCGAAGAGGAACTCGTTCCAGGCGAGGATGAAGGCCAGCAGGCCGGTGGCGGCCAGCGACGGCGCCATGAGCGGCAGGAAGATCCCGACGAGGATACGCCAGGACGAGGCACCATCGACGATCGCCGCCTCCTCCAGTTCGGCCGGCAGCTCGCGCATGAAGGCGGTCAGCACCCAGGTGGTGAAGGGCAGCGTCAGGATCAGGTAGGACAGCACCAGCCCGGCCAGGCTGTTGTACAGGCCGAGTCCGCGCACCAGCTCGAACATGCCGGAGAGCACGGCAACCTGCGGGAACATGGAAACGCTGAGGATGGCCAGCAGGACGGTGGTGCGGCCGCGGAAGCGTATGCGGCCGAGAGCAAAGGCCGCCGAGGCCGCCAGCAGCAGCGAGAGCACCGTCGCCAGCGTTGCCACGATCAGCGAGTTCGCGATGGTGCGGGCGAAGGGCTGGTCGCGGAACACTGCGGCGTAGTTCTCAAAGGTAGGGTCCCAGGGCAGCAGCTCAGCCTCGAAGAGCGCGCTGCCGCTTTTCAGCGAGGAGACGATGGCCCAGTAGAACGGAAAGACGGTATAGAACAGGATCGCCGCGACCAGCAGATAGAAGCCGAAACGGCCGGCGATCCGCATTATGCTGTGCCGCCCTGCGCTCATGTTGCCGCGCTCCGCTGCCCCACGTTCACCCGGCCGGCGGTGACAAGCAGCGCGGTGACCAGCGCGGCCACGAGGAAGAGGCAGGTCGTTGCCGCCGAGCCGTAACCGACGTCCTGGAACTCCACCAGCTGCTGGCGAGCGTAGACCGACATGGAAGCGGTGGCGGCAGAGTTGCCGGTGAGCACGTAGATCACGTCAAAGACGCGCAGCGCGTCCAGGCCGCGGAAGATGACGGCGACGAGGAGAGCCGGGCGGATCAGGGGCAGGGTGATGCTGAAGAAGATCCTGACCGCTCCGGCACCGTCGATGCGCGCCGCTTCGTAGAGCTGCTGCGGCAGGACCTGAAGGGCGGCCAGCGCCAGCAGGGCGACGAAGGGCGTCGCCTTCCACACGTCGACGGCAATCACCGCCGCCATCGACAGTACCGGATCGCCGAGCCAGGCCCAGGGCTCGGCAATGAGTCCCAGAGCGAGCAACACGGCGTTCACCACGCCGTAGAGATCATTCAGCATCCAGGCCCACATCTTCGCCGAGACCACCGTGGGGATCGCCCAGGGGATCAGCACGGCGGCGCGCAGGAGGCCGCGGCCCGGCAGGTGAGCGTTCAGCGTCAGCGCGATGACGAGGCCGAGCAGCGTTTCGAGGCCGACCGAGACGACGGTGAAGATCACCGTATTGCCGACCGCGCGCCACCACTGCGGGTCCTGCGCCAGATACAGGTAGTTGTCGAGGCCGACAAACTGCCAGCCGGAAAGGTCGGAGAGGTAGGCATCGGTGAAACTGAAAGCGATCGTCCGGAACAGCGGCCAAGCCGCAACGGCGGCAAGCACCAGCAGCATCGGCATCAGGAACAGCCAGGCGGTCCGGCGGCGTCGGGCAGCGAGGGAAAGTTGCTTCGCCCAGGGCGTGGAGGACGCCGCCCCCGAGGCGCTACCAGCGTCCGCCACGACTCAGTCGCTCCAGCGCACGGCCAAGCGCCGTCAAGTTCTCCGCGGCCGTGCCGTTGCCGGAGAGCGTCGCGTGCACGGCGCGCACGAACTCGCTCGACAGCTGGTTGTAGCGCCGGCCAGTGACAGTCGACGGCCGGGCCACAGCGCTCTCAAGGATGTCGAGAAAGGTGCCGTAGAAGGGATTGGCCGCCAGCAACGCCTCGTCGTCATAGAGGCTGCGCCGGGTCGGATTGAAGGAGCCCTCGAGCGCCCGCCGCTTCTGCTCCTCGTAGCCGGTGAGATAGCGCACCAGGTCGGCCGCTTCCTCGGGATGCGCCGAGTAGCGGGAGACGGCGAGCTGCTGGCCGCCCAGGGTTGCCGCAGGTTTCCCACCCTCCCCCGCCGGCAGCGCCGCGACGCCGACCTTGCCCTTCACCGGGCTGTCGTCGGCATTGGCGAGCGCCCAGGCGTAGGGCCAGTTGCGCATGAAGAGGGCGCGGCCCGACTGAAAGGCGCCGCGCGCGTCCTCCTCCGCATAATTGAGAATGCCGCGCGGCGAGATGCTGCCGATCCAGCTCTGTGCGAGATCGAGCGCGCTGACCGCCTGCTCGTTGTCGATCGTCACCCGGCCGTCGGCATCGACGATGCCGCCGCCGCCCTGGCTGGCGATCCATTCCAGGGCGTTGCAGGTGAGGCCCTCGTAGGCCCGGCCCTGCCAGACGAAGCCCTGCAGCTCGCTGGCGCCCGCCGCCCGCTCCGCCTCGAGGACCGCCTTGGCGGTTTCGGTCAGCTCCTGCCAGGTCTTCGGTACCGCCCGGCCGTGCTTTTCCAGCAGGTCCTCGCGGTAGTAGAGCAGGCCGGCGTCGACGAACCACGGCACGGCCACCAGCTGATCCTCCACCGTGTTGTTGGCGAGCAGCTGGTCGAAGTGGTCCTGCAGCGCCTCGGCAGGGATGTGGTCGCCGAGGTCGACGAAGTGGCTGGCGAGGCTGCCCGGCCAGATGACGTCGATCTGGAAGACATCGACATCGGGCGATCCGGCGGCGAGCAGGGTCTGGTAGAGCGAGAGCCGCTCGTTGGCGTCGGCGGGCGTCGAGATCAGCTCCACCCGGTTGCCGGTCTGCTGCGCCCAGGCCTCGGCGCCGCTGCGGCAGAGCTCCTGTTCCTGGCCGAGCGAGGAACAGGAGATCGCGATCGTCACCTCGGCCCTGGCGGCAGAGCTCGGCCCGAGCCCGACTCCCAAGGCGAAGCCCAGCGCAATCGTGCCGGCGATGGTCCCTGCTGAACGCATGGTTTCCTCCCGGTTGCTGCGTAGATTCTCCTTATTCTTGAGGTAGAATGCCGCGGCCGCCAGGGACAATCATGAGCCTGAACCCGCTTTCCCAGAGCAAGCGTGAGCAGAATAGCGGCCTCAGGAACGTCGGGGCTGCGACAGGCGAGCGTGAATCAGCAACCGACGGCCGCGCGATAGAGTCGGCGATCCCAGAAGACGGCGCCCAGCACGAAAGCAAAGCCCGCTGCCTCAAGCCGCCAGTCGTAGCTGCCTAACAGCGCGTAGCACACGAGGAGGGCGCCGCCGGCGCCCACCAGTAGCGGATCGATTCGCCGGTGCGCAAGGGCATTAAGCGCGAGTCCGAGCAGCGCGAGCGCCAGGAATGTGACAATGAACCCTACCCACAATGCGGAATCGAGTTTCACCGCCATTCCGAGCAGCCCAAGCACGCCCACTACGGCGACTACGCCATAGCATGCAATTATCGATGCTGCGGCCGCCATGGAGCCAAGGAGCCCGTACTGCGCCATCCGCCGGCCGAGCGCAAGTGGCGACAACCGCCGGAGGCGCGCCGCGGCCGCGCTCCGCTTTGCTTCCGGCCGCCGCATTGTGATCTCCGCGGCCCTTGCACCCAGCACACCGGCGAAGCGCCTTGTATCCGCGCTCGAGCTCGCGGAGAAATAATCGAAGCGGCGCAGCACCGAGACGTCCTCGAAGCCCGCCGAGCGAATGAGGTCGAGATAATCGTCTTCGAGCGCGGCTCCGACCACGCATTCAGCCCATAGCTTCGGATCCCTGCGCGCAGCCTTGCCGGCCGGACGGGACACGACGATGTCGGCGAGCTGCGCCCGGCCTCCCGGGCGCAAAACCCGAAGCAGCTCGGCGAAGGCCTTCGGTTTTTCCGGGACGAGGTTCAGCACACCGTTGCTGGTCACGACATCGACGCTGGCATCGGCAAGCGGAATAGCCTCGGCATTGCCTTCGATCACGTGGACGTTCGTCACGCCCTCCGCGGCGATGTTGCGCTTCAGCTTGCTCAGCATCGCCGGTGTCATGTCGAGAGCAAAGACCTGGCCTTCCGGGCCAACGAGGCGGGCGGCAATCAGCGCGTCTGTCCCTGACCCGGCTCCGAGGTCGAGCACCCGATCGCCGCGTTGAATGACCCCGGCGCGAAACGGGAATCCGACACCGGCAAACGATTCGACGGCAGCGGAAGGCAGCTGATCGAGCCACTCCTGCGGATATCCCACAAAGAGGCAGGCGTCACGGCCGGTGGGGAAGTGAAATTGCCGCAACGGTGTCGTTGCTACCGCGTGATACATATCCCGGACGGCCCGGAGGATCTGCTCACGGCTGAAGCCGGCGATGGCGACCATGTTTCAACATCTCCCCCGTCGCACTAGAACGCATCCATTAGGGCCTTGATCCGCCGTTTCAGGGAAGCAGGCGCCTTCTCTTCTCCCAGCTTGCCGATCTTGTCGCGAAGCGCTTTCTCGAATTCCGCGCGCGAACAGCATCCGCGGCATTCTTGCAGATGGCGGTCGATCTCGGCGCGCTTTGCGGCGTCGATCTCACCATCGAGGTAGTGCAGAAGATGCCCAATCACTTCCTCGCAGCGAATTCCATCATGTTCACTCATGGACAACTGCCTCATCTCCCGCCCCAGTTGACAACCCTGCTGCCTGCGCCTGAGTCCACAGCGCGCGCTGCAAATGAGATCGCGCCCGGCTCAGGCGCGATCGTACCGTGCCGATCGGAACTCCCAGCAGCTCCGCGACCTCGGCATAGGAATGCCCGTTGATCTCAACCAGAATGACGACCGTGCGGAAGTCGACGGACAAGCTGTCGAGGGCGCGTTCAATGTCCTGGCGCAGCAACTTGTTGACCAACTCCCGCTCGGGGTTACTCCACCACAGTAGAAACGGCTGATGCAGCCGTTCGAACAGGGAAAACGGCTGCTCCCCGTCGAACCCGGTAGAAGACCTACACGGCTCGCACCGAGCGTGGCGGCAGTCCGAGATGAAAGTGTTCGCCAGGATTCGGAACAGCCATTTTGGGAACGCCTGGCGGTCGGCGAGTTGCCCGAAACTCGCCCACGCCTTGGCGACAGTCTCCGAGACCAGGTCCTCGGCGT
>WHTV01000075.1:0-1299 GCA_009377535.1 Kiloniellaceae bacterium
AGACCACCTTCTCCACCTTGATGGTGCCGTCGTCGGCGACGGCGATCTCCGCCACCTCGGCAACGAAGGTATTGAACGACTCGTGCACCGCGAGGCCGCGGGCGCGTCCCGCCGGCAGCGCCTCGCCCCAACCGGCCTTCTCCGCCGCCAGTTTCAGTACGTTGGCATGGCGTGGATGGTTGCCCAGCATTTCGAGCCGGAAGTCGAGCGGGTCGCGCCCGGCCGCCTCCGCCAACTCGTCGATGAAGACCTCCGTCGAGTAGGCGGTGTGGGTGCTGCCCACCGAGCGCCACCACAAAACCGGAACCTTCACGTCCGTGGTGTGCAGGTCCACGGTGATGTTGTCGACGTGGTAGGGCAGCGTGTTGGCGCCCTCCACCGAGGTCTGGTCGATGCCGTTCTTGATCAGCCCCCCGGCGAAGGGGGTGCCGCGCACGATCGACTGCCCGACGATGCGATGCTCCCAGGCCACCAGCTTGCCGTCGCCGTCGAGGCCGGCACGCAGGCGGTGGAAGTACATGGGACGGTAGCGTCCGCCCTGGATGTCGTCCTCGCGGGTCCACACCAGCTTCACCGGCGCGCGCCCGCCGATGGCCTTGGCGATGCTCACCGCCTCGGAGACCATGTCGGCCTCCGGCGTCGCCCGGCGGCCGAAGCTGCCGCCGGCCAGTTGGGTGTGGATGCGCACCTGCGCCGGCTTGAGGCCGAGGATCTGCGCTGCAGCACCCTGGTCGACGGTCGGGATCTGCGAGCCGGCCCAGATGTCGCAGCCGTCGTCGCTGAGCTGCACCACGCAGTCGAGCGGCTCCATCGGGGCATGGGCGAGGAAGGGAAACTCGTAGTCCGCCTCCAGCACCTGGGCCGCACCAGCCATGGCTGCCGCCGCGTCACCGTCCTGCCGGGCGATGTCGCCGGGACGCTCGGCCAGCTGCTTGTACTCGGCCATCATCTGGGCACTGCCGCGGGTCTCCCCGGCCGACTCGTCCCACTGGATCTCCAGGGCGTCGCGGCCCTGCTTGGCGGCCCAGAAACCGCGGCCGAGCACGGCGACGCCCTGCGGCACGGCCACCACCTCTGCCACTCCCTTCACGGCGCGGGCGGCGGAATCGTCGAAGGAGACCAAGCTGGCGCCGAACACCGGCGGCCGCGCAATGACGGCCGTCAGCATGCCGGGCAGCGACTTGTCGATGGTGTACTGGGCCTGGCCGCGGCTCTTGGCCCGGCTGTCGAGGCGCGGCACTGTCGTGCCGATGAGGGTGAATTCGCCGGGATCCTTCAAAGTCACCTCGACCGGTGCCT
>WHTV01000075.1:1309-21951 GCA_009377535.1 Kiloniellaceae bacterium
CCATCGCCCGCGCGTCGGACTTGGTCCGCGACGTGCCGATGACCGTGAACTCCTCGCGCGGCTTGAGCACGACCTCGACCTGCTCGGTCACGTCGGAGCCCGCGACCTCGGCCAGGTCGCCGAACAGCGCCTGCCGGCCGCTCGCGGCATGCACCACCACGCCCTTCGTCACGGCGATCTCGCCTGCCGGCACGCCCCAGGTCTCGGCGGCGGCCTGCACCAGCAGGGCGCGGGCCATGGCGCCGGCGCGGCGCAGCTGCTCGTAGGAGTTGGCGATGCTGGAGCTGCCGCCGGTGCCCTGCACGGGGCCCCAACTGAGGTTGTTGTACAGGCTGGCGTCGGCCGGGGCATGCTCGGCGCGGATCTGGTCCCAATCGGCGTCCATTTCCTCCGCCACCAAGGTGGCAAGGCCCGTATAGGTGCCCTGGCCGAACTCGATGTGCTTGATCAGGACCGTGACCGTGTTGTCGGTGCCGACGCGCACGAAGGCATTGGGCGCGAAGCCCTCCTCCGCCGCAGCATCCGCCGCAGCGGCTGCCGCCATCTTGTTGCCGCCGGTGAAGGCAAAGCCGATCACCAGCCCGGCACCGGCCGCCGCCGAGGCCTTGAGGAACTGCCGGCGGCTCGCCGGCTGGGCGACCGCCGCGGAAGCGGGAGCGGGGGTGAGAAGCGCCGGCTTGGCGCTGTCGAGATAGTTTGCCAGCATGTTCTTCAGGCCTCCATCTGCTTGGCCGCCTCGTGAATGGCGGCGCGAATGCGAACATAAGTGGCGCAGCGGCAGACGTTGCCGCTCATGGCGTCGTCGATGTCCTGGTCGTTCGGCTTGGGATTCTCACTGAGCAGCGCGATGGCCGACATGACCTGGCCGGACTGGCAATAGCCGCACTGCACCACGTCGAGCTTGTCCCAGGCGGTCTGCACCGCCTCAGCGGCCTTGCCGGCGACCGCCTCGATGGTGGTGACCGCGCTGCCGGCGACATCGCCGAGCGCGGTCGTGCAGGAGCGCGTCGCCACGCCGTCAATATGGACGGTGCAGGCGCCGCACATCGCCATGCCGCAGCCGAACTTGGTGCCGGTCAGGCCCAGTTCGTCGCGGATGACCCAGAGCAGAGGCGTGTCCTCGGCGACGTCGAGTTCACGTTCCTCGCCGTTGATTTGAAGCTTCACCATGTGAATGACTCCCTGATTTGCAGCAGATCGGAGGTTTCGAGGGACAGGGTCCCATACGCCCGCCGGCCAGCGTGCGTCGTTGGCTGGCCGGGACGGAAAAGAAGGAAAACTTGAGGTAGGTAGACTTACCAGTTTACCATTTGGGGCGAGGCAGGCGCCTCTGCAAGTCATTGGTTAAATTTTCTACCTCAGAGCGAACAGCCCGCGACCCTAGAGAAAAAAATCCCGCCTTTCAGCGAAGGCTAAACAAACTCTTTACCGGCTTCCGGTTAGGCTGCCTTACTCACAGGAATGACGGGCAGGACCCATGCTGAGCGCCGACGACAGTCTCGAGTTCATCCTCGACCAAGTTCAGAACCTCGGTCGCGGGGACAAATCGCATCAGAAGGCCGCCTATCGGGCGCTCATCCATATGACTCAGCGCTGGGCCGAGCCGACCGATCTGTACATCAGCGAGGATCTGCAGATGGCCGAGCGCATCGGCCAGGACCTGGCGGACATCACCCGTCACATCCAGGACATCCAGCACGCCTACATGAAGGCGCTGTTCGAGACCCACCCCGAGAAGCCGGCCTGAGCCGGCCCTCCGCCTCTAGGCGTCGAACGGTGCTGTTGCCGCCTCGAGCCAGGCCTGCGCCTCGCCTTCGAGCTGCGGACCGATCTCGGCACGCACCCGGGCATGATAGCTATCGAGCCAGGCCGCCTCGTCGGCGCTGAGCAGCGCTCGCTCGACCAGGCGGCGGTCGATGGGCGCCAGGGTCAGCGTCTCGAAGGCCAGCATGTCGCGTTCCTCGCCGGCCCCGCGCGGACTCTCGGTTACCGCCACCAGGTTCTCGATGCGGATGCCGTAGGCGCCGGTCTTATAGTAGCCCGGTTCGTTGGAGACGATCATGCCGGGCTGCAGGGCCACCGAGTTCGGCAGCTTCGAGATGCGCTGCGGTCCCTCGTGGACGTTCAGGTAGCTGCCGACGCCATGACCTGTCCCATGATCGTAGTCGAGGCCCTCCTGCCAGAGCGCATAGCGCGCCAGGCAATCGAGCTGGCTGCCGCTCGTCCCCTTGGGGAAGCGGGCGCGGGCCAGCGCGATGTGGCCCTTCAGCACCAGGGTGAAGCGCCGCCGCATCTCGTCGCTCGGCGCGCCGATGGCGATGGTGCGGGTCACGTCTGTGGTCCCGTCGGGATACTGGCCGCCTGAATCGCAGAGGAAGAGCTCGCCGGCGCCGAGCGGCCGGTCGCTTTCCGCGCTGACCCGGTAGTGCACGATAGCGCCGTTCGGCCCGGACCCGGCGATGGTGTCGAAGGAAAGGTCGCGCAGCTCGCCGGTCGCCTCGCGGAAGGCGGCCAGCCGCTCGGCAGCCTCCATCTCGGTCAGCGCGCCGTTGCCGCTGCGCGCTGCGGCCTCTCCATTCAGCCAGTGCAGGAAGCGGCTGAGCGCGGCGCCGTCGCGCCGGTGGGCCCGGCGCATGCCGTCCAGCTCCGCCGAGTTCTTGCAGGCCTTGGGCAGCAGGCAGGGATCGGCGCCCGTCACCACCTCGGCGCCGGCCCCGCGCAGCCGCTCGAAGACCCAGCGCGCCGCCGTGGCCGGATCGGCCATCACCTTGGCGCCCGCCTTGCCGAGGCGGTCGAGGCCGGCGGCGAGACGCGTCGGCGCCTCGACGGCCACCGCGTTGCCGAGCCCGGTCGTCACCTCCGGCGTCAGCTTGTCGGGATCGACGAACCATTCGACGCCGCCATCGGCGTGCAGCAGCGCGAAGGACAGCGGCAGCGGCGAGTGCACGACGTCGCCGCCCCGCACGTTCAGCAGCCAGGCGATGGAATCCGGCAGGGTGAGCACCGCCGCTGCGACGCCGGCCTTGGCCAGCTGGGCGCCCAAGTCCTCGCGCTTCTCGGCGCTGCTGCGGCCGGCCAGCGCCAGGTCGTGCGGTCGGATCTTCGCCTTGGGCGGCGCCGGACGGTTGGCCCAGACCGCATCGACGGGGTTGCCGTCAAGGGCGACCAGACTGGCGCCGAGGGCGGTCACGGTCTTCTCCAGCCGGCGCACCTGATCCTCCGTGTGCAGCCAGGGATCGTAGGCCAGCCGCTGGCCGGGCTTCAGACGCCCCTCCAGCCAGTCCGCCAGCGGCGCGTCGGTAACGTGGCGGGCGGTGAAGAGGGCGCCGTCGACCTCCTGGCCGACCTGCAGGGTGTAGCGCCCGTCGACGAAAACCGCGGCCTCCTCGCTCAGCACACAAGCGAAGCCCGCCGAGCCCATGAATCCGGTCAGCCAGGCCAGGCGCTCGGCCGAGGCGGGCACATACTCGCCCTGGTGCTCGTCGCCGCGGGGCACCAGGAAGCCGTCCACGCCACGCCGGGCAAGCTCCTGGCGGAGGGCGGCCAGGCGGTCCGCACCGGGGCCGCCGGCGCCGGGCCGCACGGCCGAGGACTGCGTCTTTGCCATCGGCTAAGCCCTTTCTGTTTCTAATGTTTCACTCATGCAGAGGCTGCAATGCTGCAGTGCGGAAAAGCCCCTTTCAACCTTGCGCTGAGGGGCTCATTTGTCTCCTAGAAAGTCATGGCTTCGGGGCCGCTTGGCAAGTCCCTAGGCGCCGCCCATCTTTTTGGAGTATTTCTTCATGATCCGCCTAACTGAACTGCCCGGCGCCTTGGCCGGGAGCACGGCAGAGCGGTGGGATCAGCGATCCGTTGACGTTCTTTCTGTCGTCCAGACGGCCCGGACCCTCAGGGCCGAGTTCATCGCCGATCACACGCACCGCGGACTGGAAGCTTTCGGCCGCTGGTCGGGGCTCACCGCCCTGTTCTCCTCGCTGCGCCGGCGCCTGCGGCACCGCCGCACCCTGACGGCGCTGGGGCGCCTCGACGACCGCCTGCTGAGCGACATCGGCGTCAGCCGTGCCGAGATCGAGGCGACCGCCGCGTTCTGCTGCGAGGCGCAGCCGCCCCGCGGCGAGTCCGTCTGGCAGAAAATCGGTGCCTGGCTGGGTCGCGAGCATCGCCGCCGCCAGACCATACGCGAGCTCTCGGCCATGTCGGACGAGATGCTGGCCGACGTCGGCATTGCACGCGCCGACATTCCCGCCGTTGCCGCCGCCCTGTTCGACGAGCCGCCGGCTGCGATGCCGGCAAGCGCGCCGGTGGAAAGTGGCGTTGACGTTCCGGTCACCGCGCAGGTGCTGTCCTTCATACAGGTGCGGCGCAGTCTGCAGCAGTCGGCCCAGCAGAACGCGGAGCGACCGGCCGCCTGACGGCAGACTTTCCGCACCAATAAAGCTCGTCTGACTTCGGTGTAGCCACGGGACGGGCCCACGGCCGACCCGGATCGCCCTTCGATCCGCAGCGATCCGGCGATCCGGGAAAGCTGCTTTTGTGAGCGCGCCCGCCGCCTCCGTTACCGCTTGCTGCGCCGATGCCTGCTTCGCTCGGGAGAGCGATGCTCCGGCTGATCGCGCAGCAGCAGCGTCCAGAGCACCTGGTCGGTGCCGCCCGCTGGGCCGCTCACGAGCATCGTCACGAGATCGCGTGACAGCCCCCGCCGTAAAGGCGGCCTGCGCGACCGGGAGGCAGGGCGTATTCCAGCTGAAATTGTGTTGAAAAAATCTCCGAGCATCAGCTTAGGATCGGCACGATTCAGGCAGTTTACAAACGCGAAGAATTCCAACACGCTTGAGAATATTTCAAGCGTGGGAAAGCGTGGATGCGACGACTCCCTTCCCTCCGAGGGCTACAGGCTTTCGAGGCTGTGGCCCGCCTCGGGAGCCTGGCTGCCGCAGCAGATTTTCTCGGCATCACCGGCAGTGCCGTGAGCCACCGGATCCGCGGACTGGAGAAGGAGTTGGATGTGCATCTGCTTCAGCGGTCTCCGAGGGGACTTGCCTTGACCGATGCCGGACGTCGCTACCGGGCAGCCGTGGAGAATGCGTTTGCCAGCCTGGCTGAAGCCACGTCGGATCTGTTGGGGGCCGACTTTTCTCGCCCGCTCACCATCAGCCTCACCTCAGAGATCGGGCTTCGCTGGTTGATGCCGCGGTTCCATCGTTTCAGGATGCAGCATCCCGACATCGATACGGCCGTTCTGAGCACCTATCGGGTGGCCGATCTGCAAGCCGGTGAAGCCGACGTGGCGCTTCGCTACGGCGACGGGCGATGGGAGGGCGTGGAGGCCGAACCCGTACTGAAGTTCTCGGTCTCGCCGGTTTGCGCGCCGGCTCTGAAGGATGCGATTGGCGGACTACCACCCGGCGAAGCTCTGGCGACGCAGACCCTCATCCGCGAAGACTACGACGATTGGGAACTATGGCTTAAGGCAGCCGGCGTTGTCGGTTTCGAGCCGCGCCGGCAACTGCGGTTTGTCGACTATTCGATGGCCGTGACCGCGGCGGTGAACGGCCAGGGCATCCTTCTGGGATACTCCGGCTACGTCGACACAGAAGTAGCCGCGGGGCTGCTGGCCTATCCCTTCGATCTCAGCGTTTCGACCGGCAAGGGCTACCACTTGGTCTACCGCCGCGAACGTCTCGCCGATCCCAGGGTGCAAGCCTTTAGAGACTGGGTCCTGTCCGAGACGACAACCTTCGAGTCGGTTCCCAAGCAGGTGCCCCCACCAAGGGACAAGATGAACGGCTGATCCAGGTCGCTGGAGACGCCTCGCCGGCTCCAGCCCGACGTTCCTTCACCCGCCGTGCAGCCCCCTCAGATGCGGCGCAGCGGGATCGACCACGCCAGGATCAAGGCGAGCGCCGCGAAGCCGGCGATGCTGAGGAAGGCCGCGCGGAAGGCATCGGCGACCTCGCCCTCGACGACGGCCCGCGTGGCCGCCGGCAGCGCCGCCAGGCGGTCGGCACCGCCCTGCAGCAGTTCGCCGAAGAGGCCGGCCGTCGCCGGGTCCTGGCCGGCCAGCGCGGCGAAGAGCACGGAGCCGACGACGGCAGTACCCAGCGCCGCCCCCAGCGCGCGCGAGAACTGCACCGTGGCGGCCGCCGCCCCCAGCTTGCCCGGCCCGGCGGTGCTCTGGATCGTCACCTGCACCACGCCCATGACCGTGCCCATGAAGATTGCCGTGAGGCCGAGGAACCCGGCGAGCTGGGTCGAGCTCATGTGGCGCGACCACAGCCCGACGACGACGAGGCCCAGCACCACGAAGATGAGCCCCAGGGAGGGAAAGATCGCCGTGCGCCCGGTGCGGCTGATGGCGCGGCCCGTCACCATCGAGCCGATGCCGACGCCGATGGTCATCGGCAGCAGCAGCAGGCCGGTCTCTGCCGGCGAGGCGCCGCCGACCACGCGCAGGTAGATCGGCAGGAAGGTCAGCAGGGAGACCAGGATGGCGCCGTGGCAAGCGGCCAGCGCATCGCTGCGCCAAGTCGTCGGATTGCGCAGCAGGGCGACGGGCAGCATCGGGTCCGGCGCCACCTTCTCCCGCCACGCCAGCAGGACGAGCGAAACCACAACCAGCGACGTCAGGCCGAGGACGAGCGGCAGCAGGGCGGCGTCGAAACGCCGGATCTGCTCCAGCAGCACGAGGGCGGAGGCGATGAAGACGGCGAACAGCAGGGCGCCGAGCAGGTCGAAGCGGAAGGGCGCGCCCGAGCCGGCCCGCTTCGGCAGCCGCGTGGCGAGGAAGATCGCCAGCACGCCGATCGGCAGGTTCACCAGGAAGACCGACTGCCAGCCCAGATGCTCGGTCAGGAAGCCGCCCGCCACCGGCCCGAAGGTGCTCGACGATACCATCACCGCGGCGAGGTATCCCTGATAGTGCGCGCGCTCGCGCGGCGGCACCGTTTCGCCGACCAGTGCCTGCGACAGCGTCATCAGGCCGCCGCCGCCAAGGCCCTGCAGGATGCGCATGGCGATCAGCATCTCGATGCTGGTGGAGACAGCGCAGAGCAGCGAGGCGGTTATGAAGAAGACCAGCGCGATGACGAGCAGCCGGCGGCGCCCCAGGAGGTCGCCGAGCTGCCCGTAGACCGGTGCGGCCACCGTCGTCGCCACCAGGTAGGCCACCACAATCCAGGAGATGCGCTCGACGCCGCCCAGCGAGCCGGCAATGGCCGGCAGCGCCGTCGCGACGATGGTCTGGTCGACCACCGCCAGGAACATCGGCAGCATGATGGAGAAGAAGATGCGGAAGAACGACGGCCCCGCCGGCGCGGGGGGCGCAGGATCGAAAGGCGGGGGACCTGCGGGCGGATCGGGTTCGCGCGGGCTGCGGGACATCGGCGGGTCGACAGGGGCAGGAGGAGGAAGGGCTTTTCTCCTCAGGCAATCATAGCCACAATGGCGCTGCAAGACGAGGAGGGTTCCGGCCCATGAAGACGATCCTCTTGCCGGTCGAGGAACATCCCTCCATCGAGCCGACCATCGATGCGGCGATCCGGCTTGCGCTGGCCTTCGAGAGCTATGTCGAGGGCTTCGCGCTGACGCCTGACCCGCCTCTCCTGGTGTCGGCCGATGCCTTCAGCGGCGCCATGATCACCACGGATCCGGATCCGCGGTCGCAGGAGGAGCGCGCGCGGAGTTGCCGCGCCCTCCTCGAGAACCGCGTGGCGGCACGCGGCCTCTCCCGCTACCACGACGGCGTCCAAGGCGCGTCCTTCGGCTGGTTCGACAGCCCGGGCGTCACCGGGCGCGACTTCCTCGCCAGCTACGCCCGCGTGTTCGACGTCACCGTCGTCGGCAGGCCGGAGTCGGTCTCCGACGGCCCGCGCATGGGCGCGCTCGAGGCGGCGCTCTTCGAGAGCGGCCGGCCCGTCCTGCTGGCCCCGCCGAGCGGCGTCCGCAAGTTGGGCGAGAACATCCTCATCGCCTGGAACGGCACCCCCGAAGCCGCCCGCACGGTCGCCTTCGCCAAGCCGCTGCTGCGGCGGGCGCGGCACGTGGCCGTGGTCACGGTCGCGGGCGGCCAAGCGTCGGAGCCGAGCGGCGAGCGCCTGGCCCACTATCTGCGGCTGAACGGCATCTCCTGCGAGGCCCATGATGTCGAGCCGGACGCCGAAAGGGGAGCCGCCTTCCTCGCGGCAGCCGCGCGGCTCGGCAGCGACCTCGTCATCAAGGGCGCCTACACCCAGAGCCGCCTGCGCCAGATGATCTTCGGCGGCGCCACCCGCCACATCGTTACCGAGGCGACCGTCCCGGTCCTGCTGGCGCATTGATGCTCCCGGCCCGATTCCCGCGCGGCGGCGAAACCCGGCAGCGGCGATTCTCGTAGATTTTCGGAGGGCCGACTGCCGGGCCTCCTCCGGCGCCGCAGGCTGTGGCGCGCGGAAACGACAGAGAGGGGAAGAACTGGAACCATGTACCGACATCTGCTGGGCGCCATCGCCCTGACCGCGCTGGCCGCCTGTGCAGGCGGCGACGTGGTGCGCAAAACGCCTCCGGAGGGCTACCTGCAGGACGCGCCGGCGCGGGTCGCCGCTATCGACTGGTCCACTGCTCAGACGGTCGAGGTGGCGCTCTCGGAGTACGCTTTCACACCCGCCGTCCTGACCTTCGAGGCCGGCAAGCCCTATCGTCTGCTGCTGCGCAACGACGGCTCGTCGGCCCACACCTTCGCCTCGATGGGCTTCTTCCAGGCCATCGCGGCGCAGAAGCTGGTCTCGGGAGCCGGTGAAGAGACGCTCCCCTACATCGAGAGCATCGAGGTCCCTTCCGGCGGCAGCAAGGAGCTCTATTTCGTAGCGGCTCGCGCAGGCAGCTTTCCCCTGGAGTGCTCGGTATTCCTGCATGATGCCTTCGGCATGACGGGCGAGATCACCGTCCGATAGAGCCTGCCGGCCCGTCACCCTCCCCGCAGAACCAGAGTCGACCACTCGGCGAGGCGGTAGCGGGTGACCAGCGTGAGGCCGGCGGCGCGGTAGCGCGCAAGCACCTGGCGCTCCTGCGTCGTCAGCAAACCCGACAGCACGACGAGGCCGCCGGGCGCCAGGTGGCGTCTCACGTCCTCCGCCATGCGGCAGAGCGGCTCGGCCAGGATGTTGGCGAGGATGAGTTGATAGGGGCCGGCGCGGCGCACGCGGGCATCGCGGAAGCCGTCGGCCAGCAGCAGGGTCACCGCATCGGCGACGCCGTTGGCCTTGAGGTTCTCCGCCGCGACGCAGATCGAGGGTGCGTCGTTGTCGACCGCCAGCACTCGACAGGGCCATAGCTTGGCCGCTGCCATGGCGAGCACACCCGAGCCGCAGCCCATGTCGAGCACCGGCGTCACCGGACGGTTGGGCGGTCGGCGCCGGGCGATGTCCTGCAGCGCCAGCAGGCAGCCGTGGGTGGTCTCGTGGCGCCCGGTGCCGAAGGCGGCGTTGGCGTCGATCAGCAGGTCGAGGGCGCCCGGCGGCGCTGGCTCGGTGACGTGCGAGCCGCGGATGCGAAAGCGTCCGGCGACGATGGGCGGCAGCGACTTCTGGCTCTCCGCCACCCAGTCGATGTCGGGCAGGCGATCGAGGCTGAAGATCAGCGGTGTCCGGAGATCGGCGACCTCGCAGGCGAGCTCGACCAGGCGATCGAGCTCATCGGGTTCCGGCGGCGCGGCGAGGTAGAGCTGCCAGGGCACCAGCCCCTCGGCGTCGCGCCCCGAGGTGACGATGGCGCCGCCGAGGGGCTCGAAGACCGCCTCGAAGGCATCCAGCGCCTGGGCCGGCAGGCTGAGGGTCAGGCAGTAGGTCGCGCTCATGGGCGGTCGGCTCCGAAGATCTCGGGAAGGGTCAGCCGGCCTGGTCGGCGGGCACGACGAAGCTGGCGATCACTTTCTTGTCGCCGGCCTTGTCGAAGCGAATGTTGAGGCGCTCGCCCTCCACCGAGCGGATGCTGCCGTAGCCGAACTTCTGGTGGAACACGCGGTCGCCGCGCTGGAAGGCGCCGCTTTCGAGCGTTTCGACGCGGGTAGGCGTCACGTCGATGAAGCGTGAGGTGCCCTGGCCGCGGCGCTCGCGCGCGCGCTGCAGGCCGGGGCTGACCCGCGCCTCGCTCCAGGTGCTGCTGCCCCAGCCGTCGCCCATCCCCCCGAAGGCGGCCGCGGCGGCACCGTAGACCCCCTGGTCGCTTTCCTGATCGACCTGCTCCTTGGGCAGCTCGTCGACGAAGCGCGAAGGGATGGCCGCAGCCCAGGAGCCGTGCATGCGCCGGTTGGCGGCGAAGGAGACGATCACCCGCTTGCGAGCGCGCGTCAGGCCAACATAGGCGAGGCGGCGTTCTTCCTCCAGGCCGCGCCGACCGGTCTCGTCGAGGGCGCGCTGATTGGGAAACAGACCCTCCTCCCAGCCGGGCAGGAAGACAGTGTCGAACTCCAGGCCCTTGGCGGCGTGCAGGGTCATGATGGAGACCGCGTCCAGGCCGTCCTGGGAGAGCGCCTCCATGACCAGCGAGACATGCTCGAGAAAGCCGGCCAGGTTCTCGAACTCGCCCAGGGCGTTGACGAACTCCTTGAGGTTTTCCAGGCGCCCGGGCGCCTCCAGCGTCTTGTCGTTCTGCCACATCTCGACGTAGCCGGATTCCTCCAGCACGATCTCCGCCAGCTCCGGATGCGGCGTGATCCCGATCAGCCCGCGCCAGCGATCGAAGTTGTCGAGCAGCGCGGTGAGGCTGCGCCGCGCCGCCGGCCGCAGCTCGTCGGTATCGACCAGGCGGCGCGCCGCCAGCGCCAGCGGCACGTTGCCGCTGCGCGCGGTCTTGTAGAGCAGCTGCAAGGTGGCGTCGCCGAGCCCGCGCTTGGGCTTGTTCATGATGCGCTCGAAGGCGAGGTCGTCGGCCGGCTGCACCAGCACCCGCAGATAGGCCAGGGCGTCGCGGATCTCCATGCGCTCGTAGAAGCGCGGGCCGCCGACCACGCGGTAGGGCAGGCCGAGGGTGATGAAGCGTTCCTCGAACTCGCGGGTCTGGGCGCCGGTGCGCACCAGGATGGCGACCTGCTTCAGGTCGTGGTCCTTGTCGCGGGAGATAAGAGCCTCGATCTCCTCGCCGACGAAGCGGGCTTCGGCCTCGCCGTCCCACAGGCCGCGCAGGCGGATCTTCTCGCCCTCGTCGTCCTCGGTCCACAGCGTCTTGCCGAGGCGGCCCTCGTTGTGGGCGATGAGGCCCGAGGCCGCGGCGAGGATGCGCCCGGTCGAGCGGTAGTTGCGCTCCAGACGGACCACCTTGGCGCCGGGGAAGTCGTCCTCGAAGCGCAGGATGTTGCCGACCTCGGCGCCGCGCCAGCCATAGATCGACTGATCGTCGTCGCCGACGCAGCAGAGATTGCGGTGCCCTTGAGCCAAGAGCCGCAGCCAGAGGTACTGCGAGACGTTGGTGTCCTGGTACTCGTCGACCAGGATGAAGCGGAAGCGCCGGTGGTAGTCGGCGAGGATCTCCGGCTGAGATTGGAAGAGCGTGAGGTTGTGCAGCAGCAGGTCGCCGAAGTCGCAGGCGTTCAGCGTGCGCAGGCGTTCCTGATAGGCCTTGTAGAGTTCCACCGCACGGCCGCGCGCGAAGTCGCCGGCATCGCCGGCCGAGACGCGCTCCGGCGTCAGGCCGCGGTCCTTCCAGCGCTCGATGATCGCCAGCATGGCGCGCGCCGGCCACTTCTTCTCGTCGACGTTTTCGGACTGCAGGATCTGCTTCACCAGGCGGATCTGGTCGTCGGTGTCGAGGATGGTGAAGTTGCTCTTCAGGCCGACCGCCTCGGCATGGCGGCGCAGGATGCGCACGGCCACCGCATGGAAGGTGCCGAGCCACCAGCCCTCCACCGAGGGCCGGTTCAGCAGCGCCGCCACGCGGTCCTTCATCTGCCGCGCCGCCTTGTTGGTGAAGGTGACGGCCAGAATCTCGCCCGGCGCGCGCGCCTTGCCGGTGATCAGCAGATGGGCCAGGCGGGTGGTCAGCACGCGGGTCTTGCCGGTGCCGGCGCCGGCCAGCACCAGGACCGGGCCGTCGAGCGCCTCGACCGCCGCACGCTGGCCCTCGTTGAGGGCACTCAAATAGGGGTAAGGTTCGGCCCGCTGCGGAGCCGCAAAGAGATCGGACATACCCCCTATATAGCGCAGGCGGCCGGCCGGCTCACGCGGTAAGGCAGCGTTTTGTCGCCCGGCGGAGAGGCATCTTGACCTGGGCCGGGCCGCGGCCTTTCATGCGCCGGTCGAAGCTTCCCGCTTTCCCACTTTCCCTAGGAACCGCCCCATGCCCGGGCGCAGCGAACGCCTGCCCCTCCTCGCCGTCGGCCCCGGCACGCGCCGCGAGCTGACCGTGCACCGTTTCGGCCGGCAGGACGCGCGGCCCAAGATCTACCTGCAGGCCGCCCTGCACGCCGACGAGACGCCCGGCCTGCTGGTGCAGCACCACCTCTACGCCCTGCTGGAGGAAGCCGAGCGGCGCGGCGCCATCGAGGGCGAAATCCTGCTGGTGCCGTATGCCAATCCGATCGGCCTGGCCCAGTTCACCAACGGCGAGAACATGGGCCGCTACGAGCAGGGTGGCGGCGGTAATTTCAACCGCAACTGGCCGGATCTCGGCGCCGCCGTCGCGGACAAGGTGGCCGGCAGGCTCGGCGAGGACACGGCAGGCAACGTGGCCGTCATCCGCCGCGCCATGCTCGATCATCTGGCCGCCCAGAGACCCGGCAGCGAGCTGCAATCCCTGCGCCTGGCGCTGGCCGGTCTCGCCGCCGACGCCGACGTGGTGCTCGACCTGCACTGCGACGACCAGGCGCTGATGCACCTCTTCCTCATCCCGGCGCACTGGCCGCAGGCGGCCGACCTCGCCGCCGAGCTTGGCTGCCGGGCGGTGCTACTGGCCGAGGATTCCGGCGGCAGTTCCTTCGACGAGGCCTTCTCGGCACCTTGGACGCGGCTGGCCGAACGTTTCCCGCAGCATCCCATCCCCGCCGCCTGCCTGGCCGGCACGGTGGAACTGCGCGGCCGCACGGACGTCGACGACGTCACCGCCAGGGCCGACGCCGAGGCGCTGTTCCGCAGCCTGCAGCGCTTCGGTGCCGTAAAGGGCAATCCCCCGGCGCCGCCGGCCGCCCTCTGCGAGGCGACGCGCCTGGACGCCACCGACACGGTGCGCAGCCCGGTGGGCGGCGTGGTCGCCTATGCCGTGGAACTCGGCCAGCAGGTCACGGCCGGCGACGTCATCGCCTGGGTGGTCGACCCCGCCAAGCCGCCCGGCAGCGCCCGCACCGCCGTCACCACCCAGGCCAGCGGCCTGGTGTTGTCCTGCCGCAGCCACCGCTATGTGCGCCCGGGCATGGTGCTGGCCAAGGTGGTCGGCGCCGAGCCGCTGGCGCACCGCCAAGGGAAGTACCTTCTGGAAGACTAGCGGCCAGCCTACTTGATCTCCAGCGTGCGCCAGAAGTCGTCCAGCAAGGCGCCTTCCCGAGGAAGATGAGCTTCCTGGACCATGGTCAAAATCAACAGGCCCGAATCGCGCGTGCCATAAGCATAGACCGAGCGAATCCACGTCTCGTCTTTGTAGGTCGTGATCGCTTGGCGCCCTGAGACGACCTTGCCCCCGACTTCCTGCGAAACTTCGCTTTCCTCGTAGTCGTAGCCGTAGTCTCTCTCCTCCTTTGTGACCTCGTTCAGCATGAGGCCGATCAGAGACGCTGGATTCAGGTTCGAATATTCTTGAATGATCACACCGGTGCCGAGCGGCGTGAGGATGGCGGTCTGGAAGATGCCGGGACCGATATCGATACGGGCTGGCTTGTAGCTACTTTTATGCAAAAAGCTAAAGGTCTCGGTGCCGTAGGACGTGAACTCGTCCTGCAACAACAGCAGCGTCATGCTGCTGCCGTCGGGCAGCACAATGTCCGCAGGGCTGTCGAGACCGATCGGGTAGCGGGTGCCGTCGATGGTGAGGGTATAGCCCTCCTGGGCAAGACAGGCGGTGCCGCCAAGCGTCGCCGGCAGAGCTGCTGCGGCCGCCAGCAAGACACCTGCCAAGCGCCTGCGAAGAAGAGGCGCAGCCGGCCCCTGGTAGCTGCTGATGATCATGGATTGTCCCCTGCCGCCCCGGTCGGGCGATATTCGGAAGTGGATGGCATGGTCGCACAGGCAGTCTGCCCAGGCGAGTTACGGCTGTCCAGTGCGCGCGACAGGCGAGACCCTACCGGCCTCCCCTTGGAACCGCGCTCCGGCAGCGCTATCTCCGAAGAGGTGGTATCATCCGCCCAAGCGAGGGGGAGACGCCGCAACATCGAGGAGAGCGGCATGGCAAAGAGCTTTTCAGCCCCCTCGGGGGATCAGAGGACGGTTTCGCGGTCTTTAGCGGCCCTTGTTTTCGGTCTTCTCATCGCGTCCTGGCTGGCGAACCTGCCGGCAGCGGCCCAGTCCGGCCCCGAGGGATCCAAGGCCAACCCCCTCAATGCCGTCGTCGGCGTGCGCGCCACGGTGCCTGCGAGCGCCCGCTCGGCCGAGACGCTCGGCCAGGAGCGTGAGGGCGGCGGCGTGGTGATCCGCCCAGACGGCCTGGTCCTCACCATCGGCTACCTCATCATGGAAGCGGTCGAGACCGAGATCGTCGAGCAGAACGGCCGGGTGGTGCCGGCCGACGTGGTGGCCTACGACTACGACACCGGCTTCGGGCTGCTGCGCCCACTCGGCCGGCTCGGCGCCACCGCCATCGAGCTGGGCGATTCGGGCGACCTGCCGGAGAGAACCCGGGTGCTGGTGGCCGGCCCCGACGGGCCGAGCCCGGCCCTGGTGGTGTCGCGCCGGGAGTTCGCCGGCTACTGGGAATACCTGTTGCCCGACGCCATCTTCACCGCGCCGCCCTACCGCAGCTTCGGTGGGGCCGCGCTGATCGGCGCTGACGGCCGGCTGCTCGGCATCGGCTCACTCATTGTGGCCGATGCCGCAACGCCCGGCGAACAGCTGCCCGGCAACATGTTCGTGCCGATCTCGGCCCTGCAGCCGATCATGGACGACCTGCTGCGCGACGGACGCTCGGCAAAGGCGGCCCGGCCTTGGCTCGGTCTCTATACCCAGGAAGTGCGCGGCCACATCTTCGTCAGCCGCGTCGCCCCTGACGGCCCGGCGGCCAAGGCAGGTGTCGCGGCCAACGTCATCGTCACGGCAGTCGGCGACAAGGCGGTCTCCGACCTGTCGGAGTTCTATCGGGCGGTCTGGGATCTCGGGGAGGCCGGCGTCGAGGTGCCGCTGACCTTGCTGGACAACGTCCGCGGCCTCCGCGAGGTGGTGGTCACCTCCGGCAACCGCTATGACTACCTGCAGTTGAACCCGACCTACTGAGAGGTTGAGAGGCGCGCCAGGCAGCTGCGCGCCAAAAAAAATGCCAGCCGGATGTATGTGCATCCGGCTGGCACTTCGACGACCGCCACGATTTCCGGCCACGGGCACAGCAATGCTGCGTGCAGTGGACCGATGTGGCTGCCCTCCCCGAAATCGGGAACCGTAACCCTACAAAACCGGGCGATTCTAGTCCGGCTGCCTGAAGAAATCCGTGACCGGCAACCCAAAGAGCTCGGAAATCCTGTAGAGCTTGCCGGCAGGAACTGCTTCCTCGCCCGTTTCATAACGCTCAACCTGCTCGGGACTCACCCCCAGCAGATCGCCCAGATCGCGCCGCGTCAGATTTCGTTCCTGGCGCGCAGAATTTATCTGAAATCCGACAATCCGACCGGATTTTGCCAAATTCGCCGCCGCGTGGCTGGGACTCTCATCCATCGACATCAGGAATCCCATAAAACCACTGAGGGAATCAATTGACCGCTTATGCACCGTAAGAGGTACATTGTTAACGCCTTTTCAGACTATTGATGATCCATACAAGGAAAATAAATTTACAATTACGGAACAATATTGTTCCAGACACAGGAAGAAGACCGTTACACTCGGGCAACAGAAGCTTTGCGCGAAAACTCGATCCTTAAACCCCCCGCAACCAGCTATCATAGAGCCGTGTCAGACGACCCCCAGCCCTCCACCCTTTTCGAGATCCTGCGGTCTTTCACGACTCTCGCGCGAACGCTCAACCTGAGTGAGACCGTCGAGCATCTCGGGGTGACGCGGCAGACCGTGCGCCGTCACATCAACACGCTGCAGGAAATCAAGGGCACCAAGCTCTTCGTGCTGCGCAATCGCCGCTACCTTCTCACCGACGCCGGCGCGCGGTGCTATCAGGATGCCGCGGCCATCCTCGACCAGACCGATGCCTGGCTCCACAACAGGCCCTGCTTCGCGCGGCATGACGGCAGGCTGGAGCAAATCTCCTATACCAACGAAAACGGACACAAGTTTCACGCCCAGCAGCATCACCTCGGCCGCCTTTGGCAGGATGCGCCGGCCCTGCTGCGGCGCAGCTTCGAGGCCTGGGCCGACGCAGAGCTTCAGCTCGAGCATCCCGCCATGGAAAGAATCAGATCCTACCGGCTGGTCTACCGGCGGCTTCAGGACAGCTGGCTCTGCGTGGAGATCGGTGAGTCCTCGTCCTACGCCACCTGGCTCGGCTGGGAGTGGGCGAAGAGCGCGGTCGGTCGCTTCTCCAAGGACGACCCGGCGGGCTCCGAGTTCGACCGCTTCATGTCGCAGGCCTATCACGGCGTCTTCGCCGCCGGTGGCGCACGCCTCGACCACATCGCCGGCATGATTCCGCGGGCCCGCAACAGCGAGCCCCTGCCGGTGCGCTTCCAGCGACTGCTGCTAGGCTGCCGCTTCCCGGACGGCGAGCCGGCCCTGGCCCTCTTCGTCGCCCGCACGAACACGGTGGAAATCGCCGGCCTCGATCCTGACGAGATCCCTCAGATGCCACCCGAATTCCTCATGGAGGAGGACATCTAGCGATCCCTCCGACGCTGCAATTTGCAGGTCTGGGAAGTAATAGCGAAGTACAAGCGCCGTTTTCTCGCTAACCTTTGTCAGTGCAACGCGTCACGGCAAAGGAGTATGATTCGATGGCTGCCTGTGATTTCTACAAAAATTTCCAATATATCAGAAGCATAGAGCGGATCGCTGAACTGCACGGCATCGCCGTCGAGGTAAGCGGTGACTTCGAGGCCTTCCGGAAAATCCGAGTTTCCCAGCCGAAGAGGCTGCCGATCTCGCCGATCTTCGACCCTCACGTCAGTCCAATCGACGAGCACAACGGCTTCTGGATCAAGGGGACCGACGAAGGCGGCGAGGTGGTCCATCTGCAGGCCGTGAGCCTGCAGGATCTCGGCGCGGCGACCTTGGCTGAGCATCTGCATGGACGTCGGGTGGCCTACGCCCCGCCAGGGGTCGAGGTCGATCTCGACCGCTCCGTGTTCTCCGCCGCCGAGGCGTCGCGCCGCATCAGCGGCAAGGTCTGCTATCACGGCGAGCTGTGGTTGAAGGGCGGCCCCAACGGCTATCGCGGCCATGGGCTGACCTGTGCCCTGCCGCGTCTCGCCCTGGCCCTGGCCTATCTCGAATGGGCACCGAGCTTCATGTTCGGCCTGGTGCACCCGCTCGCTGCCTGCAAGGGACTCGCCGCCCGGGAGGGATATATGCATCTCGAGCCGCGCGGCATCCTCTGGCAACGGCCCGAGGATGCCGGCGTCTTTGAGGAATGGCTGGTGTGGATGAGCCGCGACAACCTGCAACAACTCATGCAATTCGTTCCGAGCGATCTCTATGAACAGCTCGAGAGCAAGAACAAGGTCGGCGATGCGCTGTCCAACCGCGTTCAGGTGGCAGCTTGAGGCGTCGCCCGAAGGACCGGCCGCGGCTCTATTGCCTGTGGTAGCGGGAGCGCGACGAAGCCTCGCCGCGCTCCTCTGCCCGGGCCTGATTCAGCGCGCGCTGGTAGGCGAGCATAACCTCATGCTCATGTACCAGGCCACGCATCACCATGGACTTTTTGTCCGCTACCACAGGAATGTGCGGCTCGCCGATCAGGTTGAAGACCTTCACCGCGGCTTCCAGGTGATCGCCGACCAGTAGCAGGGCCGGCACGCTGCGCGCCACGTTGTCCGCGATCAGCTCTGAATCGTGGCTGGTGTCGAAGGCTGCCTCGTGCAGGTCGGCGTAGTTGATGACGCCGCAGAGCGCGCCGTCTTCGTCGATCACGAAAAGCTCGCCCCAGGGCGCAGCCTGCAGCTTGAGGCGCACCTCGGCGATGGGCGTTTCCGGCGTCACCGAAGCGTAGCGCTGGTCCATCACCGAGGACACCTTGACGCGGCGCATCAGGCCGGTCTGGTGGCCGCCGCGGATGGTGATGCCGCGCCGCTCGAGCTGCCAGGTGAAGAACGACTGCTTGTGGACCTGCTGGGTGACCACGCTGGCGATCACCGTGGCCAGCATGACGGCGATGGTGAGCTCGTAGTCGTTGGTCATCTCGAAGATCATCAGGATGGTGGACATCGGCGCCCCCAGCACCGCTCCGGCGACGGCCCCCATGCCGATCATGGTGTAGGCCCCATGGCCGGAAGACAGCTCCGGGAAGGCATGGGTGGCGAGCACCCCGTAGGCGCCGCCCACCATGGCGCCGATGAAGAGCGACGGCGAGAACACGCCGCCGGCAAAGCCGCTGCCCAGGCTGATCGCCGTCGCCGCCGTCTTGGCGACGATGAGGGCCAGCAGCATCCATAGCGGATAGAGGTCCGAGAGCGCCTTGTCGGTCGCCTCGTAACCGACGCCAAGCACCTCGGGGAAGGCCAGCGCGATGAGGCCGACCAGCAGACCGGCGAAGGCCGGGCGCGACCACGCCGGCACCGGCAGCTTGGCGACGGTGTCCTCGGTGAACATGATCGACCACATGAAGAGGATCGCCGCAAGCGCCGCGACCAGGCCGAGGATGGCGAAGGCCGGGAACTCCCAGAACGACACGATGGTCCAGTTCTCCGGCAGGATGAAGGCGGGAAAATCGCCGTAGCGCGCGCGGCTGATCAAGGTGCCGGTCACCGAGGCTATGACGATGGGCGCGAAGGCCGAAAGCGCGTAGTGGCCGACCACCACCTCGAGCGCGAAGAAGGAGCCGGCGATGGGCGCGTTGAAGGAGGCGGCAACGCCGGCAGCGACGCCGCAGCCGAGCAGCGTGCGGGCCAGTACGCGGCCGAGGTGCAGGCGCTTGGCCACCCAGGACCCGAGCGAAGCGCCGAGATGGACCACCGGGCCCTCGCGGCCGACCGACGCCCCGACGCCGATCGAGGCGGCGCTCGCCAGCGCGGCGCGGATACCGACGGTGAGCGACATGCGCGCGTCGTGCAGCGCCGAGGCCTCGATGACATGGGCGACAGCCTGCGGCCGGCCGCCCGGCATGAGGTAGCGGATGTAGAGGCCGATCAGCAGGCCGCCGGCGGTCGGTGCCAGCAGCAGCTGCCACCACGGCAGCGCGGCGGCCAGGGAGGCGACATTCTCGCTGCTGAAGCCGTAGGCCAGCCACTGAAAGCCGCCGATGGCATCACGAAAGGCGATGGCCGCGCCGCCGGCGGCCGCGCCGATCACCACCGCGAGAATTGAGAGCACCACCTGGTCGTGGCGGCCGAAGCGCAGCAGCGAGACCCGGACGCGGCGCTTGAGGCTGCGTGCCCGTATCATGCCGCAGCGCCTCCAGCCGTGACCGAACCGGCCGGCGGGGCCCGGCGGGCGGCGACAAAGGCGAGGCGCCTCATTGAAGGCTCAAAGACCAAGCGACGCTCAACAAAAAAACGCGACCGCCCAGCGAATAGCTGCGAGTCGCGACCAGCAACTGGCGCACTATAGACGGGATCGGCACCGGATGTCGTTACCGCAGCGGACCGCCGCGGGCGCCTCACCTTGCCCTGCCGTCCGCCGGCCCCACATCCTTTCAGGAGACCTCGCATCGCAGGAGAGAGACGATGGACCGTTGCGTGAGCTTTCCACGCCGCCGCTTCCTGGCCACCGCGCTCGGCGCCGGCGCCGGCGGCCTCTGGCTGCCCGCGCCGTTGCTTGCGGCCACACGGGCCTTGACCCCGCGGCAGACCGAGGGGCCCTTCTATCCGGTCGAGATTCCGGCCGATTCGGATCGGAACCTGGTCCAGGTGGCGGGGCGTCCCGAGCCGGCGGCCGGCGATGTCGTGCAGGTCTTCGGACAGGTGCGCGACGACTCCGGCCGGCCGCTGGCCGGCGGACAGGTCGAGATCTGGCAATGCGATGCTTTCGGTCATTACCATCACCCGGGCGACCGCAGCGGCCGCGCCGACCCCAACTTCCAAGGCTTCGGCCGCGCGGTTCTCGACGAAGAAGGCCGCTACGCCTTCCGCACCATCAAGCCGGTGCCCTACCCCGGCCGGACGCCGCACATTCACTTCGCGGTCTCTGGGCCGGGCGTCGTGCCGCTCACCACGCAGATGTACTTGGCCGGCCATCCGCTGAACGATCGCGACTTCCTCTACAATGCGATTCGCGACCCGGCGGCCCGCGACAGCATCACCGTCGCCTTCCGCGCCGCGCCGGAGATCGGCCCCGACATCGAGGCCGGCCGCTTCGACCTGGTGCTCGGCCGCAGTCTCTAGCGTCTAGAGCCTTTCATGGTCATATTGAACCATTCTGCCGGAGCGGCTTTGTGCCAAG
>WHTV01000076.1 GCA_009377535.1 Kiloniellaceae bacterium
AAGGCGCGGCTGTGGATCGCGGCGAGGCGATGAACCTTGCCCCTGTCCTGCGCGCAGGCGACCGCGCAAGCGTGTCGCACACTCCAGAGTTGCGCCAGACTTGAGATTCCCTGGAAGAAGCACGACAACCTGCCGCTCTAGCAGCAGGCGGCGCGGCGGGCGGATGCGGGGGCGCGGCCGGGCGCGCCCGGTGTGTGAAGGCGGCAGAACGAGGGACGAGCATGCTGAAACTCTATGGCGATCCAGCCTCAGGAAATTGCTACAAGGTGCAGTTGTTGCTGCATTTTTTGGAGATTCCTTATGACTTGGTCGAGATCGATATCATGGCTGGGGAGACGCGCACCCCGGCCTTCCTGAAAATGAACCCGATCGGCCGCATTCCGCTGTTGGAGCTGGAGGACGGCACCCACCTGGCGGAGTCCGACGCCATTTTGTTCTATCTGGCCGAGGGCACGCGCTTCCTGCCGGACGACCGGCTCGGGCGGGCGCGGGTGCTGCAGTGGATGTTCTTCGAGCAGTACAGCCACGAGCCCTATATCGCCGTGCTGCGCTTCTGGAAGCTCTACGCGAAGAAGTCGCGGGAGGATGAGCCGCAGTGGGACGCCCGAGAGAAGGCGGGCTACGCGGCGCTGGACGTGATGGAGCAGGCGCTCGACGGGCGCGACTGGTTTCTCGGCGAGCAGTTCGGGCAGGGACCGACGATCGCGGACATCGCGCTCTACGCCTATACCCACGTGGCGCATGAGGGCGGTTTCGATCTCTCCGGCTACCCGGCGGTGCGCGCCTGGCTGGCGCGCCTGCCGACGCTGCCGGGCTACCTGAGCATCCGCAAGCGCTGAGCCGGGGCGACGGAGAAGCGGATTGCCAAGGCTGGGACGGCTCACTACACAGGATCGAAGCGCGAAAACCAGCGCGTAAGCAGGGATAGGGGCGGAAGTTACCGGCGGATGTTCAACAAGATCCTCATTGCCAACCGCGGCGAGATCGCCTGCCGCATCATCAAGACCTGCAAGCGGATGGGCATCGCGACGGTCGCGGTCCATTCCGACGCCGATGCCACGGCCCTGCATGTAAGGCTGGCCGACGAGGCGGTGGCCATCGGCCCGTCGCCGGCCGCCCAGAGCTACCTCGTCATCGACAAGATCATCGCGGCGGCCCGGCAGACCGGCGCCGAAGCGGTGCACCCCGGCTTCGGCTTTCTGTCGGAAAACCCCAAGTTCGTCGAGGCGCTGGATGCCGCCGGCATCGTCTTCATCGGCCCGCCGGTGAGGGCGATCAGCGCCATGGGCGACAAGATCACCTCCAAGAAGCTGGCCGCGGAAGCCAGGGTCAGCACGGTGCCGGGCCACCCCGACGCCGTCGACGACGAGGCGAGCGCGCTGAAGATCGCCGACGAGACCGGCTATCCGGTGATGATCAAGGCGTCGGCCGGCGGCGGCGGCAAGGGCATGCGCATCGCCCGCAACGCGGCGGAGGTGCGTGAGGGCCTGCGCTCGGCGCGCAACGAGGCGCGCTCCAGCTTCGGCGACGAGCGGGTCTTCATCGAAAAGTACATCGAGCAGCCGCGCCACATCGAGATCCAGGTGCTGGCCGACGCCCACGGCACCACCCTGCACCTGGGGGAGCGCGAGTGCTCCATCCAGCGGCGCCACCAGAAGGTGGTGGAAGAGGCGCCGTCGCCCTTCCTCGACCCCAAGACCCGCGCCGCCATGGGCGCCCAGGCGGTCGCCCTGGCAGCGGCCGTCGACTACCGCTCCGCCGGCACGGTTGAGTTCATCGTGGACAGGAATAAGAACTTCTATTTCCTTGAGATGAATACAAGAATACAGGTTGAGCATCCGGTGACGGAGCTGGTCACCGGCCTCGACCTGGTGGAGTGGATGATCCGCATCGCCGCCGGCGAGAAGCTGAGCTTCGGCCAGAAGGACGTGAAGCTGAACGGCTGGGCCGTCGAGGCCCGCGTCTATGCCGAGGATCCCCTGCGCGACTTCATGCCGTCGATTGGCCGCCTGGTGCGCTATCGCACGCCCGGCAGCCCGGAGGACGCGGCGGTCACCGTGCGCATCGACAGCGGTGTCGATGAGGGCTCGGAGATCTCCATGTTCTACGATCCCATGATCGCCAAGCTGGTGACCCACGCGCCTGACCGCCTGCGGGCGATCGACGCCATGCAGGCGGCGCTCGACGCCTACGGCATCCGCGGCATCAATCACAACATCGCCTTCCTGGCTTCGGTGATGACCAACCCGCGCTTCCGCGCCGGCGACCTCTCCACCAACTTCATCACCGAGGAATTCCCCGACGGCTTCCAGGGCGCGGAGGCGAGCGAGGAGACGCTGGAGATCCTCATCGCCGCGGCGGCCATCCTGCAGCATCGTCGCGCAGCGCAGGCGGCGACGATCTCCGGCCGGATGGACGGTGCGCCCGAGTTCGATGCGGACAAGCCGGCCGACTGGGTGGTCATGCTGGGCCAGGAGCTGCGTCCGCGCAGGGTCGTGCCGGCCGACGGCGCCTACCGCGTCGGCGGCGGCAGCCGCGAGCTGTCGATCGAGACCGAGGGGCGGCTGCACGACCTGGTGCTGCCCTGCTGCATCGATGGCCGCCCGGTGACGCTGCAGGTCGACCGCCGCGGCCCGGCGCTCCGCCTCGGCTATGCCGGCGTGGAGATCGAGGTGCTGGTGCTGACGCCCCTGGCCGCCGCGCTGGCCGCCCGCATGCCAGTGAAGGAACCGCCCGACCTCTCGCGCTTCCTGCTGTCGCCGATGCCCGGCCTCCTCATGACGCTGGTCGTCGAGGAGGGGCAGCTGGTCAAGGCCGGCGAGGAGTTGGCGGTGGTCGAGGCCATGAAGATGGAAAACGTGCTGCGCGCCGAGCGCGACGGCAAGGTGGCCAAGATCCATGCCGGCCCGGGCGAGAGCCTCGCCGTCGACCAGGCCATCCTGGAGTTCGAATAGGGCCAAGGAGCCCCGCAGGACATGGAGCAGCTCGAGCGGCCGTCGGAAGAGCTCTGGGACGAGCGCCGTCTCTGGTTCGAGGAGCAGGAGGCGCTGCATGCGCGCGGCGGCGTCCAGGCGCCCAGCGAGCAGGCCTGCGCCCTGATGATCGACCTCCAGGCGGTGTTCTGCGCCGGCGCCTGGGCCGCCGTGGTGATCCTCGCCTGCGCGGTCAGCGAGGCCCAGGGCGGCTCGCGCCGGGAGAGCCTGCCGGGCGTGCCCGACAGCGACCTGCGCTGGCTGCGCGCCCTGCGCAACCGCCTCAGCCACGAGAACCGCAGCGACCCGGAACTCACCATCGAGGACCAGTGGCTGCGCCGCGACCTCTGGGAGGAGCGCGCCCGCCGGGCGGTGGCCATCGCCTTCGCCGCTCTTTATCCTGCCGCTTCCGGCAAGACGGAGGAGGAGGCATGACCACCACGGTAAGGGTCGTCGTCTCCGGGCGCGTGCAGGGCGTCTGGTACCGTGCCTGGACCGAGCAGACGGCAAGCGCGCTCGGCCTCGACGGCTGGGTGCGCAACCGGCGCGACGGCAGCGTCGAAGCTGTCCTGTCCGGCGCGGAGTCGGATGTCGAGGCCATGATCTCGGCGCTCTGGGAGGGGCCTGACCTGGCCGCCGTCAACGCCGTCGACCGCTACGAGCACAGCGAGCCGGTCGCCCCCGGCTTCGCGGTGAAGCCGACGGTGTAGGGCGCGGGAGGGGCTTTGTGGGGCAGGGATACTCGTCCTCGCCACACAAAGGCTGTCGTCCCGGCACTTGGTGCCGGGACCCATATGTGGACGGCGCCCTGCTTGCAAGAGGAGTCGGCGGAGGGATCGGCTCGCTCGATCAGCCGGATTTTCCAGGCCCGGGGCCACTCCTTCATCGTCTGCTCCCGTTGGATCGCGCGCTCGACCTCTTCATAGGGCTCGACATAGACCACGCGCGTGACGCGGTATTTCTGGACGAAGCGGGAGCCGAGGCCCTGCCGGTGTTCCCCGACCCGCCGGGCGATGTCGTTGGTGATGCCGATGTAGAGCGTCCCGTGCTTACGGCTGGCGAGGATGTAAACGTAGTAGGGCGTCGCCTTGGGCTAACGCCAATAGGTCCCGGGAACAAGTCCCGGGACGACAACGGTGGTGTGGCAAGGGCGAGCCTGTGCTGCCCGAGATATGAAGGCCGTAGGCACGAGCCCGCACTTGACAGCGGGAGAGATCACGCCGAGCGGCGTTCGGCCGCTTCGCTTTCCACCCAGGCGGTGGCGCCGAAGACGCCGGGAAAGCCGGCGCGCAGGGCGGCGTCGAGATCGGGCAGGCCGACCGGCAGGCCGAGATCGACCAGCGAGGTGACGCCGTGCGCGCTGATGCCGCAGGGCACGATGCCGCTGAAGTGCTCCAGCTCCGGCGCCACGTTGATGGCGAGGCCGTGGTAGGTGACCCAGTGCCTGACCCGCACGCCGATGGCGGCGATCTTGTCCTCGCGCGCTGCGTCCAGGCCATCGCGGCGCGCGACCCAGATGCCGACGCGGCCCTCGCGGCGTTCGCCCTCGACCGCGAAGGCGGCCAGGGCGCGGATGATCCATTCCTCGAGGTTCTGCACGAAGCGTCTGACGTCGGGCCCACGGCGCTTCAGGTCCAGCATGACGTAGACCACCCTTTGGCCCGGGCCGTGGTAAGTGAACTCGCCGCCGCGTCCGCTGCGATAAACCGGAAAGCGGTCGGGCTGCAGCAGGTCCGCGGGGTCGGCCGAGGTGCCGGCGGTATAGAGCGGCGGGTGCTCGACCAGCCAGACCAGCTCCGGCAGGCGGCCCTCGCGGATCGCCGCGACGCGCCGCTCCATCGCCGCCACGGCGGCGGCATAGTCGGTCAGGCCGGGCTCGACCCGCCACTCGACGGGCGGCGGCTGCTGCGGTATCGCCAGCTCCTCCATCACCGGGAAGATAGCTCCTACGCGGAAGATTGCTATCTCTTTCATTCGCTTAGACCCTTGCGCTGAGGCCTGGTGCCGGTCATCTTCTGGACGCTGCCGGGGCCCCCTCCCGGCCCGAGCGGGGAACGGAAAAGAAAGAAAATAGGATGAGGGACGGGATGGCGAAGGACCTGCGCGAGGCTGCCCTGGCCTATCACCGCTTGCCGAAGCCCGGCAAGCTGGAGATCAGCGCCACCAAGCCGCTGGCCAACCAGCGCGACCTGGCTTTGGCCTACTCGCCCGGCGTGGCGGCGGCCTGCGAGGCCATCGTGGCCGACCCGGCGGAGGCCCATACCCTGACGGCGCGCGGCAATCTGGTCGCCGTGGTGACCAACGGCACCGCCGTCCTGGGGCTCGGTGCCATCGGCCCGCTGGCGGCCAAGCCGGTGATGGAAGGCAAGGCCGTCCTGTTCAAGAAATTCGCCGGCATCGACGTCTTCGATATCGAGCTGGATGCACTGGACCCGCAGCGCCTGATCGACGTGGTGGCGGCGCTGGAGCCGACCTTCGGCGGCATCAACCTGGAAGATATCAAGGCGCCGGAGTGCTTCGAGATCGAGGCGGCGCTGCGCGAGCGCATGAACATCCCGGTGTTCCACGACGACCAGCACGGCACGGCGATCATCGTCGGCGCGGCGATCTACAACGGCCTGCGCCTGGTCGGCAAGGAGATCGGCGACGTCAAGCTGGTGACCTCCGGCGCCGGCGCGGCGGCGCTGGCCTGCCTCGACCTGCTGGTCTCCCTCGGCGTGAGGCAGGAGAACATCTGGGTCACCGATATCGCCGGCGTGGTCTACCAGGGCCGTGAGGAAGTGATGGACCGCTGGAAGGCGCGCTACGCGCAGCCGACCGACAAGCGCAGCCTGGGCGAGGTGATCGAAGGCGCCGACGTCTTCCTCGGCCTCTCGGCGCCCGGCGTGCTGAAGCCGGAGATGGTCAAGGCGATGGCCGCCCAGCCGATCATCATGGCGCTGGCCAACCCCGTGCCGGAGATCATGCCGGAGGACGCCAAGGAGGCGCGCAGCGACGCCATCATCGCCTCCGGGCGATCGGACTATCCCAACCAGGTCAACAACGTCCTCTGCTTCCCCTACATCTTCCGCGGTGCGCTCGACGTCGGCGCCACGGCGATCAACGAAGAGATGAAGCTGGCCTGCCTCAAGGCCATCGCCGACCTGGCGATGAAGGAACAGAGCGAGGTGGTGATCAAGGCGATGGGCGGCGAGGGGAGTCGCTTCGGCCCCGAGTACCTCATCCCCAGCCCCTTCGACCCGCGCCTGGTGCTGGAGATCGCCCCGGCGGTCGCCAAGGCGGCGATGGACAGCGGCGTGGCGACCCGGCCGATCGAGGACTTCGAGGCTTACCGGCAGAACCTGCAGCGTTTCGTGTTCCGCTCCGGCCTCATCATGAAGCCGCTGTTCCAGCGCGCCAAGGAAGACCCCAAGCGGGTGATCTATGCCGAGGGCGAGGACGAGCGCGTGCTGCGCGCCGTGCAGGTGCTGGTCGACGAGGGCCTGGTCCGGCCGATCCTGGTCGGCCGCCCGGAGGTGGTGGCGACCCGCGTCGAGCGGCTCGGCCTGCGCATCCGGCCCGGCGAGGACGTGCCGCTGGTCAACCCGCAGGACGACCCGCGCTTCCGCACCTACTGGCAGACCTATCACGAACTGATGCAGCGCAAAGGCCTGTCGCCGGAGGCGGCGCGGGAGATCGTGCGCACGCGCAACACGGTGATCGCCGCCCTGGCCGTGCGCCTGGGCGATGCCGATGCCATGCTCTGCGGCACCACCGGACGCTACCGCCGCCACCTGGACCACGTGATGGACGTGCTGGGCAAGGCGGAGAACGTGGTCGACTGCTCCGCCATCAGCCTGGTGATTCTGCCGAGCGGCTCCTTCTTCATCGTCGACACCTACGTGACGCCGGACCCGACGGCGGAGGAGATCGCCGAGATGACCTTGCTGGCGGCGCAGCACGTCCGGCGCTTCGGCCTGACGCCGAAAGTGGCGTTGCTGTCGCACTCCAGCTTCGGCTCCTCCAACTCGCCTTCGGCGCAGAAGATGCGCAACGCCCTGGCAATGCTGCACCGGCGCCAGCCGGACCTGGAGGTCGAAGGCGAGATGCACGCCGACGCGGCGTTCAACGAGACCATCCGCGAGAACATCTTTCCCAATTCCAAGCTGAAGGGTATGGCGAACCTGTTGGTCATGCCGACGCTGGACGCCGCCAACATCTCCTTCAACCTGATCAAGTCGCTGGGCGAGGGGCTGTCGGTCGGCCCGATCCTGCTCGGCGTGTCGGCGCCCGCGCATATCCTGACGCCCTCGGTAACCGCTCGTGGTATCGTGAACATGAGCGCCGTCGCGGTGGTCGACGCGCAGGATCGCGCGATCGAGAACTGACTCGGCGAAAGCCGAACCATCGGAAGCCACGCCAACGGGGCACCAGCAGAGAAAGCGCCAAGCCATGTCGCAGACCCCGCCCGAGCGAGACGACGCCGATGCTTGGCTGCCCGAGGTTCAGCCCGACTCCTATGGCATTTCCGCCGAACTGGTGCGCGCGGTCGCCGAGGCCCTCGACGAGGGCGACCAAGCCGCGGCCCGCCGCCTCGCCGACGACCTGCACGAAGCCGACCTGGCGGATCTGCTCGAACACCTCGACCGCGAGGAACGCGCCCAGTTCGTGAAGGCGTTCGGCGCCGCCTTCGACCTGGAGGTGCTGACCTACCTCGACGTCTCGGTGCGCGAAGAAGTCATCGAGGCGCTGGAGCCGCAGCACATCGCCCTGTCGCTGTCGGACCTCGACAGCGACGACGCCGTCGACATCATCGAGGACCTCGACGAGGAGGCGCAGCAGCGCGTGCTGGCAGCGCTGCCGCGGGCCGAGCGTCTGGTGCTGGAAGAAAGCCTCAGCTTTCCCGAGGACTCCGCCGGCCGCATCATGCAGCGCGAGCTGCTGGCGGTGCCGTCGAACTGGACGGTCGGCGAGACCATCGACTACATGCGCGCCGCCAAGGATCTGCCGGACGACTTCTACGATCTCTACATCGTCGATCCCAGGCACCAACCGATCGGCTACGTGCCGCTGAGCCGGGCGATGCGCACCCGACGTCCGGTCAAGCTGA
Organism: Kiloniellaceae bacterium; assembly: GCA_009377535.1. GTDB lineage: Bacteria > Pseudomonadota > Alphaproteobacteria > Kiloniellales > Kiloniellaceae > Pelagibius. The sequence continues at coordinate 8,062 of WHTV01000076.1, forward strand.
CCGAGATCATGAACGACGACATGAAGACGGTGCCGGTCGCCATGGATCAGGAGGAGGTCGCCTACCTGTTCCGCCAGTACGGCCTGGTGTCCGCCCCGGTCGTCGACGACGCCGGCCGCCTGGTCGGCGTGGTGACCGTGGACGACGTGGTCCACATCATCGACGAAGAGGCCGAGGAAGACCTGCTGAAGCTGGCCGGCGTGCAGGAAACCGATCTCTACAGCGCGGTGCTCGACACCACCAAGGCGCGCTTCGGCTGGCTGCTCATCAACCTCTTCACCGCGGTTGCCGCCTCGCTGGTCATCGCGCAGTTCGAAAACACCCTGGAGCGCATCGTCGCCCTGGCCGTGCTGATGCCCATCGTCGCCTCGATGGGCGGCAACGCCGGCACCCAGACCCTGACGGTGGCGGTGCGTGCCATCGCCATGCGAGACCTCAGCACCCGCAATGCCCTGCGCTTCGTGGGCAAGGAGATCATCGTCGGCCTGACCAACGGTCTAATCTTCGCGGTGCTGGCGGGGATGATGGCCTGGATGTGGTTCGACGCGCCGATGATCGGCGTCATCATAGCCGCGGCGATGGTGATCAATCTGGTGGTGGCCGCACTCTCCGGCGCTCTCGTGCCGCTCGGGCTGGAGAAAATCGGCGTCGATCCGGCGGTGGCCTCCAGCGTCGTGCTGACCACCTTGACCGACGTCATCGGCTTCTTCGCCTTCCTGGGCCTGGCGACACTGTTCCTGCTGTAGCCTTGCGGCCTGCCGCTTACTTGTTGCTGTGGCGGCCGAGGGGCGTGGTGCCGGTCGCGCCCGGCGCGTAGGGATCCGGGTTCACCGTCTCGATGCTGTTCTGCAACTCTTCCACGTTGAGGGACTTGATATAGGCTTCCCGCTCCAGGCGCGCCTGGCGCTCGGCGGCGCTTTCGCAGGCGGCGGTCAGGCCGACGACGGCCAGCATCGCCGCGATCAGCATCAGACGTCGCTTATCATGGTGAAACATGAGCTCTTCCTCGGCTTCGCAAGTCCGGCGTGGGGCGCGCGGCCGCCCGCCGATGCCGCCAATATGGCCTTTCCCCGGGGGGCTGCGCAAGCCGCCAGGCGGCGATATCCTGGGGCCATCCGCCCTGATTTCCCGGAGACCTGCCGAGATGCCCGAGTTCGCCGAGTTCACCCCCAAGGACGCCGACTTCGCCGAGCGGGTGCGCGCCAGCTTCGCGCGCCAGACCGTCATGGACCTGATAGGCGCGCGCCTCGGCCGGGTGGCGCCGGGCGAGGTGGAGATCGAGCTGCCGTTCCGGCCCGACCTCTGCCAGCAGCACGGCTTCTTCCATGCAGGGGTGACCAGCACCATCGCCGATTCGGCCGCCGGCTATGCCGGCTACAGCCTGTTTGCGGCCGACAGCTCGGTGCTGACGGTGGAGTTCAAGATCAACCTGCTGGCGCCGGCGGACGGCGAGCTGCTGCGCGCCGTGGGGCGGGTGGTGAAGCCTGGGCGCACGCTGACGGTCACCGAAGCCGAGGTCAGCGTGGTGAAGAATGGCCGCGCAAAGCCCTGCGCGCGCCTCAGCCAGACTCTCATGTGCCTCGCCGGCCGGCCCGACATACCCGAGGCGGGTTAGCGGGGGACCCGGCGCCTTCGCGTATTGATTGGCAGGGCTCCGCCTTGGCCATAGCGCCGCTATGGCCTGCGCCAAATCCCTTGGCCTTGGCGCAAAGCCGCTCCGGCAGAATGGTTCAATATGACCATGAAAGGCTCTAGAGTGCGCTGCGGAGAGCACTCGGAACGGAACGCAAGGAAGAGCTACGACGATGCGCCCCAACCAGTTCCCTAACCTTAATTTCGACCTGGGCCAGACGGCCGACCTGCTGCGCGACACGGTGATGAGCTTCTCTGCCGAGGAGATCGCGCCGCTCGCCGCGGAGATCGACCGGACGGACATCTTCCCGCGCCAGCTCTGGCCGAAGATGGGCGCGCTCGGGCTGCTCGGGCTCACGGTGGAGGAGGACTATGGCGGCGCCGGCATGGGCTATCTGGAGCACTGCGTGGCGATGGAGGAGGTCAGCCGCGCGTCGGCCAGCATCGGCCTCAGCTACGGCGCGCACTCCAATCTCTGCGTGAACCAGATCCGCCGCAGCGGCACCGAGGAGCAGAAGCGGCGCTATCTGCCGAAACTGATTTCCGGCGAGCACGTCGGGGCGCTGGCCATGAGCGAGCCGGGCGCCGGTTCCGACGTGGTTGGCATGCGCACCCGCGCCGACAAGAAGGGCGACCGCTACATCCTCAACGGCACCAAGATGTGGATCACCAACGGCGACCAGGCCGACGTCCTGGTGATCTATGCGAAGACCGATCCCGTGGCCGGCTCGCGCGGCATCAGCGCCTTCCTGGTGGAGAAGGATTTCAAGGGCTTTTCCGTCGCCCAGAAGCTCGACAAGCTCGGCATGCGCGGCTCGCCCACCAGCGAGCTGGTGTTCGAGGATTGCGAGGTGCCGGCGGAGAACCTGCTGGGTGCCCTGGGCAAGGGGGTCAACGTGCTGATGTCCGGGCTCGACTACGAACGCCTGGTGCTGGCGGCCGGTCCGCTGGGCATCATGCAGTCCTGCATGGACCTGGCGGTGCCCTACATCCACGAGCGCAAGCAGTTCGGCCAGGCGATCGGCGAATTCCAGCTGATCCAGGGCAAGATCGCCGACATGTACACGACCATGAACGCCGCCAAGGCTTACGTCTACGCGGTGGCCAAGGCCTGCGACCGCGGCGAGACCACCCGCAAGGATGCCGCCGGTGCCATTCTCTTCGCGGCGGAGAAGGCGACCTGGATGGCGCTGGAGACCATCCAGACCCTGGGCGGCAACGGCTACATCAACGATTATCCCGCCGGGCGCCTGCTGCGCGACGCCAAGCTCTACGAGATCGGCGCCGGCACCAGCGAGATCCGCCGCATGCTGATCGGCCGCGAGCTGTTCAATGAGACCGCGTAGCCGGCGGCCAGCCTGCGGCCCTTCGCCAGCGATTCCAGTCGGTTGCGGGCAGGTTTCCTGGAGTGTTGTCTGGACCGGCCAAGTGATGTTCTCTAGGGGCCAAAGGAGCGGCCCATGGCGCTGCAGATGAAGCCGGCCTGCGAGCGCTGCGACCTCGGCCTTGCCATGGACGGGCAAGCCTGGATCTGCAGTTTCGAGTGCAGTTTCTGCACCGTTTGCGCTGAGGCCATGGAATACCGCTGTCCCAACTGCGGCGGCGAACTCGTTGCCCGGCCGCGGCGCGAGGTGCCGCCGGTCGTGGCGTGAGACGGTAGCGAGGTCTTGGACTGAAGCTGGAGAGCCTGCCGCTGGCGCTGCGCCAAGGCGGCGGTTCCATATTGGGAGAAGGTATTGCCTACAGTACTGGTCACCGGCGCCAATCGCGGCATCGGGTTCGAATTCGCCAGGTCCTTCGCGGCGGACGGCTGGCGGGTCCATGCCTGCGCCCGCAACGTGGAGAAGTCCAAGGAAGTGCGGGCCCTCGACGGCGACGTCGTCTGCCACAAGCTGGACGTGACCAACGGCCTCAAAGTGGCGAGCCTGGCGCGCGCGCTGGCGGGCGAGGCGATCGACGTCCTCATCAACAACGCCGGGGTCTACGGCCCGCGCAGCGGCTTCGGAGAAACCGACTACGAAGAGTGGGCCGCCGTGCTGCAGGTGAACACCCTGGCGCCGCTGCGCATGGTCGAGCGCTTCGTCGGACTGGTCGAGCAGAGCGAACGCAAGACCGTCGTCAACATCTCCAGCCGCATGGGCTCGATCACCGAAAATACCTCCGGCGGCGCCTACATCTACCGCAGCTCCAAGGCGGCCCTGAACATGATCACCAAGTCGCTGGCCCACGACCTGGCCGGGCGCGGCTTCACCGTGGTTTCCTTCCACCCCGGCTGGGTGACGACCGACATGGGCGGCGAGAGCGCCAGCATCGACCCGGTCGAATCGGTTGACGGCATGCGCCGGGTGATCGCCGGCCTCACCCCTGCCGACAACGGCAAATTTTTCAACTACGACGGCGCGCTGTTGGAGTGGTAGAAAACTCCCGCAGGCAGGATCGAGGCGGAGGGTCGCAATGAGTCGTTTTCATCTGGCGCAGATCAATGTCGCTCGAGCCCTCGCCCCGCTGGACGATCCGCAGCTGGCCGGCTTCGTCGCGCGGCTGGACGACATCAACGCCCTGGCCGACGCGAGTTCGGGTTTCGTCTGGCGCCTGCAGAGCGACAGCGGCAATGCCACCGATATCAAGGTGTCGGAGGACCCGAATGTCATCGTCAACATGTCGGTCTGGGAAGGTCTCGATTCCCTCTTCTCCTATGTCTACCGCTCCGATCATCTGCAGGTGATGTCGCAGCGCCGGCAGTGGTTCGAAAAGCCGGCGGGCGCCTTCATGGCCCTGTGGTGGCTGCCGGCCGGAACGCTGCCCAGCGTCGAGGAGGGGATCGAACGCATCGCGCTGCTCGAGCGCAGCGGCGCGACGCCGGAGGCTTTCACTTTCAAGCAGCCCTTCGATGCCGAAGGACGCCGCCTCGACCGTGCCGCCGTGATGCGCACGGTGGAGCCTTGTGCCTGAGCCATGCTGCTCACCGAAGAGCAAAGCCTGATCCGCGACACCGCGCGCCAGTTCGCGCAGGAACAGTTGGCACCGCAGTCCGCGAGCTGGGACCGCGAATCGCGCTTCCCGCGCGAAGCCGTGACGGCGATGGGCGAGCTCGGCTTCCTCGGCATGCTGGTGCCGCCGCAGTGGGACGGTGCGGGGGCCGACCACGTCTCCTATGCGCTCGCCCTGATGGAGGTGGCGGCGGGCGACGGGTCCTGCTCCACCATCATGTCGGTGCACAACTCGGTCGGCTGCATGCCGATCCTGAAGTTCGGCACGCCCGAGCAGCAGGAGCGTTTCCTTAAGCCGATGGCGCGCGGCGAGATGCTGGCCGCCTTCTGCCTGACGGAGCCCCAGGCGGGCTCCGACGCTGCGGCGATCAAGACCCGCGCCGAGCGCGACGGCAATCACTACGTGCTGAACGGCGTGAAGCAGTTCATCACCTCGGGCAAGAACGGCGATGTCGCCATCGTTTTCGCCGTCACCGATCCGGACCAGGGCAAGCGCGGCATCAGCGCCTTCATCGTGCCGACCGACACGCCGGGTTACCGCGTCGCCTCGGTGGAGAAGAAGCTCGGCCAGAAGGCCTCCGACACCTGCCAGATCGTTTTCGAGAACCTGCGCCTGACGCCCGACCTGCTGCTCGGCGAGGAGGGGCAGGGCTATAAGATCGCCCTGGCCAACCTGGAGGGCGGGCGCATCGGCATCGCCGCTCAGGCCGTCGGCATGGCACGCGCCGCCTACGAGGCCGCGCTGGCCTATGCGCAAGAGCGCCAGAGCTTCGGCCGCCCCATCATCGAGCACCAGGCGGTCGCCTTCCGCCTCGCCGACATGGCGACCCGCATCCACGGCGCCGAGTTGATGGTGCTGGAGGCGGCGGCGCTGCGCGATGCCGGCCGGCCCTGCTTGAAGGAGGCCGCCATGGCCAAGCTCACGGCCTCCGAGATGGCTGAGAAGGTCTGCTCGGATGCCATCCAGATCCACGGCGGCTACGGCTATCTGGCGGACTTCCCGGTCGAGCGCATCTACCGCGACGTGCGGGTCTGCCAGATCTACGAGGGCACCTCCGACATCCAGCGCCTGATCATCGCCCGCCACCTCACCGCCGGCTGACTGCCGCACCTTAGCCAGACGAGTTCCCGCCATGCCCGCCCCGATCGATTTCTACTTCGATTTCTCCAGTCCCTACGGCTACCTGGCTTCCGAGCAGATCGACGCCCTGGCGGCCAGGCACGGCCGCGGCGTCGCCTGGCGGCCGATCCTGCTGGGGGTGGTGTTCCAGCAGACCGGCAGCCAGCCGCTGCTCAACATCCCGCTGAAGGGCGGCTACGCCCGGCACGATCTCGCCCGCTCGGCCCGCCTGCTCGGGCTGCCGTTCCAGCTGCCGGCCACCTTTCCCTTCCTGTCGGTGGCGGCCTGCCGCGCCTACTACTGGCTGCACGACCAGGACCCGGCGCAGGCCGTGGTGCTGGCCAAGGCGCTCTACCGCGAGGCTTTCGGCCGCGGCGGCGACATCGACTCCGGCGAATCGGTGCTGCGAATCGCCCAGGCGGCCGGCACCGACCGCGACGGCGAGATGGCGGCGGCGCTGAACGATCCGGCCGTGAAGCAGCGCCTGCGCGACGAGGTTTCGCGGGCGATCTCCAAGGGAGTGTTCGGCTCCCCCTTATGCGTCGTTGATGGCGAGCCTTTCTGGGGGCATGACCGCCTGGAACAGGTTGATCTGTGGTTGCAACGCGGCGGCTGGTAGCCGTCGCAGCAGAAGAGCCGAGCCTAAAGCGTTGTGCAAACGCGAAAAAGGTCCACAGCAGCCGCCAGATTTGCTAGACAGTGATGTTATCGGCCGCTTTCGGGCAGGCTTAGCCGCTTCCGGTGAATTGAGTGCCATGAACGACGTACCGTCGGACAAGGCAGCTAAGAGCAGCCAGAACCTCGCGGTCCTTTTCGCGGATATCGATGGCAGCACGAAGCTGTACGAAACACACGGCGATGAGACCGCACATCGGCTCACCGCCCAATGCTTGATGATTCTCGACGCTCAGGCCGGCCTCGCCGGGGGGCGAACGGTGAAGACATCCGGCGACGGGGTGATGTGCGTCTTCGCAACGCCCGATGCCGCCTTCCGCGCCGCCACCCTGATGCGCGACGCCCAGAATCGCAGCCCCGTTTCGATCCATGCCGGATTCCACTTCGGTCCGGTCATCGAATACGACAACGATTTCTATGGCGACACGGTGAACCTGGCTGCCCGCATTGCCGACCTGGCCAAAGCCGGCGAGATCCTGGTCACCGAGGATACCGTGGTGCGCCTATCGCCGGGCCTGCGCGCGGCGACGCGCTGGCTGGACAAGGCCTCCGTCAAGGGCAAGAAGGAGCCTGTCGGCGTCTACATGGTGATCACCGAAGTGGAGAACGCCACGGTGATCCGCTCTCCCCTGGTGGCGGCGGAAAGCGACGTGCTGCGGCTCAACCTGCGCTACCGCGACAGGACAGTGACCCTGGAAGACCCGCTGCCGGAGTTCGTCCTCGGCCGGCAGGACATCTGCGACCTGGTGATCGACAGCACCTACGCCTCGCGCCGGCATGCGACCATCCAGGCCGTGCGCGGCAAAGTCTTCCTGAAGGACCACAGCACCAACGGCACCTACCTCCGCAATGCGAACGGCGGCGAGGTCGTTTTCATCAAGCGGGAAATGGTGCAGCTGAGCGGCAGCGGCGCCATCTTCCTGGGGCGCGAGCCCGAGTTGGCGGAAGACGACGGCATTGCCTACAGGATGCCGTGAGGCCCGAGCCGGTCGCCATCCAGCCTTCCGACCGCTCCGTCCCTCCCTGTCCTGGCCGCTTTACCGCCTTCGCCCCCTGTTCCATACTTTCCGCAAGTGGGATGGAAACGAGGTCACGAGGGAAGCGACCTTGCCAGGAAACTTCCTCAGCGGCGTCGATCGCCTCGCCGGGGCCTGGGTAGCGGGAGGAGGAGCCGATGCTGCAGAACGGCAATGGCGAAGAGGAAGGTAGTATGGGAAGTACCCGACCGGCGGCCACGCTGGGATATCAAAGCGACGTCGGGCGAGTGCGTCGCCACAATGAGGACAGCTTTGCGGTGCGCGAAGATCTCGGCCTGTGGGTCGTCGCCGACGGGATGGGCGGGGCCGCGGCGGGCGAGGTGGCCAGTGCCATCGCCGTCGACGTCATCGCGCGCGCGGTCGAGGGTGGCGCCGGCCTGGATACCGCCATCGCCGAGGCCAACCGGTCGATCCTCGACGCTGCCGCCGCAGGGCGCGGCAGGGCCGGCATGGGCTCCACCGTGGTGGCGGCACAGCTCAGCGGGCGCGACTACACCGTCGCCTGGGTCGGCGATGCCCGAGCCTATCTCTGGGGCGACGGCCTGCGGCGGCTGTCCCACGACCACTCCCGGGTCCAGGAATTGCTCGATGCCGGCATGATCAGCCTCGAGGAGGCAAGGCTCCATCCGCAGCGCAGCGTGATCACCAGGGTGCTCGGCGGGCCCGACGGAACGGCGGCCGCCCCGGAGCAGATCACCGGCTCCCTGCAACCCGGTCAGGGGCTCTTGCTGTGCAGCGACGGATTGACCTCCGAAGTCGGCGACGAGGAGATTGCTCGCGTGTTGAGCGCCACCCTGGCCAGCAATGGCCAGGGTCAGGCGGCGGCGGACCAGCTGGTGTCCTTGGCCCTCGACCACGGCGGGGCCGACAATGTCACCGTCGTTCTGCTCGGCGTGCCGCCGGCAACGGCGCGGTCATGAGCCGGCAAATGACCGCGACGCTGGCGACGCGCCGGGCAAAGGTGCTAAAGAAGCCACGGAGGGCGCCGTCGGCGCCCCGGGGAGCCGCGCGGGCCGCCGGCGCGATGCGGGACGATAGCAATGAGTGAAGATCCCAAGATCGGCCGCAGCTCTTCCAGCAGCTTCGGCTCGGCCTCTGGCGGCTACCAGCAGCCGGCGCTCTTCGAGGCCGGCAGCATGATCTGCTTCACCTATCAGGTGGAGGCTCTGCTGGCGCGCGGCGGCATGGGCGAGGTCTACAAGACCCGCCACAGCGAGATCGGCACCGAGCATGCCATCAAGATCGTGCGGCCCGATCTCGCCAACAGCGAAAAGATCATGGAGCTGTTCCGCCGCGAGGCCTCGGTGCTGCGCACCGTGCGCGACGACGCCATCGTCGGCTACGATGGCGTGCTGCGCGACGAAGAAGGCCGGGTTTACCTGGTCATGGAGTTCGTCGACGGCCCCTCGCTGACCAGCTTCCTGGAAGACCGCGTGCTCTCCCTGGACGAGGTGCGCCGCCTGCGCGACCGCCTGGCGCGCGGCCTGGCCGCCGCCCACGACAAGGGCGTCATCCACCGCGACATGTCGCCCGACAACGTGATTCTGGGTCAGGGCGACCTGGAGCAGGCCAAGATCATCGACTTCGGCATCGCCAAGCTCGCCGATTCTTCGGCTACCACCATCATCGGCGACGACTTCGCCGGCCGCTACGCCTACGCCTCGCCGGAGCAGATCGGCCTTTATGGCGGCCAGGTGGACGTCCGCTCCGATATCTACAGCCTGGGCCTGGTGCTGGCGACGGCCGCCACCGGCAAGGCCCTGAACATGGGCGAGATCAGCGAGTCCCTGGTCTCGGTCATCGAGGCGCGCAAGCGGGTTCCCGATTTCAGCTCCGTGCCGCCGGAACTGCGCCCCGAGCTCGGCTCGATGCTGGAGCCGGACCCCGCCGACCGTCCGCAGTCGATGCGCGAAGTGATCGGCCTCGACCGGCGCCTGCGCGACGCCGAAGCCATGGCGGCGGAGGCGGCAGCGCCGGAGGCGGAGGCGAAAATACCGGCTGCGCCCCTGGCGGCGGAACCCGCTGCGCGCCCCTCGGCGGGCGGTGGAGAGAGCCGACGCCGCTGGTTGGCGCCGGCCCTGGCCGCCGGCGTCACGGCGATCGCTGCCGGCGGCTACTTCGTGTGGCAGGAATCCGCCAGGGCGCCCGAGACGCCGGTTGCCCGGGCCCCGGCCGAGAGCGCGTCGCTCGGCCTGGCAGCACCCACCGAGCAGGCAGCGCCCGCGCCGGCCCCTGCGCCGACGCCGGCGGCGGCAGAGCCGCTCGCCTCGGACGAGGTGGCGCTGGCGGGGGAGGCTGTGATCGAGGCGGCATCCGCCGCCGAAATCCAGGCTGCCGCCGACGCGAAGGCTGCCGAAGAGGCGCGGATCGCCGCCGAAGCCAAAGCTGCTGCCGAGGCTCAGGCCGCCGCCGATGCGAAGGCTGCCGAAGAGGCGCGGATCGCCGCCGAAGCCAAAGCTGCCGCCGAGGCTCAGGCCGCCGCCGATGCGAAGGCTGCCGAAGAGGCGCGGATCGCCGCCGAAGCCAAAGCTGCTGCCGAGGCTCAGGCCGCCGCCGATGCGAAGGCCGCCGAAGAGGCGCGGATCGCCGCCGAAGCCAAAGCCGCGGCCGAGGCTCAGGCCGCCGCCGATGCGAAGGCTGCCGAAGAGGCGCGGGTCGCCGCCGAAGCCAAAGCTGCCGCCGAGGCTCGGGCCGCCGAGACCAAGGCTGCCGAAGAGGCGCGGATCGCCGCCGAAGCCAAAGCTGCCGCCGAGGCTCAGGCCGCCGAGACCAAGGCTGCCGAAGAGGCGCGGATCGCCGCCGAGGCTCAGGCCGCTGCCGAGGCTCGGGCCGCCGAGACCAAGGCCGCCGAAGAGGCGACGATTGCCGCGGAGCCGGCTTCGCAGCCGCAGGAGGAGCAGGTCGCGGCCTTGCCGCAGGCCTCTGCGGCTGACCTGCAGCTGGCGATGTTGCGGGCGGCGGAAGCCGAGCTCACCGCCGAGCAGCGGCGGGAGATCCAGCGCGATCTGCGTGCCCTCGGCCATTACGAGGGGACCATCGACGGCAGCTTCGGCCCAGGGACGCGCACGGCGATCGCAAAGTACCAGAAGGTGGCCGCCCTGGACGCCACCGGCTACCTGCTGCCCGAGGCCCGCGCGGCCCTGGCCGAGCAGGCCGCGCCGGCGCGCGCCGAGGAGCAACGGCTCGCGGCGGAGAAGGCGGCCGCGGAAAAGCTGGCGGCAGAGACCGCCGCGGCTGACCGCGCGGTAGCGGAAGCGGCGGCGGCACGGGCCCAGGCGGCGGCACGGACCCGCCAGCCCGCCACCACCGGCACCAGCCTGCAGGCGGCCTTGCCCAACGAGAGCGAGGTGGATCGCCTGGTCCGCCAGGCCGAAGGCGGCGACGTCCTGGCCCAGGCCAGCCTCGGCCAGCGCTACTACCGCGGCGACGGCGTGCGGCGGGACCTCGCGGAGGCCGTCCGCTGGACCCTGGAGGCGGCCAGGCAGGGCGAGGCGCGCGCCCAGTCCAACCTGGGGTTCTACTACATGAAAGGCGAGGGGACAGACCGCAACCCCGCCGAGGCGGTGCGCTGGTGGCGCGCAGCGGCCGAGCAGGGACTGCCGCAGGCGCAGTACAACCTCGGGGTGCTTTACGAGCAGGGACAAGGGGTTCAGGTTGACTACGGCGAGGCTGCCAAGTGGTATGACCTGGCCGCGGCGCAGGGCGACCGCAACGCCTCCGAGCGCCTGGCGGGGCTGAAACGGCGCGGTCTGGTCCCCGCCGGCAACTGAGCCTCTGCACTCAGGGTTGTGGCCGATCGGTTAATGCGCGTCTGGGAGGTGTCCGCCCCCTCTAAATTGCGGCCTTGCAAAGGCCAGCCAATTCAACCTGTTGCAGCAGCATCACTTGCACCTAATCGAGAATCTAGCTATACCGCTCTCCGTTGTGTTAATCATGTAGTCTGTGGGGTGTTGTGCAGGGACTGTCTGTACGGCGTCCAGCGCAGGGGAATTATCAAAGGGGAAAGCCGATTATGATGGCGAAAGGATTTATCGTTGGCGCCGGCTTGGCGATAGCTGTTTCGGTGGCCGCGCCGGCCAATGCGATTACGCCGTTCAACGTTCCCGGCACCGATTTTTGGGACCATCCTTTCGGCAGTGTCTTCGACAGCCGCAGCGGACTGGACCTCGAGGCCAATGGAATCGCGTTCAACCAGGCGCTTTATTCCGGCTATGTCGAGCTGTCCGAGGACCGCTCCGACGGTTGGCTGGGAGCCGACTGGGACTTCGAGGACGGCGAGCTCTTCAATCACAAGGCCCGCACCGCGAGCAAGAATTCCGTGGTGCTGCCGGAGGAGCCGTCGGATCGCAAGCTGACCGAGGAGCAGGCGGCGACCTTCCAGGACGCGATCGAGCGCCTGCGCCGCAGCTTCGACCAGGGCGGCCGCTATCTGGCTGCGCAGGATACGGCCACGGCCCAGGTGAAGTACGACTGCTGGATCGAGGCGACCGAGGATGGCCGCGACGGCGACGCCGAGGCCTGCCGGGCGGCTTTCGAGCAGGCCATGGCGGCGGTCCAATCCCAGGCCAACTATGCCCTGACGGAGATCGACTATTCCACGCCGGCTCCGGCGATGGCGGCGGCGACTCCTTCCGAGACGCAGTTCATCGTGCTGTTCGACTTCGACAGCAGCGACTATGCACCGGGCAACAACACGATCGTGCGTGAGGCCCTGGATGCCGCCCTCGGCAACCCGAGTTCGTCCCTGCGGATCACCGGCCATGCCGACCGTTCCGGCCCGGTGGAGTACAACCAGACCCTCTCCGAGCGCCGTGCGAACCGCGTGATCGAGGAACTGGTCAGCGGCGGCATCGAGCCGACCCGCATCAGCGGTGAGGCGGTGGGTGAGACCCAGCCGCTGGTGCCGACGGCCGACGGGGTGCGCGAGGAAGGCAACCGCGCCGTCGTGATTAACCTGAACTGACGTCAACTGATCGCCCGGGCCGGGTTCTCCTGCCGGCCCGGCGCGACCGAAGATGAGATCGAAGGCCCCCGGGTAACCTCCCCAGCCGTTTACTAAAGGTGGGGAAAATTGAATAGGCCGCTGCCGGAATGGCGGCGGCCTATTTCTCTTTGCAGCCCGCTAGAATGCCCTAGATCTCTGCTGGGCGGAGCGTTCGGGAAGATCCGCCTCGCTCTCCCGCCACTGCGTCAGTTCACGCTCGACCAGCTTCCTGGAAAACCGCCTTCGCGGCACCGGAATCTGGAGATGGGACTTCAGGTTGTCCTGATCGCGCTTGGCGCGGGCTCGTCAAGATCGGCCAAATCTTACCACGAAAACAGCGAGTCTCCGGTTCAAAGGTTTTCCGGTGGATAAAAAACATGAGTTATTGCAATCGCTTATGCAGATCGTCGTAGTGCATTGCTGTAGCTTTCAAGATCGGCCATCAACATCGGCCAAAAATAGAGGCCCAAGATCGAAAAAATGCCGCACTACAGATAGTAAGCCCTGCTCGAGATCGGCCACTCACAACAGGTGAACGAAAGCGTTGCCTCGATCGAAACTTGCCCGACTGCAGGAGGCGCCATGCGCGCCGAAAGCCGGGTCTTGGTGAACACGAACGGCGCGCCCTTGTGAAGAAAATATCTTCTTCACAGAGTGGATGGCCAAGGCGCTGATATTGTTGAGAAGATTGCGCGGAAATCAGACGTTCTCCCCACCTTTAGTAAACGGCTGGGGTAACCTCCCGGGGGCCTTTTTCTTGCCCGCGGCGCGGGCGTGGGGGCGGCGCGCCGCCGCCCTGGCGTCGCTGCAGGCCCCCGCCGAACAACCTCTGCACGAAAATCCAAGCGAGGCCCCGTGGTGCTGCGGACGCCAGGGGGTGCGTCAACCCAACCGGAGGCTGGATGGGCCGGAACCCCGACAGATCGTCGCCATGCCACGGCAGTGTTAACGCGCAGGTGGCAGCATTAAGGATTTCCGGAAAGAAGTGTTAACGCGGTCAGGCCTTGTTAAGCATGGTCTCCAGATACCTCATACATAACAGCATGTTTAGTTGTCTGAGGTTTCTTGTAAATATCTCAGGATTGCCACAGACTGCGGCTGCCTCGAATGGGCGTGTTCGCGCTTTACGCGAACACCGACACAACGGCGCCGCAGATGGAGCGGTGCCCACCTGTTTCTGGGATGAACGGGTGAAATCTGGAGATGGGTAATGACCGACGATCTGCGCGGCACCGAAGAGATCCAGTCTGACAACGAGCTTTCCGAGACAACCGCCCCGTTTGGCGGCGCTGCGGTGGCCGTCGGCCAGGCAGGCGAAGCGATCGTCGTCAACCGGCCGGCGCCGGGCCAGACCGTCGAGATCCAGGCCGCCCCAGGGCAGACCTACGTCCTGAACTTCGCGCCGGGTCA
>WHTV01000077.1 GCA_009377535.1 Kiloniellaceae bacterium
ACGGGCCGCACCAAAAGGGAATCCCTCGATTCAACCTTCCTGCCCGACGCTCTAGAGAGACTCTGGTCTCGTCAGTCCGCTTCCGCGGCCACGGGCGCAGGGTGCACGATCAGCCAGTAGGACAGCACTCCGCCGAGTCCGACCAGCGCGATGGCTGTCATCATGGCCAGCGCCGAGCTGGCGCTGCCATGGCCGACGACGATACCGACCAGCGCGGCCGAACCCATCTGGAAGAAGCCGAGCAGCGCCGAGGCGGAACCCGCCATGCGGGGGAAGGGTCCGATGGCGCCGGCCTGCGCGTTCGGCATCGCGAGGCCGGTGCCGACCATGAAGACCACCACCGGGCCGACGATGCCGGCCACGGTGACAATCCCGGTGGCATAGATCGCCAGGCCGACGCACCCGCCCAGCGCCTGCACGGCGGTCCCCAGCTGCACCATGCGCTCCAGCCCGACCCGCGCGGTGTAGCGTCCGGACAAGAAGGCGCCGATCATGTAGCCGACGACAATGGCGGCGAAGCAGAAGCCGTAGACGTCGGGGCTGAGACCGAGCAGGCCGATGAGCACGAAGGAAGAGCCGGAGATGAAGGAGAAGATGCCGGAGTAGGCGCAGGCGACGACCAGCACGTAGCCGATGTAGCTGCGGTGGCGCAGCAGACTGAGGTAGGCGGCCACCAGGTGCCCCGGCCGGGTGGCGTCGCGGCTCTTCCACTGATTGGTCTCCGGCAGGATGACCAGGGTGGCAAGCAGCATCGCCAGGGCAAAGGCGGCCAGTACGACGAAGTTCGCGCGCCAGCCAAAATGCACCTCAACGATGCCGCCGAGGATCGGGCCGAAGGCAGGCGCCAGCGCCATCACCATTCCCATGTAGGACAGCAGCGCCGCGGCGCGCTCGCGCCCGTAGATGTCGCGCACTGCCGCGCGCCCCAACACCGGGCCGACGCAGGCGCCCAGCGCCTGGCCGAAACGGGCCAGGATCAGCACCTCGATGGAAGGTGCATAGGCACAAGCAAGGCTGGCCAGGAGGTAGAGCACGATGCCGCCGAGGATCATCGGGCGTCGCCCGAAGCGGTCGGACAGCGGCCCGTAGATGAGCTGACTGAGGGCGAAGCCGGCCAGGAAGACCGAAAGGGTGAGCTGCACCGTGGCGGTGCCGGCCCCGAACTCGGCGCCGATGGCGGGCAGCGAGGGCAGATAAAGGTCGGTGGAGAGCGGACCCAGCGCGACCATGACGGTCAGCAGGAAGGCAACGATCAGGCTATCGGCTCGGGCCATGGAATCTCCGAGACCAGAGCCGGCAGGGCAACCGGCACCGGAAGCAAGAAGCGAAGTGGACGTTTACGGACGGGCCCCGCCTCAGCTTATAGTCGCCAAGCTGCCGTCACGGCAAGCAAGCCGCGAGGAAAAATCGCGATGGACAACTGCACCGAGCCCCCCTTCCCCTCCGCCGAGGCCTACGGCCGCTCGCTGGGCGGTTTCGGGGTCAACATCCTGGTCAGCGACGTGGCCGCGACGCTGGCCTTCCTGCGCGAGGTGCTGAGCGTGGAGACGCACCACGCCGAGGCCGACTTCGCGGTGTGCCGCTACCGGGGCCACCAGTGGATGCTGCACTCCGACGCCAGCTATCACAGCAATCCCCTGCTGGCGTTGACCGGCGACGGGGCGATCCGCGGGGCCGGCCTGGAGCTACGACTCTATGGTGTGGATCCCGATGCTGCGGCGGCGCGCGCGGAGGCGCTCGGCTTCACCGTCCTGCAACCGCCCGCGAACAAGCCGCACGGCCTGCGCGAGGCCTATATCGCCGGCCCCGACGGCTACGTCTGGGTGCCCTCGGTACACAAGGCCGTACCGCCTCAGCCGTAGCGCCAGAGCTGCGCGCTGTGACGCGCGAGCCAGGCCTTGGCCCGCGCCATGTCGAGGGAGAGCTCGCCGGCCAGCTTCCAGAAAGGCCTGGAGTGGTTGAGGTGGACGAGATGCGCCACTTCGTGGGCGACCACGTAGTCGAGCACCGATTCAGGCGCCATGATGAGCCGCCACGAGAAGTTCAGATCGCCGCTGGAATTGCAGGAGCCCCAGCGGCTGCGCGTGTCGCGCAGGCTGAGGCGGCCGATGCGGCGCTCGACGCGGGCCGCCTTCTCGCGAGCGCGGTTGCCGATCTCGGCGCGCGCTTCGCGCTTCAGGAAGTCGCCGACCCGCCGCGGCAGGTGCTCGGGCAGCCCGGCGACGCGGATGACCCCTGCTTCGCGGGTGACGCCGCAGCGCGCCGTGGAATCGTGTGAGATCGTGTGATCGGCGCCGAGCAGCGGGATCACCGCGCCGTCGATGAAGGGAACGCGCGCGGGCACCTTTTCCAGGTGCTTCAGGATCCAGCCGCTGTTGCGCTCGGCAAAGGCGACGGCTTCGTGGATCGGCGTGCGCCGCGGCAACACCAGGCTGACGCCGTCGCCCGCCGGGTTGAGTCGCAAGGTGATACGCCGGGCACGGGGGTGGCGGCTGAGTTCCAGCGGTACTTCCCGGGTGTCCAGCCGCAGGCTGCGCGGTGCTTCCAATCGCAGGGGCATGAATCTCTATATCCCGGCGACTCGGCCCCGGGCAAGCGGGAGGCGGGCGTCACGGCGATGCTGCGGCGCAGCGAAGGGCTGGCGGTTTCCGCCGGCTCTGTGTTAGCTTTCCGGCTGGGCTCGATTGTGCCCGTGCTTTCAGGATGTTAACAGCGTGGACAGCCTATTGCGTGGCAGCGCGCCGGCAGCGGCTTCGCCCGGACCAGGCCACAACCAGGGACCGCCACTGGTGGAGTCCCGCTGGCACCTCGTCGCTTGGCGCGAGGCCCAGAGGAAGGCCTGGGCGAACCCGCCGATCGAGGTGATTCGCCGCCGCCTGCGGCGTGCCCAGGCACTCGGCATGACCTACCGGCAGTACACTTTGGAATTCCTCGAACGCGGTCGCTACCTGTGAAATCGGGTGTCTTGCTTCGGCCTGTTACTCCGGGTGCTCGGCCTCGCCCTCTAGCAAGGCGGCCTTGAACTCGAGGCCCCATCGGTAGCCGCCGAGCCCGCCGTCTTCGCGCAGAGCGCGGTGACAGGGAATGACGAGGGAAACCGGATTGGTAGCGCAGGCCCGCCCGACCGCGCGCTGGCCCCGCGGCACGCCCATGGTTTCGGCGATCTCGGAATAGGTGCGGGTCTCGCCGCAGGGAATCGCGATGAGTTCGTTCCACACCCGGCGCTGGAAGGCGGTGGCGCGCACGTCGAGCGGCAGCTCGGCATGCGGGATCTTGCCCTCCAGGAAGTCGATCACCACCGAGACAGACTGCGCGATGGAGTGCTGGTCGCGGGTGATGCTCTGGGCCTGGGGAAACTCGCGCTGCAGCTCCTTGATCAGCCTGGCATCGTCGCGGCCCAGGCTGAGAAAGCAGAGGCCCTTGGCGGTGGCGGCGACCAACAGGCGCCCGAGCGGCGAATCGACGATGTCATAGGCGATCACCGCCCCCTTGCCGCCTTTGGCATAGGAGGCCGGGGTCATCCCCAGCATGCGCTCGGCGCGCTCGTAGACCCGACTGGAGGAGCCGTAGCCGGCGCCGTAGGTGGCCTGCGCGATGGAGTCGCCGTTCTTCAGCTGGGCGCGGAAAGCGGCATTGCGGCGCGCGTCGGCGTAGTCGCGCGGGCTGACCCCCATGACGCGCTTGAACAGGCGCTGCAGGTGCCAAGGGCTGGCATCCAGGGCCTTGGCGATCTGCGCCAGGGTCATGCGCTCGCAGTCCTGCGCATCGATCAGGTCGCAGGCCCGGCGCACCAGCGCCACCTGCCGCGGCGTCGCACTGGCCTGGGTGTCCGCGGCGCTCTTGGCTCGTTGCATATCCATCGCTTCCTCTCCTCGCGCACCAACAATAGCCTTGTCACCCTGGCCTTGTAGCGGGCTTTGGGAAGTATCCTCTATCCGAAGCTTGCGCGCCCCATTCAGCAGGTGCCGGGCCCTGGGTCGTCCAATTTGTTATTATGCGAACGTACGACCTGTCATATATTTGTAATAAATAAGTCAAGAGAGCATCGCGACCCGCGGCTAGCTTTGCGCTTCATCGCAGGACCGAGTCGCACAAACAGGGAGAAGTATCCATGCGCCTGAACCGCAACGCCATCTTGCTGGCCGCAGCACTATCCTTCGCCGGCAGTTTCGCCCAGCCGGCAGCGGCGGCCACCGAAATCCAGTTCTGGCACGCCTTTACGGGTCCGCTTGGCGAAATTCTCGCCAAACAGGTGGAGGGCTTCAATGCTTCCGAAAGCGACTATCAGGTCGTCGCCGTCTACAAGGGCAACTACTCGGAGGCCCTAAATGCGGGCGTGGCGGCCTTTCGCGCCAAGCAGCAGCCGCACATCCTGCAGGTCTTCGAGGTCGGCACGGCGACCATGATGGCGGCCAAGGGCGCGGTCAACCCGGTCTTCGAGGTGATGAAGGCCGGTGGCGAGACCTTCGATCCCGCGGTCTACCTGCCGACGGTGACCGGCTACTACACCGATCTCGAGGGCAATATGCTGTCGATGCCCTACAACAGCTCGACCCCGGTGCTCTATTACAACAAGGAGGCCTTCCAGGCCGCCGGCTTGGATCCGGAATCGCCTCCCAAGACTTGGCAGGAGTTCGGGGCTGCGCTGGATGCCTTGCAGGCTTCCGGTTCGGTCTGCCCGTTCACCACCACCTGGCAGTCCTGGGTCCATTTGGAGAACTTCAGCGCCTGGCACAACGTGCCCTTCGCGACCCAGGCCAACGGCTTTGGAGGCCTCGATACCACGTTGGTGTTCAACGGCCCGACCCAGGTGAGGCACATCCAGCAGCTGGGCGACTGGGCGCGCGACGGCAAGTTCGTCTATGGCGGCCGGCGCAACGAGAGCGGCGCGCGCTTCAACAGCGGGGAGTGTGCCATGCTGACGGAGTCCTCGGCGGGCTACGCCAGCATCAAGGCTCAAACCGAATTCGACTTCGGCGTTTCCAGCCTGCCCTATTGGGACGACGCGGACGGCGCGCCACAGAACACCATCATCGGCGGCGCCAGCCTCTGGGTGCTCACCGGCCATCCGCAGGAGGAGTATGAGGGTGTCGCCAAGTTCTTCTCCTATCTATCCAGCCCCGAGGTGCAGGCCGAATGGCACCAGCAGACCGGTTACCTGCCGATCACCCACGCGGCTTACGACCTGACCAAGGAGCAGGGCTTCTACGAGCAGAACCCCGGCACTGAGACGGCGCTGATCCAGATGACCGCCAAGGCGCCGACGGAGAACTCCAAGGGCGTTCGCCTCGGCAGCTTCGACCAGATCCGCGGCATCATCGACGAGGAGCTGGAAGCGGTCTGGGCCGGCACCAAGTCGGCGCAGGAGGCCCTCGACTCCGCCGTCGAGCGCGGCAATGTCCTGCTGCGCCGTTTCGAGCGGGCCAACAACTAGATCCGCTTCAGGCAGGGCGGGGGCGTCGGATGGTGTGTCCGCCGCCTCCTACCTGACCGCATTGCGTCACCCAGGGCGGACCATCTTCGGATATGGAAAAGCGCGTCGTCTTCAGGTCTTCGCCCCTGCCCTACCTGCTGGTCCTGCCGCAGCTCGCCGTGACGGCAGTCTTCTTTCTCTGGCCGGCCTCCCAGGCGCTCTACCAGTCGCTGCTCATCGAGGATCCTTTCGGCCTCAGCACCGAGTTCGTCTGGTTCGAGAATTTCGAGAACCTCTTCGCCGATCCGCTCTACATCGGCTCGTTCTGGACCACGGCCTACTTCAGTGCCGCCGTCACCGCGCTGTCGCTCGGCCTGGCGCTGCTGCTGGCGGTCATGGCCGACCGCGTCGTGAAGGGCGCGATGACCTACAAGACGCTGCTGATCTGGCCCTATGCGGTCGCGCCCGCCATCGCCGGCGTTCTCTGGCTGTTTCTCTTCAATCCCTCGATCGGCCTGGTGGCCTACTACCTCAAGATCGTCGGCTACAACTGGAACCACGTGCTGAACGGCGGCGAGGCCATGCTGCTGGTGGTGATTGCTGCCGCCTGGAAGCAAGTCAGCTACAACTTCCTCTTCTTCCTCGCCGGCCTGCAGGCGATTCCCAAGTCCCTCATCGAGGCCGCCGCCATTGACGGGGCAGGTCCTGTCAGGCGCTTCTGGACCATCGTCTTCCCGTTGCTGTCGCCGACCACCTTCTTCCTCCTCGTCGTCAACCTGGTCTACGCATTCTTCGACACCTTCGGCATCATCCACGCGGTGACCAAGGGCGGACCGGGCAAGGCGACGGAGATCCTGGTCTACAAGGTCTATTCAGACGGTTTCGTCGGCCTCGACCTCGGCGGCTCGGCGGCCCAGTCGGTGATCCTCATGGCCATCGTGGTCGGTTTGACCGTCATCCAGTTCCGCTTCATCGAGCGGCGGGTTCACTACTGAGGCTGGCGGGGGTATGGTCGAGAATCGCAGATGGCTGAATCTTCTCTCCCACGCGATCCTGTTGCTGGGGATCGGGGTTCTCGCCTTTCCGATCTACGTAACCTTCGTCGCCTCGACAGTGGAGATGCGCGACATCATCCGGCCACCGCTGCCGCTGGTGCCCGGTCCCCACTTTATCGACAACTACAGCGAGGCGCTGACGCGCGGCGTCGCCCAGGCCTCCGGTTCGCCGGTGGCGCTGATGTTGTGGAACTCGCTGGTCATGGCGCTGGCCATCGCGATCGGCAAGATCGTCATCTCGCTGCTCTCGGCCTTCGCCATCGTCTATTTCCGTTTTCCCCTGCGCATGCTCTGCTTCTGGACCATATTCATCACCCTGATGCTGCCCGTCGAGGTGCGCATCCTGCCAACCTTCAAGGTGGTGGCCGACCTCGGCATGCTGAACAGCCATGCGGGTCTCGCTATTCCGCTCATCGCCTCGGCGACCGCGACCTTCTTGTTCCGCCAGTTCTTCCTCACCATTCCCGACGAGTTGGTGGAGGCGGCGCGCATGGACGGCGCCGGCCCGCTGCGATTCTTCAACGACATCCTGCTGCCGCTGACGCGCACCAACGTCGCGGCGCTCTTCGTCATTCTCTTCATATACGGCTGGAACCAGTACCTCTGGCCGCTGCTGATCACCACCGATGCCTCGATGACTACCATCGTGATGGGGATCAACCGCATGATCGCGCCAAGTGAGGACCAGACCAACTGGCCGGTCGTCATGGCGACCACGATGCTGGCGATGCTGCCACCGATCATCGTCGTGGTGACGATGCAGCGGCTCTTCGTGAAGGGCCTGGTGGAAACCGAGAAGTAAGTCTTTTCAAGAACGGACGGTTGCGATGGCAGAGATCTCCCTGCGCCAGGTGAAGAAGAGCTACGGCGACACCGCCGTCATCCACGGCGTGTCGGTCGACATCGAGGACGGCGAATTCGTCGTCATCGTCGGCCCTTCGGGCTGCGGCAAGTCCACGCTGCTGCGCATGATCGCCGGCCTGGAGGTCATCACCGAAGGCGAGATCGCCATCGGCGGGCGTGTGGTCAACCGGCTGGAACCCAAGGACCGCGACATCGCCATGGTGTTCCAGAACTACGCGCTCTATCCGCACATGACGGTCTACGCCAACATGGCCTATGGCCTGAAGATCGCCGGCAAGTCAAAAGAGGAGATTGACCGGCGCGTCAACGAGGCCGCAGCGATCCTCGAACTGCAGGACTTGCTGCAGCGCCGGCCGCGCCAGCTTTCGGGGGGCCAGCGCCAGCGCGTCGCCATGGGCCGTGCCATCGTGCGTCAGCCGGCTGCCTTCCTCTTCGATGAGCCGCTGTCCAATCTAGACGCCAAGCTGCGCGTCCAGATGCGCCTGGAGATCAAGCGGCTGCAGCGCCGCCTCGCCACTACCTCCGTCTACGTTACCCACGATCAGGTGGAGGCGATGACCATGGCCGACCGTCTCATCGTCATGAACGCCGGCCACGCCGAGCAGGTCGATTCGCCGATGGCGGTCTACCGGCGCCCGGCCAGCCTCTTCGTTGCCGGCTTCATCGGCTCGCCCGCCATGAACTTCCTGGCAGCCGAGATCTCCCACGACGGCGCCACGGCGGCCCTGGGTGGCGGCGGCCGTGCGCAGCTGCCGGCCGGCGGGTTGACTCACTTGTCGGGACGCCGGGTGACGCTGGGGGTGCGCCCGGAGCACCTGCATCCGACGGGCGACGCCGCGGCGACCTTCCAAGTCCAGGTGCAGCTGGTGGAAACCCTCGGCGCGGACAGCCTGGCGCACGGTACCCTGGCCGGCAACGGCGAGGCCCTCACCGTGCGGCTGCCGGGCGGCACGCCCCTGTGCGAAGGCCAAAGCCTGTCGCTGGCAGCCGATCCGGGCGAGCTGCACTTCTTCGATCCCGACAGCGGCCAGCGTCTCGCCGACCTCTGAACGCGGAGCCTCAGCTGCCGGCGGCGGCCGTCGTCGCCTGCGACGGATCGACCCGCTCGCCGAGGCCCTTGGCGATGTCCTCGGCCGTGCTGACGTGGGTGAAGTGGGTGAGGTAGCTGCCGTCCGGACCCATCAGGTAGATAACGGAAGAGTGGTCCATCAGGTAGTCGCCGGCGTCCGGCTCCTCGGCCTTTTGATAGAAGATGCGGTAGGCCTTGGCGGCGACGACGACCTCCGCTTGCGTGCCGGTCAGCGCCAGCAGGCGCGGGTGGAAGTGCTCGGCGTAGCTGGCCAGCGCTTCCACGGTGTCGCGCTCGGGATCGACGGTGACGAAGACCGGCAGTACCGCCTGGGCCTGCTCCGGCGACTGCTCCGCCAGCAGGTCGAGGCCCTGGGTCATGGTGCTGAGCGAGGTGGGGCAGATGTCCGGGCAGTAGGTATAGCCGAAATAGACCAGGGCATAGTGGCCCTCGAGGTCCGCCTCGCTGCGCCGAGCGCCGGTCTGGTCGATCAGCGTGAAGGGTCCGCCGATCAGCGCACGGCCGGTGGTGCGGGTCTCGCCGCTGACGATGCCGCCGGGCTGCGGCTGCACGAAATACCAGACGGCAAGGCCGCCGCCGGCCAGCACGAGGCCGAGCACGACGAGGAGCAGGACACGGGTGGGCGTCGACATGGCGGTAGCCTAGCTCCTGCGGCCGCGCCCGGCAATGCGGCGCGCCGTCGCGGCGATTCCGCCGCGGCTTCAGGGCAGCAGTTGGCGCAGCGGATCGGCCTGCAGATTGGTGAACTGGCGGTCGATCACGATGGCTCGCGGCTTGGCGCCGGTGGAATAATAACTCTCGTTCAGCGACGTGCGGGCGAAGATCTTGGCGCCTTCCAGGGCGCCGCCGCCAAACAGGCCGACGGACTTCGAGAAGGCGTAGATGTCGGAGGTCAAGTCGGTGCTGCGCGAGGCCTCGACGCCGCGGCCGATGGGGCCGACCGAGATCGAAACATCGGCACCCAGCTTGAACTCGCTGGACAGCATGGCGTCGACTGCCTTGTCGCTCATCAGCACGAAGACGACTTCCTTCACCTCGCCGCCGATCTGCAGGCCGATGGAGCCGGCGCCGAGGGTGTAGAAGGCCGGCGGCGACCAGCCGCCGTCGGTGCCGCGGGCGAGGAACACGCCGGTGCCGCCCTCGGCGCCGATGATGAAGCCGGCCTTGACCAGCTGCGGGACGATATAGATGCCCTTGGCCTTCTTGATGAAGTCGGGCAGCTGGAAGAATTCCTTGTCGGCCATGAGGCGATCGACCGAGAGCCGCGCTTCGGTGACGAAGGCCTCAGCCTCGGTTTCCGCCCGCGCGCCGTGACTCGCGAAGGTGAGGGCGAAGAAAACGGCGGCAGCCAAGCGCAGACCGTGCGGGATGACGGATCGGGTCATGGTTGAAGCTCCCTCAAATTGTTCTCGGGTCTTTCATCCGCGGCGCGGACCCTAACATGAGGCCTGGAGTCGGCCCTTGGGGCATTCGCTAGCCCGGATTACGCCGGAAGTTGGGCGCGCGTTCACCACGGTGATACGCCAGGAGCCGCCGAGACCTTCCCCCGCCGGCCGATTGTCCTCGGCGAAATGGTCGAGGCGGGTCAGCGAGCAGTTGTCGACGGCAAAGCTCAGCGACTGCTCCGGGGTGGCGGCGAGGGCGTGGGCGAGGGCGGCGCGGATCGGGCCGCCGTGGCTGACGCAAACGATATCCCGGCCGGCATGGCGTCGCGTCTGCATCTCGATGGCTTCGGCGACGCGCGCGCTCAAGGCGGCGAAGCTCTCGCCGCCCGGCGGCACCTCTTCGGCGGGCGCCAGCCAGAAGCGGTGCCAGGCGCCGCTGCTCTGTTCGGCCAGCTCGGCATAGGTAAGGCCCTGCCAGTGGCCGAAGTTCTGTTCCGCCAGCAGCGGCTCGACGGCGAATTCGGCCGGAGCGGCACCGTGATGGCGCGCGATGGCCTGCGCCGTCGCCTGCGTGCGCGACAGCGGCGTCACCAGCCAGACGGCGTCCGCCGGCAGGCTTGCGGCCAGGGCGCGGAACAGCGGCTCGTCGTCGCAGTCGCAGTCGACGTCGAGATTGCCGTAGATGCGGCCGTCTTGGCCGACCACCGGGGCGTGGCGAATCCACCACCAGCGGGTCATCGTTGTGGATCCGGTCATAGGGTCGCTCCCGAACAGGCGACCAGCAGCACCGCCGCCTCGCCCAGTTGCTGCGCGGCGCCCAGCACGTCGCCGGTGATGCCGCCGATCTGGCGGCGCGCCTGCAGTGCCAGGCCTGTCTGCAGGGTCGCCGTGGCCAGGATCGCCACGATCGCGACCTCGAGATCCAGCAGCAGCAGCGCGCCGACTACGCCGATCGCCAGGCCGGCCAGCGCATCGGCGCCGCCCGTCCGGCCGGTGGCGACGGCAAGGCCGTCGCTGCGCGCTGGCGGCAGCGCCCACATGAGGGTAGCGAGGCCGCCGCGCGAGAGGCTGTGGGCGGTGACCAGCGCCGCCAGCGCCGATGCCGGCCCGGCGAGCGCCGCGAGACTGCCGCCGCGTACGGCCAGCACCAGGACCAGCGCCACGACGCCGTAGGTACCGATCCGGCTGTCGCGCATGATGGCCAGCTTGCCGGTCGGGTCGCTGCCGCCGCCGAAGCCGTCGGCAACGTCGGCGAGACCGTCCTCGTGCAAGGCGCCGGTTACCAGGATGGCGGCGGTCAGGGCGGCCAGGGCGGCGGCGAAGGGCGGCAGGGCCAGCCAGGCGGCCAGGCCGTAGGCGAGACCGGCCAGCAGGCCGATGCCGGCGCCGACCAGCGGATAGCAGCGCGCCGGATGGGTCGCTGGTTCCGCCGGGCGCGCCGTACTGCCGCGCCCGAGCGGCAGGCGGGTGAGCAGCCGGGCCGCCACCAGCAGGTCGCGGCACCAGCCGGCGGGCGCCCAAAATCCGCGAATAGGGGTGATTTGCATGATCCGTCGTTTATCCACTCTTTCGGGTCGCGTCCCAAAAAACGCCCCCATGCTCGATTTGCCTTCCTGTATCAGCCGGTTATAAGTCAAGTCGCCGCCGCGGCCCACCGCCGCTGCGCGGCCGACAGGAGGTTTCTTGAAATGAGGGCCGCTGAGACCATCGCAAGCCTGGACGAGATCCGCGACCTCCTGAAGGCCCTGCCGCAAGCGGACGAGGAGGCGGCCGCGACCGCCTTGAAGCGCCAGGGGCAGCTCACCAAGCCGGCCGGCTCGCTGGGGCGGCTGGAGGAACTAGCGGTCTGGCTGGCGACCTGGCAGGGCCGCCACCCGCCGGTGGTCGAGCGCCCCTACGCTGCGGTCTTTGCGGGTAACCACGGCATCGCCCGCAAGGGCGTCTCGGCCTATCCGGCCGAAGTCACCGCCCAGATGGTGCAGAATTTCATCGACGGCGGCGCCGCGGTGAACCAGCTCTGCAGCCTCGCCAACGCCGACCTGCGGGTCTACGAGATGGCGCTCGACGAGCCGACCGGCGATATCTCCGAGGAAGCGGCGATGAGCGAAGCCGACTGCGCCCACGCCATGGCCTACGGCATGATGGCGGTGGAACCGGGCATCGACGTGCTGTCGCTGGGCGAAATGGGCATCGGCAATACCACGGTAGCTGCGGCGATCTGCCACGGCCTCTTCGGCGGCGAAGCGGCCGACTGGGTGGGACCGGGCACCGGTATCGACGAGGCGCGTCTTGGCGAGAAGGTGGCGCTGGTCGCACGCGCCGTGGAGCGGCACCGCGACGCGCTCGGCGATCCACTGCAGGTGCTCTGCCGGCTCGGCGGGCGCGAGCTCGCCGCCATCGCCGGCGCCGTGCTGGCGGCCCGCATGGCGCGCACTCCGGTGGTGCTCGACGGCTATGCCTGTACCGCAGCGGCGGCCGTGCTCTACGCCATCGATCCTGCCACGCTGGACCACTGCGTGATCTCGCATGTCTCGGCCGAGCCCGGCCACAAGCGTCTGCTGGCGCGCATCGGCAAGCGCGCACTGGTCGATCTCGGCATGCGCCTCGGCGAGGCATCGGGCGCCATGATCGCCGTGCTGCTGCTGAAGGCGGCGGTGGCCTGCCACAACGGTATGGCCACCTTCGCCGAAGCCGGGGTCTCCGGGCCCGGAGATAAAACCTAGGAACTCCAAGGCCTGGCGGCACAACCCCAGGACTCTTGCCTTTCCCTGCGCCGCGGCCAAACTCATGCCCATGGCCAAGCCACACCCCGCCCCGGCGGCCGCGCCGTCCCAGCACGGACGGCTGCGACTCAGGACCCTGGTGCTGATCCGCTGGATCGCGCTGCTCGGGCAGGCCATTACGCTGGCCGTGGTCTACTTCGGTCTGGGCTATGCGATCCCCTTCATTCCCGCCATGGCGGTGATCGCCGCCTCGGGCGCCCTCAACGTGATGATCTCAATCGCACGGCCGACGGCGACCTGGATCAGTGATCGCGAGGCCTTCTGGAACCTCGGTTTCGACCTCGTGCTGCTGGCGGCCCTGCTCTGCCTGACCGGCGGACTGCAGAACCCCTTCTCAATCCTGATCCTGGCGCCGGTGGTGATCTCCGGCTGGGCGCTGTCGCGGCGCAGCACCCTCATCCTCTCGGCCATGGCGGTGGCGTTGGTTTCCTTCCTGGGTCTCTGGTATCTGCCGCTGCCCTGGCCGGAGAGCGGCATCCTGCTGTCGCCGATCTACCTTGCCGGTGTATGGGCGGCGCTGGTCACCGCCGTGATCTTTATCGCCTCCTACGTCTCCTCCGTGGCGACGGAGAGCCAGCGCATGTCGCAGGCCCTGGCGGCGACGCAGCTGGCCTTGGCGCGCGAGCAACAGCTCTCCGCCCTCGGCGGCCTCGCCGCTGCGGCGGCGCACGAACTGGGCACTCCGCTCGGCACCATCGCCGTGGTGGCGCGCGAGTTGCAGCGCGATTTGCCGGAGGACTCGCCGTTGCGCGAGGACGTCGAGCTGCTGCACGCCGAATCGCTGCGCTGCCGCTCCATCCTTGCCGGGCTCGCCGAACGACCGGCCGGTGACGGCGGCTTGCCCTATCACCAGCTGCCGATGGTGGCCCTGGTCGAGGCGGCGGCGGCCGCGCGCCAGCGCGACGGCGTGGAGCTGGAGATTACCGCTGCGCCGGCCGTCGACAGCGCCGCGCCGCAGCCGACGGTGACCCGCAATGCCGAGGTGCTGCACGGCGTCGGCACCCTCATCCAGAACGCGGTGCAGTTCGCCCGCCATCGGGTCCAGGTCGATCTGACCTGGGACGAGGAATCGGTGATGCTGCGCATCGCCGACGACGGTCCCGGTTTCGATCTCACGGTTCTCAGCCGCATCGGCGAACCCTATTATTCGACCGGCGCTCGGGCACGCCGGCGCGGTGAGGAGGACCACATGGGCCTCGGCATCTTCATCGCCCAAACCCTGCTGGCCCATCACGGCGCGAGTCTCGATTTTTCGAACGAGGTGGCAGGCGGTGCGGTGGTGGAAATTCGCTGGCCGCGCGACAGCCTGGAGGTGGCTTCGACCGCGCCGCCCGGGGCGCCGCTCCGCGCGGTGGGATGACGGCATGGCGACAAGGATGGCATGACAGTGAGGAACGCGGCATGACAGGCCAGTCGGACCCCGAAGGCGCAAGCGCCGCCTTGCCCGCGGCGGCGCCGCGCGATCTGCTGATCGTGGACGACGACCAGCGCTTCTGCGACCGCCTGGCGCGTGCGATGGAGCGCCGCGGCTTTACCGTGCAGACGGCCTACAGCGTCGCCGACGGCCTGGCGCTGGCGCGGCGCCTGGCGCCGAACTATGCGGTCGTCGACCTGCGCCTGGATGACGGCTCCGGCCTCGAGGTGGTCCAGGCCCTGCGCGAGGCGCGCGAGGATGCCCGCGTCATCGTGCTGACCGGCTACGGAAATATTGCGACCGCGGTGGCGGCCGTGAAGGCGGGCGCGACCGACTATCTGCCGAAGCCGGCAGACGCGGACCAGGTAGAGGCGGCGTTGCTGGAGCGCGGCGAGGCACTGCCGCCACCGCCCTGCAATCCGATGAGCGCGGACCGCGTGCGCTGGGAACACATCCAGCGCGTCTACGAGCAGTGCGACCGCAATGTTTCGGAAACGGCACGGCGCCTGCGCATGCACCGGCGGACGCTGCAGCGCATTCTGGCGAAGTACGCGCCGCGCAACTGAACGGGAATGACTCTAGGAGCTGACGGCCGACTGCTGGGGCATCGCAGTGCGGCGGTGGCGCGCCAGGGCGGCGCTGAGACGCTCGGCCGCTTCCTCACGGGTGATCTTTTCGGCCAGCAGGTGATCCAGGAAGTGGCCCTGGAACAGCGAGATGCCGTGTTCGTGGCCGAGCTCGAGAGCGTCGTCGGACTCGCAGCGCATCATGATGATGCGCCGTGGATTGGAGGCTGCGATGGCCTCGCGCAGGCGCTCGCTGTCCTTGCCCTCGATCTGCTGGCGCAGCTGCGGCGTCCAATGCAGCTTGATGAGGTCGAAGCCGAGCTTCTGACGCTCGACGAAGGGCAGCGAGAGTGCGGTGAGGCCGTCGAGGCAGACACGATAGCCGCGGTCGAGCAGGAACTCGCGCGCGAAGAGATAGCGCGCGATGTCGGCGAAGACGTCCATCTTCTGCAGCTCGATCACGATGGTGTTGCGCCGCGTTTTGTCGAGCAGCGCATCGAAATCCAGGAAGCGCTGCGACAGCACGCTGGAGATGTT
The DNA here is from genome assembly GCA_009377535.1 of Kiloniellaceae bacterium. Classification (GTDB taxonomy): domain Bacteria; phylum Pseudomonadota; class Alphaproteobacteria; order Kiloniellales; family Kiloniellaceae; genus Pelagibius. The sequence continues at coordinate 15,108 of WHTV01000077.1, forward strand.
GATGTTCAGGCTGAAGGAGTGCTTCAGCGTGGCATCGTCATTCTTGGTCAGCCAGGCCAGCATGCGCTGATCGAGCTTGGTGGTCAGGTACTGGAACAGCCAGCGGTCGGAGAAGAAGTTCTGGTCCGGCATCAGCGTCTCGCGCAGCGCGCCGATGGAGGTGAAGAGCTCATAGAACAGGGGCGCCGGCCGACCATCGTCGCCGACCTCGCAGATTGCCTGGCGGCTCGTCATGGCCGAAAGATCGGCCTGGGCGATGGACTTTTCCAGCGTCGCCAGGTTGCTGAGGTCGAGCGGCTTGCCGTCGCCGGCGGCCTTGCCGGAGGTGCGGGCGAGGCGGTCGCGCTCGCTGCGGGCCTGGATCAGCGACTCGACGCGCTCGATCAGTACGGCGAACTGGCTGTCGAAGTCGAAGTAGCTGCAGAAATCAGGGGTCGCTTCCCCGCCGTTGACGAAGAAGGGATCGATGCCCAGCACGTGGCTCACCCGCGCCAGCGCCCCTTCCACGTTGGTCTGCGCATCGCGCGGACAAACCACGAAGAGGTCGTTGTTGAAGAGTCCGAAGAGACTCGCATCGACTTTCTTGGATTCGCGCGCCAGCATGGTGCGCACGACGTCGAAGCATTCCGGCAGTCGCTGGAAGGTGATCAGCTTCGAAAGATGGACTTGCACCGCCAAGTGGCTGCCACCGGCACGCTCAAGCCGCTTAAGATGGTTGAGTAGCGCCTGCTCCTGCATGCTGGGCTGCTGGCTCGAAGCTGAACTCATCGGTGAAAGCGGCTCCCTGGGGTGAATGGGATTGTCGTCTCCTGCGCGGAAGGATACCGACCTGCAATTTCGATTTGGTTAATATCTCCTTTGCAAAAGCTTCTTTTTGGCACGAGAGCAGGGGATTTGCGGTTTCACTTGCCTGCCTGACGGCAATCCAGTAGGGCATCGGAGGGCAGGCCGGCGCTCGCGATCCGCGCGCTTGCCTGATTGCTTATTTCGCCCGTCTTCCCGCAGGGGGCGACGGAGGGGGCCGGCGGACGCCGGCAGGCTGCCATGAGCGGAAAGCGGAACTCTGCGGGCAAGGCGGGATCGGATTCCGGGGAACTCAGCCGTTCCGATCTGGCCCGCGCCGTCGAAAGCCTCACCGGCGTGCGCGTGCTGGTGCTGGGCGACATCATGCTCGACCGCTTCGTTTACGGGTCGGTGGAGCGCATCTCGCCGGAGGCGCCGATCCCGGTGCTGCGCATCGCCGAGGAGACGGCGATGCTCGGCGGCGCCGGCAACGTGCTGCGAAATCTCGCCGCTCTCGGGGCGCGGCCGCACGGGATCGCCGTGGTCGGCGAGGATGCGGCTGGCGCGCAGGTCGAGGATCTCGCCCGCATCTGCATGGCCCCGGTCGAGGGCGAGATCGAGCTGCTGCGCATGGCCAGCCATCCCACCACCATCAAGGACCGCTTCATCGCCGCCGGCCAGCAGCTGTTGCGCGTCGATCGCGATCCTGAGGCCGGCCCCGACGCGGCGACGGCCGAGCGGGTCGAGGCGGCCGCGCTGGCGGCGCTCGAGAAAGCATCGGTGGTTATCCTCTCCGACTACGGCAAGGGCCTGCTCGGCGAGCGCCTGGTTGCGGCCGTAATCGCCGCTGCCGCGCGGCGCGGCTGCCCGGTGGTGGTCGATCCCAAGGGACGCGACTTCGCCCGCTACCGCGGCGCCAGCTGGGTGACCCCCAACCGTCGGGAATTGCAGGAGGCCAGCGGGCAGTCTACCGGCGACGACGAGGCCGTCGCCGCAGCGGCCCGCAAGCTGATCGCCGAGGCCGGCCTCGCCGCGGTGCTCGCCACGCGCAGCGAGCAGGGCATGACCCTGGTTATCTCCGGAGTGGGCGGGAAGGACGCTGCGGTCCACCATCTGAAGGCCGAAGCGCGGGAAATCTACGATGTTTCAGGTGCCGGCGACACCGTGGTGGCCGCCTTCGCCGCCGGGCTGGGAGCCGGGCTGGCGCCGGTTGCCGCGGCGCAGCTCGCCAACGTGGCTGCCGCCATCGTGGTCGGCAAGCTGGGCACCGCCGTGGCGCGGCCGGGCGAGATCCTGCATGCGCTGCATGCTTCCGAACTGCTCGCCGCCGAGGCCAAGGTGGTCGATCTGGAAAGCCTGGCCGAGCAGGTTGCCCAGTGGCGCCAGGCGGGTCTCAAGGTCGGCTTCACCAACGGCTGCTTCGACCTGCTGCATCCCGGCCATGTCGCCCTGCTGGAGCGGGCGCGCGCGGCCTGCGACCGCCTCGTCGTGGGGCTTAACAACGACGCCTCGGTGCGCCGCCTGAAGGGCGCGGCCCGGCCGGTGCAGGGCGAGACGGCGAGGGCGGCGGTGCTGGCTTCGTTGGCCAGCGTGAACCGGGTGGTGATCTTCGCCGAGGACACGCCGCTTGCCCTCATCGAGGCATTGCGGCCCGACGTGCTGGTGAAGGGAGCCGACTACAGCCTGGAGCAGGTGGTCGGTGCCGACGTCGTGCAGGGCTACGGCGGGCGCGTGGTGCTGGCCGAGCTGTCACCGGGCCATTCCACCACCGCCACCATCGAGCGCCTGACGCGCGGCTGACGTCAGAAGCTTTCCAGCTGGCCGCCGATGCTCTGCGGATCGCTCAGCGCCTGCAGGCGGGAGGCGGCCAACTGGGCGAACTGCAGCAGCAGGGCGCGCCGGCGCGTGCCGTTCAGCACGAGGCCTGCGGACTCGCGAATCACCGTGGCGCCATAGCTGTCGGCCACCATGAGACCCTGTTCCGCCGGCAGGATCTCCCGCGGGAAGCTTTCCGGCACCGCGAAGTAGAAGCGGTCGCAGTAGTCCAGGTAGTCCGGCCACTTCTGGTCCGTGCGGAAGTCCTCCAGGCTCGACTTGATTTCGACGATGGTGATGCGGCTCCTGGCATCGAGGCAGAGCAGGTCGGCACGCCGGCCGCAGCCGAGGGTGAACTCGGCCAGGCTGACCAGCCCGTGGGCGGCAAAGAAGCGGGTCAGGCCGCGTGCCAGCAGGCCGGCCGCGTTGGCGCGGTCGAGAACCGGCAGGTCACCCGGTGGCGGGATTTTCAGGTGACTGTTCGGCGGGATCGGCATGGCGGCCAGGATAACCCGGCACCGGCCCGGCTGTCATGTCGGGAACCGCAGTGATCTGCGTTCTAAAGCAACGCCTGCAGCAGCAGGGCAGCGCCCACCGCCGGCAGCATCCACAGCGCGGCGGTGATGGCATAGCCCAGGAGGTTGAAGGCGCCGCTGACGGCACCTTCGCTATAGAGGCGGGCGAAGGTGCGATGCTCACGCCCCAGCAGCAGGACCAGATAGTAGCGGCCGCGGCCGATCGGCAGAGAGCGGCGGACCTCCACCGCGTGCTTGGCGAAGCCGCGGGCTCCGAACATGGTCTTGACCGCTTCGCGCTGCTCCGGGGAGAAGGAGGCGGCGACGCGCGGATCGATGCGCTTGAAGTAGTGGTCGAGGAAGGGGTCGTGCCCGGATGCGGGCGTGTCTTGCGCAGGCGCCAGGGCCTCGACGGCGGAATGTTCGGTCGCTGGGGTGAGGCCTTCCGGTGTCGCCGACTGCTGGACCATCAGACCCGCTCCCTGCCGAGTAATTCCATGATTGACTAGAGATTGTCACAGCAGCCTTTAACAAGCTGTTAAGAGGTGAAGTGGATTTGCCGCAAATTCGCGCTGTCTGGGGCGACGGCAGGCTGCGCCTCGTTCGGAGTGCAATCCGGAGTCGCGGGCCCTATATTCCCCCTGCCCGACAAAAGCTTGATCCGGAGGATTTTCGTATGGCGTCGACTAGGCCGTCATCTGCGCCGTCCTGGCTGCGCCCGCTGGTGGACTACGGCCCGCTCGCCGCGTTCTTCATTGTCTACTGGCTGGGCGACCTGATGGCCGCGACGATCGCGATCATGGCGGCGACCGCGGTCGCCCTGGCACTGTCGTTTGCCGTCGAGCGCCGCATCCCGCCGATGCCGTTGGTCACCGCGACCATCGTCGGCGTGTTCGGGGGCCTCACGCTGTGGCTGAACGACGACACTTTCATCAAGATGAAGCCGACCATCGTGCAGCTGATCTTCGCGGTGGTGCTGCTCGGCGGCTTGCTGTTCAGGCGGCCCCTGCTGAAGCCGCTGCTGGGCACGGCCTGGCCGCTCGACGATGCCGGCTGGAACAAGCTGACGCTTCGCTTCGCCCTCTTCTTCCTCGCCATGGCTGCGCTGAACGAGGCGGTCTGGCGCACCCAGTCGACCGACTTCTGGGTCACCTTCAAGGTGTTCGGCATCCTCGCCCTTACCTTTGTCTTCGTTGCCTCGCAGATCTACTTCATGCGCGCCCACATGCCGGTGGCCCACGAGGACGACGGCGGCCGCAAAAGCGGCCAGGAAGGCGAGTGAACGCGCCGCGCCAACCCGGCGGCCGGCCGATAAAGCGGCCGGCACCGTCGAGACGATGCCGGCCGGAGTGAGGTCGGAAAGTGCAAGCCTGCCGCCGGGGTCATAGGCGGCCCGCCGGCCGGGAGTGAGAATCAGACCGGCTCAAGCCGCTGCGGCGGCAGGTTGCTCGGGAAACACCGGATAGAGACCCTGGCTGCGGCCGAGCTGCTGCACCAGTGCGAGGACACTATCGATGTAAGGGGTTGTGGCGCCGATCATGCGGCCCATCTCCTGCACCGCCGTCAGCAGGGCGTCGATCTCCAGCGGTCGGCCGCGCTCGAGGTCCTGCAGCATGGAGGTTCGGTGGGCGCCGACGCGCGCGGCGCCGTTGATGCGCCGCTCGACGTCGACGCGGAAGTCGGCGCCGTGGGCGCGGGCGATGGCTTCGGCCTCGGTCATCATGGCCTTGGCCAGGGCGCGGGTGCTCGCATCGGTGGCCACCACGTCAAGGGTCGCGCGGGTCAGCGCGGAGAGCGGGTTGAAGCAGAGGTTGCCCCACAGCTTCAGCCAGATCTCGTCTCGGATGTTCTCCAGCACCGGAGCCTTCAGGCCGCCGGCGGTGAGCGCCTCGCTCAGCGCCCGGCAGCGGGGCGAAAGGGTGCCGTTCGGCTCGCCGAGGGCGAACCTGTCGCCGTAGATATGCTGGATCACGCCCGGTGCGACGATCTCCGCCGCCGGATAGACCACGCAACCGATGGCGCGGCGCGGGCCGACGGTGGTCCACTGGCGGTCGCCCGGATCGACGCTCGCCAAGCGGCGGTCGGCCCAGAACCCCTCGATGCCGTGGAAGTACCACCAGGGCACACCGTTCTGGCAGGTCACCACCGCCGTGTCGGGACCGAGCAGCGGCGTCATCTGCTCGGCGGCCTCCCAGGCCTGGTGCGCCTTCAGGGCGACGACCACGTAGTCCTGCGGGCCAAGCTCGGCCGGGTTGTCGGTGGCGGTGACCTGGACGACGTGATCCCGGCCGTCGATCAGCAGCTTCAGCCCGTTCTCGCGCAGGGCGGCAAGGTGGGCGCCGCGGGCGATGAGCCCAACATCCAGGCCGGGAACCTGGGCCAGCTGCACACCGAGATAGCCGCCGATCGCCCCGGCGCCGTAGATGCACACCTTCATCGCGCGTTCTCCTTCAGTTTTCGTTCTCGGGTCTTGTGCACAGCTGCTCTACATAGTTTTTTCTTGGGTCTCCGGGTCCGCGACGGGCTGCTGACTAGACCGGTGAGGGTGCCGAAAACCGCGTCGCATCGAGCGCAGTAGCTTGGTGTAAGGGTTAGTAAGCGTGAAGCAGGGCCCGCTGTGAATTGCACCAATTCTCATAATGCTATAAGTTTTTGTAATGACAATCCTGCGCAACCGGCTGCCGCCGGCCAATTCCCTGGTCACCTTCGAGGCCGCCGCCCGCCACCTGAACTTCACCCGGGCGGCTGAAGAGCTCATGGTCACCCAGGCGGCGGTGAGCCGGCAGGTGCATCTGCTCGAGGACAACCTCGGGGCCCTGTTGTTCGAGCGCCGGCCGCGCGGCCTCACCCTGACGGCCGCCGGGCAGCGGCTCTACGCGGCGGTCACCATGGGCCTCGGGCACATCGCCACGACCGCGGCCGACCTGCGCCGGGTGCGCCGCGAGGGCGAGCTGACAGTGTCGACCAGCGTGACCTTCGCGAACTATTGGCTGATGTCGCGGGTGGCGAAGTTCCGGGCCGCCCATCCGGACATCCAGCTGCGCCTGGTCGCCTCGGCGCCGGTGCGCGACCTCACTGCCTCCGGCATCGACCTCGCCGTGCGCTACGGCCGCGGCCGCTGGTCCGGCGTGGAGGCGCTGCACCTGCTCGACAATCACGTCTTTCCGGTCTGCGCGCCCAGCTATATGGCGCGCCGCCGGCCGCTGCAGTCGGTCACCGACCTGCTGGAGGAGACCTTGCTGCACCTGGTGGAGTTCGACCGCAACTGGGTGAGCTGGGAGGCCTGGCTGGCCGCCATGGGCATCGCCGCCCGCCCCCGCGGGCCGAGCCTGGAGTTCGACAACTACCTGGTGCTGACCCAGGCGGTGCTCGACGGCCAGGGCATTGCGCTGGGCGGCGGCCGCCTGGCGGAGGACTTCCTGGCGCGCGGCGTGCTGATCCGTCCCATCGAGGCGATGCTGCGCTCGGAGCAGTCGTTCTACCTGCTGATCCCGACCGACCAGCCGATGACCCCGCAAGCCCAGGCCTTTCGGGACTGGATCCTGGTCGAGGCGAAAGAGCGCACGGCTTAGCCCGGATTTCTCAAACTATGGTGGACGTCATGGAGGCGCATTTGGCGACAGG
>WHTV01000078.1 GCA_009377535.1 Kiloniellaceae bacterium
CTGGAACTACCTCAAAGACGCAGGCTATGTTGCAGATTAATCGCCCGGCGCTCTAATGCTGTTGGGTCCCGGGGACAAGCCCCGGGACGGCAACGGTGTCTACAGCCGTTGCGAGATCGTCCCGGGAGACGTGTGAATCCTGTAGCCCTGGTAAGACCGCAGATCGAACCCAGGCGAATCTGGGTGAGGGGGTTATCGCGTCGCCGACCGTGATCGCCGTCCGGATAGCCGCGACGGCCGCTTCGATGTCTTCGCGCGAGATGTCGAGGTGAGTGACGGCGCGGACGCGCGTGCCGGCGCCGCCGAGGTCGATGCCCTTCTGCTTCAGCGCCGCGCAGAAAGGATCGGCGGTGAGGCCGGTGCCGGCGATGTCGAAGAACACGATGTTGGTCTCGACCGTCTCCGGATCGACGGAGACGCCCGGCAGATTGCGCAGGGACTCGGCCAGCAGGCGCGCATTGGCGTGGTCCTCGGCGAGACGCTCGACATTGTGCTCCAGCGCATAGATGCCGGCGGCGGCGATGATGCCGGCCTGGCGCATGGCGCCGCCGGCGCGCTGCTTCAGGCGCCAGGATTCCTCGATGAACTCGCGGGAGCCTGCCAGAACGGCGCCGACCGGGCAGCCGAGGCCCTTCGAGAGGTCGATCCACAGGCTGTCGAAGGGCTTCGCGAAATCCCGGGCCGCGACGCCCGAGGCGACCACCGCGTTCAGGAGGCGCGCGCCGTCCATGTGATAGGCGAGGCCCTGCTGCTCGGCGAGTGCCCCCAGCGCCGTGAGGTCCTTCAGCGACCAGATGGCGCCGCCGCCCATGTTGGCGGTCTGCTCTACCGCGATCATGCGGGTCTGCGGGTGGTAGCGGTCCTTCGGCCGGATCGCGGCGCGCGCCGCCTCGACCGAGAACTGCCCCTTGGGGCCGTCGAGGCCCTGCACCTGCACGCCGGAGAAGGCGGCGGTGCCGCCGCCCTCGAAATTCAGGATATGGGCCGAGCGATGGGCGATGATTTCCTCGCCCGGGCGGCAGTGGATGTGGATGGCGAGCTGGTTGCACATGGTGCCGGACGGCAGGAAGACCGCGGCCTCCTTGTCCAATAGCTCCGCCGTCATCGCGCAGAGACGGTTCACGCTGGGATCTTCGCCGCGCTGCTCGTCGCCCACCGGGGCCTCGGCCATGGCAAGGCGCATGGCCTTCGAGGGCTGCGTCTGGGTATCGCTGTAGAGGTTGATCATGCGCTCGGCCATGTCGTTCAGGGTTCGATCTTTCCGGTCATCGCGCGCTGGCGCAGCAGGTGGTCGGCCAGCACGATGGCCATCATGGCTTCGCCGACCGGCACCGCACGAATCCCCACACAGGGGTCGTGGCGGCCTTTGGTGACGATCTCGGTTTCCCGGCCGTGGCGGTCGACGGTCTTGCGCGGCGTCAGGATGGAGGAGGTCGGCTTCACCGCGAAGCGCACCACCACGTCCTGCCCGCTGGAAATCCCGCCGAGGATGCCGCCGGCCTTGTTGGAGGTGAAGACCACGCGGTTGCCCTCGAGGCGCATTTCGTCGGCGTTCTCCTCGCCGCTCAGGGCCGCAGCCTCCAGGCCGGCGCCGATCTCCACCGCCTTTACCGCATTGATCGACATCATCGCCTTGGCGAGGTCGGCGTCGAGCTTGTCGTAGACCGGCTCGCCCAGGCCCGCCGGCACGCCGGAGGCCACTACCTCGATGACCGCGCCGGTGGAGGAGCCGGCCTTGCGCACGCCGTCGAGGAAGTCTTCCCAGTCCTTTGCCGCCTTGGCATCGGGACACCAGAAAGGGTTCTGCTCGATGGCCTCCCAGTCCCAGTTGCCCCGCTCGATGCGGTGCGGGCCCATCTGCACCAGGCAGCCGCGGATGCTCACCGGCTGGGGCAGGATGTGGTCGAGCACCTTGCGGGCGATGCCGCCGGCCGCGACCCGCATGGCGGTCTCCCTGGCCGAGGAGCGTCCGCCGCCGCGGTAGTCGCGGATGCCGTACTTCTTCCAGTAGGTATAGTCGGCGTGGCCAGGGCGGAACTTGTCGGCGATGTCGCCGTAGTCCTTGGAGCGCTGGTCCTCATTCTCAATGACCAGCGAGATCGGCGCGCCGGTGGTCTCACCTTCGAAGACTCCGGAGAGGATCCTTATGGTGTCCGGCTCGCGGCGCTGGGTGGTGAAGCGCGACTGCCCGGGCTTGCGCCGGTCGAGCCAGTGCTGCAGTTCCTCGGCCGTCAGCGCGATCCGCGGCGGCACGCCGTCCACCACGCAGCCGATGGCCGGGCCGTGGCTTTCGCCCCAGGTGGTGAAGCGAAAGTTTTCTCCGAAACTATTGCCTGCCATCGGCCGGTCGCCCTTGCGGGGAGTGGATTGAAACCCTCAGGGTTGAGGTGTGAAGTTCTTCAGCAGTTCGGCCAGTTGCGGCGCGGCGTCGACCGCCATCATGCCGACCACGTGGTAGCCGGAGTCGACGTGATGCACCTCGCCGGTGACGCCGGCCGAGAGGTCGGAGAGCAGGTAAAGGCCGGCACCCCCGACCTGTTCGATGCTGACGTTGCGGCGCAGCGGCGAGTTCAGCTCGTTCCACTTCAGGATATGACGGAAGTCGCCGATCCCCGAGGCCGCCAGCGTGCGGATCGGCCCGGCCGAGATGGCGTTCACGCGGATGCCCTGGGCGCCGAGGTCGGAGGCGAGGTAGCGCACGCTGGCCTCCAGGGCCGCTTTGGCGACGCCCATGACGTTGTAATGCGGCATGACCCGCTCGGCACCGTAGTACGTCAGAGTGAGGATGCTGCCGCCCTCCTTCATCAGCGGCACGGCGCGCTGGCTGATGGCGGTCAGCGAATAGCAGGAGATGTCCAGCGAGCGCAGGAAGTTGCCGCGGCTGGTCTGCAGGTATTGACCCTTGAGCTCGTCCTTGTCCGCATAGGCGATGGCATGGACCAGGAAATCCAGCTTGCCCCACTTCTTGTCGATCTCGGCGAAGACGGCGTCGATCGAGGCATCGTCGGTGACGTCGCAGGGCAGGATCAATTCGGACCCGACGGACTGGGCCAGCGGACGCACCCGCTTTTCCAGGGCCTCGCCCTGGTAGGTGAAGGCCAGATCGGCCCCCTGTTTGGCCGCTGCCGTGGCGATACCCCAAGCAATGGACCGGTCATTGGCGACCCCCATCACAAGGCCGCGCTTGCCGGCCATTAACGGTTGGGGCTCGGTCATTCCGTCTCCTTGAGGTAAGTCAGATTGCAAAGGCGTCTGAGAACGTGCGGCATCCTACACCAAAGGCCTCGCGGGTCAACGCCGCGCCCTTGCAGTATTCCCACATTTCCGCCGATTCTTGCTGTAGAATGGTGCTCTTTCGGGGAGAAGTAGGCAGAGCTAGGACCTTGCCATGAAGAGACCGGATTTGCCCGGAGTCCTGCGAAACATTGCGCACTTTGCGGCCTACTGCGGCCGCCGCTTCCTGGCCGACCAGTGCCTGCGCACGGCGACCCAGCTGAGCTATACCTCGCTGCTCTCCCTCATCCCCCTCCTTGCGATCTGCTTCGGCCTGCTTTCGGCCTTCCCGGCCTTCGAGCGGCTGCGCATCGACGCCCAGGTTTTCCTGTTTGAGAATCTGGTGCCCAACGCCGGTGTGGAAGTCAGCGACCAGATCGCCACCTTCGTCGAGAATGCCCGCTCGATGACCGGCGTCGGCACCTTGGCGCTGATGGTGACGGCCATCCTGCTGCTGTCCGCCATCAACGGCGCCTTCAACGCCATCTGGCGGGTGACCGAGCCGCGCCCGCTGATGATTCGACTGATGGCCTACTGGATGATCCTGACCATTGGGCCGATCTTCCTCGGCGCGTCGCTGTCGCTCTCAAGCTACGGCTTCGCCACCGCGGTGCTGGAGCAGGGCGATCGCGCCTTCGGGCTGACCCACCTGCTGCCCTTCCTGCTGGCCGCCGCCGGCTTCACCCTGCTCTACGCGGTGGTGCCGGCGCGCTCGGTCGCCTTGCCTCATGCGCTGGCCGGCGGTGTCGTTGCCGCGGCGCACTTCGAGCTGCTGAAGCACGGATTCGGCTTCTACTTGAAACAGTTTCCCTCCTACGAGGCGGTCTACGGTGCGATGGCCGCGGTGCCGATCTTCCTGGTGTGGATGTATCTCTCCTGGGCGGTGGTGCTGTTCGGCGCGGAGATCGCTGCTGCCGCGTCGGAGTGGCGTCTCGTCGATCGCCTGCGTCAAGGCAGCCGCGGCGCCGGTCCGCGCCTGGCCCTTGCGCTGGCGCTGCTCTATCGCCTGCGCAACGCCTCGCGCAACGGCACCATCCTGAAGGAGTCGGCGCTGACCCGCGACCTGCCCGCCGACCTGGGCCAGCTTTCCTCGGTGCTGCAGGCCCTCAAGCAGCACGGCTTCGCCGGGCGCAGCGGCGGGCGCTGGTTCCTCGTCCGCGACCTCACGGCGGCCAGCCTGCAGGACCTTCTGGCCGCGCTCGAGCTGGTGCTGGAGCCGGGGGAGGGGTGGCCGGAGGGCGTCGAGACCATCGTCCGCGCCGCCGGGGCGCTTGGCGGCGAGGTGAAGGGCAAGAGCCTGGCGGCGCTGATCGACAAGGCGACCGCCAGCGACCCCCCCGACGGCGTCGCCCGGCTGCACCCCACGCCGCGCGACGAGCGCTAAGCGCTGAGCGCTCGCGGCAAGACTGAGAAAGACTTGGAGGGGATCACACACGATGGAACTGATTCATGTCCTGAGCTTCGCCGGCGTGGCGGCTCTGCTGGTCATGTCGCCCGGCCCGAACGGCGTGCTGATCGCCAAGACCGTGCCGACCTCTGGGCGCGCGGCGGGCTTCGCCAACGTGGCCGGCTTCGTGACCGCCTTCTACCTGCATGGCGCGCTGTCGATCTTCGGCATCTCCGTCATCCTGGTGCGCTCGGCCGAAGCCTTTTTCGTGGTGAAGATGCTGGGCGCCGCCTATCTCTGCTGGATCGGTTTCAGGGCGCTGCGCGATGCCTGGCGCGGCATGGCCGAGGCCGCCGAGGTCGCACCGGCGCGCCGCAGGCGCCCTCTGGCCCGGGCTTTCGCCGAGGGCCTGGCCACCAACGCGCTGAACCCCAAAGTCTCGATGTTCTACCTTGCGGCCTTTCCCCAGTTCATTCCGCTGGGCGAGGGCGCCGTCCAGGCTGCTTTCCTGCTGGTCTGCATCCATGCCCTGCTGAACGCGGTCTGGTTCGGCGCCATGGTCCTGCTTTTCGCGCGCCTCATGCGGGCGGCGCGCAGCGGGCGCTTCCAGCGTGGGCTGAAGGCGATAACCGGCGTCGTCTTTATGGGCTTTGGCGCCAAGCTCGCCGCGCTCAATCCGTAACGAGACGGGCGGAAGCCGGCAAGCGTCAGTGTGAGATTGTCTGGTCGTCGTCGTTGCTCAGGTGGGCGCGGAGCTGATCCTGGGCCGACTCCGGCAACTCCTGGATGGCCTCATTGAGGGCGGCAAGGGCGTGGCGCAGGCTGTAGACCTGATCGAGCAGGCGCAGCACTACCGGAATGGCATCCTCGTTCACACCGAGATCGTTGCGCAGCTCGGCGATCAGCTTTACGCGGGCGACGTCGGTGTCGTCGAAGAGGAAGTCGCCGTCTTCCTCCACCGGCAGCACCCAATGCTGCTCGATCCAGGCGGACAGCTCGCTGGCGCCGATGTCCAGGGTGACCAGGACCTCGTCGAATCTGACCGGCATATTTCTTGCGCTCTCCATTTTGCCTGCCGTCGGCGCTTCTTCACCGAGGCGCTCAGTCATGTCACGTCATGCCGGCCTTGCGTCGTGGGTCGTAGTCGTGCGAACGGCTCCAACTCTCGACGAAGTCGCGCAGTTCCTGGTCCGGCCGCTCGGGCAGCATGACGCGCAGCTTCACGTACTGATCGCCGATCTCGTCGCTGTCGCGCGCCTGGATGCCCTTGCCCTTGAGGCGCAGCGTGCTGCCGCTGTTGGAGCCGGGGGGGATTTTCATCGACACGCTGCCGTGGACCGTGGGGACGGTCACCGTGGCGCCCAGCAGGGCCTCTTGCAGGGTCACCGGCAGCTCGACGTGCACGTTGGTGCCCTTGCGGTCGAAGAAGGGGTGCGATTCGATGTGCACCTCGACCAGCGCGTCGCCGGCCGGCCCGCCACCGACGCCCGGCATGCCCTGGCCCTTCAGGCGCAGCGCCTGGCGGTCCTCGGTGCCCGGCGGGATGCGCACGTCCAGCGTCTTGCCATCGGCCAGCTTGATACGTTTCTTGGCTCCCTTGGCGGCCTCCAGAAAGCTGATCGGCACGGTATAGGAGACATTGGCGCCGGGCCGCCGCACCCGCCGGGTGCGCGATCCGAAGAGGTCGGCGAAAATGTCGTCGGCGCTGACGTCCTCGCCGAAGTCGAAGTTGCTGTACTTGTCGCCGCCGCGCCCGCTGCCGGCATGGCTGCGGTAAAAGCCGCCCTTCCACGGCGTCTCCTGGCCGCTGGCGTCGATCTGGCCCTGGTCGAAGCGCTTACGCTTCTCCGCGTCGCCCAGGATGCTGTAGGCCTGGGAGATTTCCTTGAACTTCTGCTCGACCGTCTGGTTGCCCGGATTGATGTCCGGGTGCAACTCCTTGGCCAGCTTGCGGTAAGCGCGCTTGATGTCCTCTTGCGAGGCGGCGCGGTCGACGTTCAGCAGCTTGTAGGGATCCTGCATGGGCTTTAACGCTGTGACCCTGGAATCGGGAGAGGAGGTACCTGAAAGATACCTCCTCCCGATCTCACACCCAAGAGGATGTCTAAGCCGTTAGTCGCCAAATCCACCTCAGTTGCGAATTTCCCAGGCGCCATCCGGCTGGCGGCAGGCGACACCGAAGGCCTGCTCCTCCTTGCCACCGATGATCACGGTCTGCTGGAACTCGCGGCAGTAGGCCCCGGTCGAGGAGGTTCCCTCACGCGTCGGCGTTACGCTGCCCTGGTTGCCGCTGTTGGGATTGCTCCAGCTGATGGTTTCGCCGACCGGTGCGGTGGTCGCATGTTGATAGGCGGTCTCGGCTTTCTGCTTGTCCACCTGGTCCATGGTGCGGCCGATCTCGCTGCCGATGAAGGCGCCGAGCAGGGCGCCGCCGGCAGTGGCGGCCAGCTGGCCCGTGCCGCTGCCGAACTGGGCGCCGAAGAGGCCGCCTGCGGCCGCGCCGCCCAGGGTGCCGATGGTCTGCTTGGTGCCGCCGAGGCTGCTGTTCTCGCAGGCGGCGGCGGTCAGCGCGATGGCGGCGGCGGCAATAACGACTCGCAACTTCATTGAATTCCCCTTTCCAAACTTCAGGGTCCCCCTTACCGATGGCCGTCATTTCTGGCCCAGGGGGAACTTTGGGCGCCGAATGAGGCAATCCGGTGGCATCAGCCGGATCAGCCCGATTTCCGTTATGCTATACGCAGGCCGCTCCGACAACATCCCCGGGCCCCGCCTTCGGCCAGCGTCCGCATCGGAAAAGGCCGGAATTCCCTCCTGCTCTAGGCCCTATTCTAGCCGGGATCGGCGCTATATGGTGGCGCAGAGCGCGAAATCAACGCAGTCGTCCGCCGCCGAGTTTGCGCGGCAAGCGGCTTTCGACAGGAACCGAGTTGCATGGAGATCAGATCGGAACGGCCAGCCGATCCCCTTGATATTTTTACCGTCTGGCTGGGCGAGGCCGAAGCCGCGGAACCCCACGATGCCAATGCCATGGCCCTCTCCACCGTCGGCGAGGACGGCATGCCGTCGTGCCGCATGGTATTGCTGAAGGGCTACGATGCGCAGGGTTTCGTGTTCTACACGAACTTTGAGAGCCGCAAGGGCCGCCAGCTGCTGGCGACACCCAGGGCGGCGCTGCTGTTTCACTGGAAAAGCCTGCGCCGTCAGGTGCGCATCGAGGGCGCGGTGTCGCCGGTCAGCGCGGAGGAGGCCGATGACTATTTCGCCAGCCGGCCGCGCCAGAGTCAGATCGGTGCCTGGGCCAGCCAGCAGTCGCGGCCCCTGGAAGGCCGCTACGAGCTGGAAAAGCGCGTGGTGCTCTTCGGCGCCAAGTACGCCATCGGCACGGTGCCGCGTCCCCCCTACTGGTCAGGATTCCGCCTCATCCCGAGGCTGATCGAGTTTTGGCAGGATGGCGCCTTCCGCCTGCACGACCGCCTGGTCTATAGCCGCGCCGCGGAGGGCTGGACGACGGAGCGACTCTATCCGTGAGCGGGGCGTACCAGCTTGAAGGCAGGCTCGCGGATGCGGAGACGGTCCGGCTGCTGAAGCTGGCCACCACCGCCTCGGTGGCCACCGCTGTTGTGCTCATCGTGGTGAAGCTGGTCGCCTTCGTGCTCACGGACTCGGTGAGCATTCTCTCCACCCTGATCGACTCGCTGCTCGATGCCGCCGCCTCACTGATCAACCTCATCGCCGTGCGCCACGCCCTGGTGCCCGCCGACCGCGAGCATCGCTTCGGCCACGGCAAGGCGGAGCCGCTGGCGGCCATGGGCCAGGCCGCCTTCATCACCGGCTCGGCGATCTTCCTGGTGATCGAGGCGGCGCCGCGCTTCTTCACGCCGCACGCCATCTCCCACAGCGAGGTCGGCATCGGCGTCATGATTTTCTCCATCGTGGCGACTTTGGGGCTGGTGACGCTACAGCGCCACGTCATCCGCCGTACCGGCTCTCTGGCGATCAGCGCCGACCAGCTCCACTACACCGGCGACCTGCTGGTCAACGGGGCGGTCATCCTGGCGCTGATCCTCGCGGTCGAGCTTGGCTGGACCCTGGCCGATCCGATCTTTGGCATCGGGATCGCCGCCTACATCCTCTATAATGCCTGGCAGATCGCCAGCGGCGCCTTCGACATGCTGATGGACCGCGAGCTGCCTGAGGAGGAGCGCGCGCGCATCCGCGGGGTGATCCAGGCGCACGAGGGCGTGCTCGGCATCCACGACCTGCGGACCCGGGCCTCGGGGCCGCAGATCTTCATCCAGTGCCACGTCGAGCTGGATCCGGGCCAGAGCCTGCTGCAGGCCCATGCCATCTCCGACGCGGTGGAAGACGACCTGCGACAGGCGTTCCCGGGCGCGGAAGTGATCATTCATCAGGACCCCTACCCGGCGGACCGGGAAACGGCGGCGAGGGCTCCGGAAGCCAGCGGGCCTGCCCTCGACGCTTGACGCAGGTCAATGCCGGCAGACGCAATTCGCCTTTCCATCAGGAGTATTGAGCGCAGAACGCTTGTACAGTTACCTCTGACCAAGGAGCCAGCCATGGATTGGGCCACGATTCTTGCCGTAACTGACGGTGCCGCGGGCAGCGATACGGCGATGGCCGCGGCCATCGACCTCGGCCAGCGCTTCGGCGCGCGCGTCGATTTCCTGCATGTCTCCAATGATCCGCGCGATCTGTTGCCCTACGTCGGTGAAGGCATGTCCGGCACCGCGCTGGAACAGGTCATGGCATCGGTCGAGGCCAGCAACGCAAGGCGCCAAGAGGCGGTGCAAGCCAGCTTCACGCGCTTGTGCAGCGGCGCCGGCCTGCCCGTGGCGGCCCCCGACGAGACGGTCGAGGCGGGCCGCTTCGCGGTCTGCCTGAACGTCCGGGTCGGCCGCCAGCCGGAGGAAATCGAGCGACTCGGGCGGCTCAGCGACGTCATTGTTCTGGCCCATCCGGCGCTGACCGAAGGCGACGAATCGGCATCGATGGACGCCGCCCTCTTCGGTACCGGCCGCCCTGTGATCGTCGTGCCGGCGGAGGCGGGCAAGGGCTTCGGCAGCAAGGTCGCCGTTGCCTGGGACGGGTCACGCGAGGCCGCGCTCGCCGCTACGGCGGCTCTTCCGCTTCTGCAGGCGGCCGACGAGGTGGTGGTGATTACCGCCCGCGAAAGCGACGACATGGTGGAGCCGAGCACGCTGGCCCGCTACTTGGCCGGCCATGGCATTGAGGCCAGGACCTGGGGCTACGTGCCGGCCGGCGAATCCATCGCCGAGGGCCTGCTCGACCAGGCCGGACGCGCGGGTTCGGACTGCCTCGTCATGGGCGCCTACGGGCACAGCCGCCTGCGCGAGCGCATTCTCGGCGGCGCCACCGAGGGTGTTCTGCAACGGGCCAAGATTGCCGTTCTCATGATGCACTGAGGTCGTCTGGCAGGGTGCGGATTTGCGCGAAAAGACGGAATCGGAGAAGCAGGGCGGGTCTGCGGACGGCGTCTCTCGGGAGGTTTCAGTGTCAGTGAAGAAGATCCGTTTGGAACTCGCCCGCGATCGCGATTTCCCCAATGGCAGCGCGGGGCACGGCTACATCCTCAGGGCCCCTTTGACGCCGGAGGGACACATCGACGCCGAGGGCTGGCGTCAGGCGCGCGAGAGCTGCACCGTCACGCGCTTCTGGGAAGGCGAGGCCGAGGAAACCGGTCACCTGCGCCATACCCGCGGGGGCTGGGCCTTCCATTACGACATCGAGGGCGATCCCGAGGATGACGAGACCGGCTACAAGTTCGAGTCCCACGTGTTCAAGGAGGGCGAGTATGTCTCCGTGCGCGAACATGATGGAACGTTGCGGACCTTCCGCGTTGTGGAGATCCGTTGAGATCGCAGGTGCGGTGCTTCGGCCCCCGGCGCAATTCCTGTGTGGTACCCTGGCCGGCGCGGAGTAAGATCGCGCCATGAGTGCAGATACGAACGGACCCGCCGACGGGCAGCGTCAAAGATTGGTGCTGACCGGCGCCAGTCGCGGCATCGGCCACGCCACGGTGAAGCGCTTCAGCGACGAGGGGTGGGAGATCATCACCTGCTCGCGCGACGCGGTACCCGCCGACTGCCGGCGCGATCCCAACTGGACCCACCACATCACCGCCGACCTGGCCGACCAGAAAGCCATCGGCAACTTCCTGACCGAAGCCAAGGCGATCATCGGCGACGGACCGGTGCATGCTCTGGTGAACAACGCGGCGGTTTCGCCGAAGACGGAATTCAAGGAGCGTCTCGGCTGCCTCAACGGCAGCCTGGATCTCTGGCGCGAAGTCTTCGAGCTGAACTTCTTCGCGCCGCTGACGCTCGGCCGCGCCTTCGCTTCGGCGTTGCGCAAGGGGCAGGGCTCCATCGTCAACATCACATCGATTGCCGGCCACGGCGTGCATCCCTTCGCCGGTTCGGCCTATTCGACCTCCAAGGCGGCGCTCTCCGCCCTGACGCGGGAAATGGCCGTCGAATTCGCCGAGCTCAACGTGCGGGTCAACGCAGTCGCGCCGGGCGAGATCGAAACCGCGATGGTGGGGGAGGAGTACGAGGCGCTGATTCCCCGCATCCCGCTGCATCGCATGGGCCGCCCGGAGGAGGTCGCGGCGACGGTGTACCGGCTCTGCACGCCGGATTTCGGCTACGTCACCGGCACCGAGATCTTCGTCACCGGCGGCCAGCACCTCTACTGACCGGCCGCGAGGGACACTGCACCGCCACTGTGCGTCCTTCGAGACGCCCGGCCGCGCGCATCAAGATGAGGTAAGGTATTGAAAATATTGACTTCATGCTGAGGGGCAGCGGTAGCGAGCGTCTCGAAGCAGGCACCACGGTGATCCAGCGCCACAAACGACTGCTGAAGCGAAACCGCGCCTCAGGCCAGACTGTCACGCAGCCCGGCAAACCACTCGAGGCGCGCCCGGGTCTGGACGATCTCCGAATCGAGCCAGCCGCAGAGATGGCCGGGTTCCTCGCTGTGGTAGGCGCGCAGGTCGCAGAGCCGGGCCAGCTCGCGCTCGCAGATGTCGTGCAGCAGCTCGGCCTGGATGCGTTGGTCGGCCGCGTCCATCAGGTGCAGGAAGCGCATCTTCAGAGCGACGATCATCTTGTTGAGCTCGCTGACCTGCGGGCGCACGTTGGCCGCCAGCAGCCGGCGCAGCTCGGCGCGGCCCTCGGCCGTCACCGCCAGCGCCTGCTGGTCGCTCTCCGGGTCGTCGCCGTCACGCACATCCGCTCCGCCGCCGAGGTTTTCCACCAGGCCTTCGACCTTCAGAACCTCCAGCGGGGCGCCGACCATGTCGAGCGACGGCCCCATGATCCGACCGGTGAAGTGCCGCACCTCGCGCGCCAGCTGGGCATAGCTCATCGGTTTGCCGGCCAGCATGCCGAGGGCCAGCAGCCGCACGGCCTCACTGGGGATCAGCGTGTTGTCGCGATACATGGCGGCGGTTTCCGATCAATCCCTGCGCAAGCGGCCGGCGGCCGGCCCCAGTGCAGGAGAATATAGGCTTCATTCGCTAGTTTGTCCATAAAAATGATAATGAGAAGCATTCGCAGAATACCGGGCAGCCAGGCACGGAGCCGGGGCCAGGCACAGGTGGGTCCTACTGGGGAGACAGGCCGCGCAGGCGTTCCGAGCGGCGGCGCAGCAGCTCCAGTGTGGTGAGCAGCAGGACGGAGATCAGCACCAGCAGGGTCGCCACGGCGAGGATGGTCGGGCTGATCTGCTCGCGAAGCCCGGAGAACATCTGCAGGGGGATGGTGCGCTGATCGAAATCGGCCAGGAAAAGCACCACCACGACTTCATCGAAGGAGGTGATGAAGGCGAAGAGGCCGCCGGAAATGACGCCCGGCAGGATCAGCGGCATGATGACCCTGAAGAAGACCGTCGTCGGCGCGGCGCCGAGATTCTGGGCGGCGCGAATCAGGCTCTGGTCGAAGCCGACCAGGGTGGCGGTGACGGTGATCACCACGAAGGGGGTGCCCAGGGCGGTGTGTGCCAGGATGATGCCGAGGTGCGTCTGCGCCAGGCCGATCGAGGTGTAGAAGAAGAACATGCCGGTCGCCGAGATGATCAGCGGCACGATCATCGGCGAGATGAGGATGCCCATGATGACGGATTTGTAAGGCGTGTAGGGCCGGCTCAGCCCCAGGGCCGCCAGGGTGCCGAGCGTCGTCGAAAGGATGGTCGAGGCTATGGCGATAATGAAGCTGTTCTGCAGGGAATGGATCCACTGCGGGTTATTCAGGAAATCCCGGTACCAGCGCAGGGAGTAGCCGGCCGGGTCGAAGCTCAGCATCTCCGGCGTGAAGGTGAAGAAAGGGACCGAATTGAAGGATAGCGGAATGACCACCAGGATCGGCGCGATCAGGAAAACGAAGATCGCTCCGCAGGCGACGCGGTAGCTGTAGTACCAGATGCGTTCCACGGGCCCGGCATAAGATGGAAGCGCCATCGGTTCTTACCCCAGCTTCATGTTGTCGATACCGACGATGCGGTTGTAGATGAAATAGAGCGCCGCGACGGTGCCCAGCAGGATGACCCCGAGAGCCGCCGCAAGGCTCCAGTTCAGCGACTGCTGCATGTGATAGGCGATGAGGTTGCTGATCAGCGTGCCGGAGGTGCCGCCGACCAGTTCCGGCGTGATGTAGTAGCCGATGGCCAGAATGAACACCAGAATGCAGCCGGCGCCGACGCCGGCCATCGTCTGCGGCATGTAGACGCGCACGAAAGCGGTCAGCTGGTTGGCACCGAGTGAGCGCGCGGCGCGCATGTAGCTCGGTGGAATGGTCTTCATCACGCTGTAGAGCGGCAGCACCATGAATGGCAACAGGATGTGGGTCATGGCGATGATGGTGCCGATCTTGTTGTGGACCAGCTGGGGGCGGGCATCGTTGGCGATCAGGCCGATCCACACCATGAGGCTGTTGATCACGCCTTCTGACTGCAACATCACGATCCAGGCCGTCGTGCGCACCAGAAGCGACGTCCAGAACGGCAGCAGAACCAGAATCATCAGCAGGTTGCTGTAACGCAGCGGCAGCGTCGCCATCAGGTGGGCGATGGGATATCCAAGCAGGATGGTGAGGCCGGTGATCAGCAGGCTCATCCACAAGGTGCGGATGAACAGATTGACGTAGATCTGTCGGAATTCCGGCTGCGCGACGACATTGCCCACCGAGTCGAAGCGCATATCGACCGCATTCAGATAATAGCCGAAGGTGTAGGGGTCGCTGAGGCGTTTCAGAAGCAGCCAGGTTTCCGTCTCGCCCCAGTCCTTGTTGGCCTCAATCAGGGCCTCCTTGTAAGGGCCCTCCTCGATTCTGGCGATCTTGCGCGCGGTGCCCATGATGGTGCCGCGCATGCCGCTGACTTCGTAGTTGAGGCGCGTCGCGACCTTGCCGATCTCGCGGCTTTCGCGGCCGGCATTGATGTCGGCGGCCAGCGCGGCAAAGGTCGCCTCGGGTGGCAGTCCCTCGCCGTCCCAGTCCCTGAGGGCCGCAGTCGTATTGGGTAGCACGCCGGGCACCACCGAGTTGTCGATGCTGCGCAACGACATGTCGACGATCGGCACGATGAAGCTGAAGAGTATGAAGAAGAACAGCGGCGCGATGAGGCCGAGGGCGAGCAGGCGGTTGCGGCGCATGGCGCGCGCGATGGAAACCTTCAGCGGCGTGCCATCGGCCGCCCGCATGACCTCGCCTGAGCCCAGTGCTGCATCTGCCATATTCTGCCTGCCGCTCTTGTTTTTGCTTTTTGCGCTGTCGCGCGACTTGGAAGCAGAAAGAGAAGGGGGACGGATACCCTCCGTCCCCCAAACTTCTTACTGCTGCAACCAGGCTTCAAACCGCTCGTTCAGTTCGTCACGGTTGTCGGCCCACCACTGGAAGTTGGTGAGGAAGCCCTGATCCGCGTACTTGGTCGGCATGTGCGGCTCCATGTCGATCCCGAGCTCGGCATGCTTGCTGACCAGCGGCAGGGAGGACTCACGGGCCGGGCCGTAGGAGATGTACTTGGCCTGGTCGGCGAGGCGCTGGGTGTCCGTGGCGAATTTCACGAACTCCAGAACCTCTTCCTTGTTCTTGCCTTCTGCCGGAATCGACCAGCCGTCAATGTCCAGCACCTGACCGTCCCAGATCATGGCCAGCGGCTGCTTTTCTTCCTCGATCGCCGAGAACAGGCGGCCGTTGTAGCCGTTACCGAAGACGACTTCGCCATCAGCCAGCAGCTGCGCCGGAACCGCACCCTCGGTCCACCAGATCACTTCGCTCTTGATGGTGCCGAGCTTGGCAAAGGCCCGCTCGATGCCCTCCGGCGTGTCGAGCACGTCGTAGACATCGTCGACCGAAACGCCGTCGGCGATCAGGGCCCATTCCAGATTGTTGACCGGGGAGCGCTGCAGGGTGCGCTTGCCCGGGAACTTCTTCAGGTCGAAGACGTCGGCCATGGTCTTGGGCTGTTCGCCTTTGAAGGCGTCGGTGCGGTAGGCGAAAGCGAAGGAATAGATGATCTGCGGAATGAAGCAGTCGGAGAGGGTGCCCTCGAGGAAGTCTTCGGTCGGCGGAGTGCCATCGGGTGCCGGGAGCAGCAGCGCGTCGTGGTCGACCTCCATGAACAGGCCCTCGTCGCAGCCGCGGATGGCATCCGCAACAACCACGTCGACCAGGTCCCAGGTGACGTTGCCAGCTTCCGACTGGGCGCGCACTTCGGCAAGGCCGCCGCTATAGTCGAGCGAGTTCAGCTTCACGTCGGAATTGGCCTTCATGTAGGGCTGGTGATAGGCCTTCAACTGGCTGGCGGTGTAAGCCCCGCCCCAGGAAACGACGTTCAAGTCCACGGCCTGCGCGGAGGCGCCGAAAGCCATGGCGACAACGCCGGCTAGGCCAACGGTCGTGTATCTCAAGGTGTTTTTCATTCAAGTTCTCCCTGTTATCTGTTGCCGGCCTTGCCGGCGCTCTGAAAATGGTTGGAGTTTATCGTTTCTGCGAAGCCCTCAATGGCCGATCGCGACGCAGACTCCTCTGAAGCCCGCCCCCTCAGGCGTCCAAGGCTCTGCAATCTTCCATGGCCCAGCCCACACGGACCGCGCCGCCTTCATTGATGACGACGTGGCCCTGCGCATTGGGGACCTTGACGACGAACTGGTCGTTTCCGGCAAAGTTAATCCGCGTGCGGATGTGGTCGCCGAGATAGATCAGTTCTTCGACCTTGGCCTCGAAGGCATTGGGATATTTGTCCGCCGGCGGATTGATGAGAACCCGCTCGGGCCGCAGCGAAAGGGTCGTCCTTTCGCCGATTCCCCCGATGTTGACCGCCAGCGCCTGGACCGTGCCGCCGCTGTCCAGATCGACGGTACAGCTTTGACCGTTCACGTGTGTGATGCGGCCCGTGAGCTTGTTGTTCTCGCCGATGAAGGCCGCCACGAAGGCGTTTTCGGGTCGCTCGTAGAGGGTCGGCGGCGAGGCCAGCTGCTGGATGATGCCGTCGTCGAAGACAGCGATCCGGTTCGACATCGTCAAGGCTTCGGACTGGTCGTGGGTCACATAGACCACGGAGACGCCGAGGCTCTCGTGAATGTGCTTGATCTCGAACTGCATCTCTTCGCGCAGGTTCTTGTCCAGCGCGCCGAGCGGTTCGTCCATCAGCACCAGGTCGGGCTCGAAAACCAGGGAACGGGCCACCGCCACGCGCTGCTGCTGGCCGCCGGAAAGCTGCGCCGGCCGGCGGTTGCCGAAACTGTCGAGGCGCACCATCGACAGGGCCCGCTTGACCTTCTCCTCGGCCTCGGCCCTGCCCATGCGGCGGACCTGAAGCGGAAAGGCAAGGTTCTCCGCAACCGTCATGTGCGGGAACAGCGCGTAATTCTGGAACACCATGCCGATGCCGCGCTTGTGCGGCGGGACGTTGTTGATCGGCCGTCCGTTCAGCAGAATCTCGCCATGGGTCGCTGCTTCGAAGCCGGCAAGCATCATAAGACAGGTGGTCTTGCCGGATCCGGAGGGGCCGAGCATCGTTAGAAACTCGCCCCGGACCATGTCGAGATTGAGGTCCTTAACTACTAGTGTTTCGCCATCGTAACTCTTTTGAACGCCGACGAAGCGAACAATACAGTCTTCTTTTCCGCCTACCACTCGCGGTTTCTCCCTGCGCCTCCGAGTTACCGTTAGTATAGCCACAGTGCTCAAGGGTGATGCCTGTGGCTACGGTCCCTTTATTGTTGGACGGAGCCTAGCCGATCGCTTCGGGGGATGAAACACTCAAAAACACAGGTTTGACGTTACACTCGTTTCGGTTGTATATCTTCGCCTGCCTCTCGGGGGTGGAGCGCCGGGGGTTACTTGGCGAGCCAGGCGTTGAAGCGCTCGACCAGGGCCGGGCCGTTCTCGCGCCAGAACAGCGCATCGTTGCGCAGGGCCGTCTCGAAGTTCTCCGCCGTGGTCGGCAGGAACGGGGCCATCTCGACATCGGCGTGTACATAGCCGCCGACTTGGGCGGCCGCCGAGCGGCGCACGGGCCCGTAGGGAATCCAGCGGGTCTGGCGGGCCAGGGGCTCGGTACCGGTGGCGAAGCGGACGAATTGCAACGCCGCCTCCGGGTTGGGGGCGGCGGCTGGAACCGCCCAAAGATCGATGTCCCACACCTGGCGGTCCCAGATCAGCGCGAAGGGCTTCTGGCGTATCACGATGTCGTTGAATATCGGTGCGTTGAAGGTCGAGGTCATGGCCACGCGGCCGCTGCTCAGCAGGCCGCCCGGCTCGCCGGCGTCGTCCCACCACACGATCTCGTCACGAATGCTGTCGAGCTTGGCGAAGGCCCGGGCGATGCCTGCCTCGCTGCGCAGCAGGTCGTAGACATTGGCCGGCGCGACGCCATCGGCCAGCAGCGCCCATTCGAGGTTGATCATGGGGCTGCGTCGCAGCCCGCGCCGGCCGGGGAAGCGCTCGATGTCGAAAAAGTCCTGCAGGCTGGCCGGCTTCTCGTCGTCGGCACGGGCGTCGCCGCGACCGTTGCTATAGGCGATGGCCATGGCCCAGGCGAGTGAGCCGACGGCGCAGGGATGCAGCGTGCCCGGCAGGAAGTCGGCGCTGGCGGCGGTGCCGTCGGGCGCGGCCGGCAACTCCAAGCTGAGCTTCTGGAACAGGCCCTCGTTGCAGCCTTCCTCTGCGTCGGCAAACTCGACGTCGACCACGTCCCAGACGCCTTCACCGCTGCGGGCCTGGGCGCGGAGGTCGTCGAGACCGCCGGCATAGACCTTGCGCGTGACCTCGATGCCGGTGGCGCGGGTAAAAGGTCGCACGACGGCTTCGTCCTGGCTCTGCGAATAGACCCCGCCCCAGGAGGCGATCACCAGCGGCGCCGTCGGCTTGACGGGCGGCGGCTCCACCGCAGCGGCGGGCGCGGCGGGATCGTCGCCGGTCGCCCCGGGTGTTGCCCCTGGAGCCGCGGGGACTTCCTCCGGCGGCGTCGCCTGGGCAACGGCCGGGGAGGATGGGCCGCCGAGCAGGGCCAGTCCAAACAGAATCCCCGCTGTTGCGCACAGCGCAAAGCGTCCGGTCGTGGCGTGCTCGCCCTCGGTCATCGGTTGCCTCTCCCACCTTTCGGGCCGCGGCCCGGCCCATGCCTGTTGCGGCGCCTAGGATTGCCCGGGGAAGCGCCGGGGGCAAGGCGTCGTACCGCTCCGTAGCTGTAGCAATTGTGGGTTGAGAGAGGCCGAAAGGCCGGACGCCCGACGGTTCTAGGCGGCGCGGCGCAGGTTCATGGCTTGCCAGATCTCCGACAGGGCGGCGACCAGGCGGTCCATGTCTGCATCGCCATGCAGCGGCGTGGGCGTCAGGCGCAGCCGCTCGGTCCCGCGCGGCACGGTCGGGTAGTTGATCGGCTGCACGTAGATGCCGTAGTGCTCCAGCAGCCGGTCGGTCACCGCCCGGCAGGCTACGGGATCGCCCACCAGCACCGGCACGATGTGGCTCTGCGAGGGCATCACCGGCAGGCCAGCGGCGGCGAGGCGTCGCTTCAGGGTCGCCGCGCGCTCCTGGTGGGTGTCGCGTTCGGTCTGGCTGACGCGCAGGTGGGCGACGCTGGCCAGCGCCCCGGCGGCTACCGCCGGCGGCAGCGAGGTGGTGAAGATGAATCCGGAGGCGAAGCTGCGCACGAAGTCGCAGAGCGCGGCGGAGGCGGCGATGTAGCCGCCCATGACGCCGAAAGCCTTTCCGAGGGTGCCCTCGATCACCGTGATGCGGTCCATCAGTCCCTCGCGCTCGGCGATGCCGGCGCCGTGCGGCCCGTAGAGACCCACGGCATGGACCTCGTCCAGATAGGTCATCGCGCCGTGCTTCTCGGCCACCTCGCAGAGCTCGGCGAGGGGAGCGATGTCGCCGTCCATCGAATAGACCGATTCGAAGGCGACCAGCTTGGCGGCGGCCGGATCGGCCTCGTGCAGCAGGCGGTCGAGATGTTCAGGGTCGTTGTGGCGGAAAATTGCCTTGCCGGCCCTGGAATGGCGGATGCCCTCGATCATTGAGGCGTGGTTGAGGGCGTCGGAGAATACGATGCAGTTGGGCAGGCGCCCCGCCAGGGTGCCGAGCGCCGCCCAGTTCGACACGTAGCCGGAGGTGAACAGCAGCGCGGCCTGCTTGTGGTGCAGCGCGGCCAGTTCGCGCTCCAGCAGGACGTGGTAGTGGTTGGTGCCGGAGATGTTCCGGGTGCCGCCGGCGCCGGCGCCACAACGGTCGATCGCCTCGTGCATGGCCGCCAGCACGGCGGGGTGCTGGCCCATCCCGAGATAGTCATTGGAGCACCACACGGTCACCTCGGCGCTGCCCTGGGCAGTGCCCGCGGAAGCATGGCGGCGGGCGCGCGGAAAGGCGCCGGCCTGGCGTTCCAGGTCGGCGAAGACGCGGTAGCGGCCCTCGGCCTTCAGGCCGGCCATTTCTTCAGCAAAGAAGCGCTCGAAATCCATGCTGCCAAAGTGTTCCGAATCGGGAGGGCGCTTGCCCGTCGTCAGTGGCACCGGGAACGCCCCGGCAGGCACCCTCGGCAGGCTCAGGGTTGATATAATAGCAAAAACAGCCCGCCTTCAGGCCAGAGAATTCGGCCTACCCCGCCCGCGCGCCGCGTCAAATCGCCACAGAGAGCGCCCTCCAGGCCCTTACGCGACCTCCGCCAGGCCCTCTTCGGCCACCCAGGCGGCGGTCTCGTCCAGCGCCTTGCCGAAGCCGGCCAGCAGTTCGGCGATCTCCGCCGCACTGATGATCATCGGCGGGCAGCAGGCGATGGTGTCGCCGAGGTTGCGGAAGATCACCCCGTGGGCCTGGGCGCGCGCGGCGAAGTAGCCGCCGACCTTGCCGAGCGGGTCGAAGGGCGTCTTGGCGGCCTTGTCGGCGACCAGTTCGACGGCGGCAATCAGGCCGATGCCGCGCACCTCGCCGACCAGCGGGTGGCCGGCGAAGCGGCGCAGGCCGTCCTGCAGCAGCGGCGCCATGGCGCGCACGTGGCCGACGATGTCGCGCTCCTCGTAGATCTTCAGGGTCTCCAGCGCCACTGCCGCGGCCACCGGGTGGGCGCTGTAGGTGTAGCCGTGGCCGAAGTTGCCCCGCTTGGCGGAGTTGTCGGCGATGGCCTGGTAGATCGGATCGGAGACCAGCACGGCGGAGATCGGCATGTAGGCGCCGCTCAGCTGCTTGGCCACGGTCATCATATCCGGCTTGATCCCGAAGGTTTCGCAGCCGAACAGGTTGCCGGTGCGCCCGAAGCCGGTGATCACCTCGTCGGCGATCAGCAGCACGTCGTATTTCTTCAGCACCGCCTGGATCTTCTGCCAGTAGCCCTGCGGCGGCACGAGCACGCCGCCGGCGCCCTGCAACGGCTCCCCGATGAAGGCGGCCACGGTGTCGGGGCCCTCCTGCACGATGAGCTCTTCCAGCTCGCGCGCCAGGCGATCGACGAAGTCCTCTTCGCTCTCGCCGGCCTGGGCGAAGCGGTAGTGGTGCGGGCAGCCGGTATGGATGACGTTTGCGATCGGCACGTCGAAGTCGGCCTGCACGTAGGGCATCGCCGACAGGCTGGCGGCGGCGATGGTGACGCCGTGATAGCCTTTGATGCGGCTGATGATCTTCTTCTTCTCGGGCCGGCCCAGCGCGTTGTTGTAGTACCACACCATCTTCATAGCGGTGTCGTTGGCCTCGGAGCCGGAGTTGGCGAAGAACACCTTGGTGAGCTGCGGCGGCGTGATCTGCACGATCTTTTCGGCCAGGTCGACCACCGGCGTCGCGGTTCGCTGCGCGAAGGAATGATAGTAGGGCAGCTTGGCCATCTGCTTGGTGGCCGCCTCGACCAGGCGCTTCTCGCTGAAGCCGAGACCGGCGCACCACAGGCCGGCCAAAGCCTCCAGGTAGCGGTTGCCCTGGTCGTCGATCACGTAGACGCCCTCGCCGCGGTCGAGGATCAGGGAGCCTTCGACCTCGTTCTTGCGGGCGTTGGTGTAGGGGTGCAGGTGATAGGCGATATCACGGCTGGCCGCCGAGTTTGGCCGGACGCTCATGGAGACTCTCCTAGAAAAAGACGCAGCGAAGGTCGCGCAACGGCAGCCTACTCCCCGGCGGAGCGCCGGGCCAGCTTTGCCGGCGCATAAGCGCCCTGTCGGTCGCGCATGGGGCTGGGAACCGCGGAAAGCGCCGCCTCGGCTCTCGGCGATGGCGGCGGGCGTTTCCCGGTCTTCCTTCGGCAAGCGGCGTGGCGGTGGTAGTGCTGTTGGTGAGAGGGTTCAATAGCAGGGACCGGTGCCTGACGGAACCGCCGGACTGCATTGCAAGGAAGGAACGCGACGAGATGACGAAGATCTGCATGGCCGGGGTGACCGGCTGGACCGGCAAGGCCATCACCGCCGGCATCCTGGATGCCGACGACCTGGAGCTGACCGGCGCGCTGGCGCGCAAGACGGCCGGTCTCGATGTCGGCGAAGCCCTCGGCCGCGCGGCGACCGGCATCGCCATCACGGCCGACGTCGGCGAGGCCCTCGCAGGTGCCGAGGTGTTCATCGACTACACCCAT